>CAZQHW010000039.1:0-11798 GCA_964593395.1 uncultured Halobacteriales archaeon
TATGAACAGGTCGACGCTCCGACTCAGCGACCCCGGGGCCCCGGCGTCGAGCAGTTCGTACACCCGGGCCCGCGTCTGTCGGTACATGCTCACGGCTCAGCGCCCGGTCGAATAAGCCTCTCGCCGCGGTCGGGGATTCATGTGGCTCTGCGGCGACAGGGTCCCATGACGCTCCTGCAGGCGGTGGACACGGCCCTTGTCAGAAACGCGATCGTCCTCGCCGGTATCGTCGCCGTGCTGGTGTACCTGCTGTTCGCGAGCCGGTGGTCCGTGCTGGCACTCGGGGCGCTGGCGCTGCTCGGCGTGGTGTTCTACGGCCAGCAGGTCGCGTTCTCGGCGTACGTCCTCCCGCTGCTCGAGAACTCGCTGTCCGAGACCGGGATCGAGACCGCCACCGAGGTGCAGACCGCCTTCGAGATTGGCTTCGCGGTGAAGGTGGTGGTCGTCACCGTCGAGTTGGTTGTCGAGGGGGTGCTCGCCGGCGACGAGCCGCTGCGAACGCTGAGTGACGGGCTACTCGGGCTCGTCAACGTCGGCGTCGTCCTCGGAATCCTCGTCGCGGTGTCGGCACTGTTCACCGTCTCCAGTGTCGTCCTCTCCGTGCTCTCGGCCGTGCTGGCGCTGCGGATCGTCCAGGCGGGCGTCGACTTCGCCGTCGCCCTCGCACAGGGCTCGTCTGGCAGACGGCGACCGGACACTGAGCCGTCGTAGCCGCCCGCGCCACCGGCGTGTCCGGGCGGGGCCCGGCCGGTCAGTTGCGAGGCCGCCGGGCCACGAGCACCGACAGGGTGAAACCCGCGGCGAGCGCGATCCGACGCCATGAGCGGCGACGGGAGGAGCGACCCGCGTGAGACGGGTCACGAGCGAGAGACCGTCAGGAGGCGAACGTGACGGAGACGCGAGTCGGTGTCGACGTGGGGGGCACCTTCACCGACGTGGTGACAGTCGAGGACGGCGTCATGCGGGTAGCGAAGACCCCCTCGACGCCCGACGCCCCCGAGGAGGGCGTCCTCAACGGGGTCGACCGTGCGGCCGTGACACCGTCTGCGGTGGACTTTCTCGGGCACGGCACCACCGTCGCGACGAACGCCGTTCTCGAGCGGGAGTGGGCCGACACCGCCCTCGTCACGACCGCGGGCTTCCGGGACGCCCTGGAGATCGGCCGCCAGGACCGCCCGGCGCTGTACGACCTCCAGGCCGAGAAGCCCGCGCCAGTCGTAGAGCGCGACCGCCGGTACGAGGTGTCCGAGCGGGTCGGCGAGCGCGGCGCCGTACTCGAACCGCTGGACGAGGCGGCCGTGCGGGCGATCGCCGACGACCTCGACGGCGTCGACGGCGTCGCCGTCTGTCTCCTCTTTGCGTTCGAGAACGACGCCCACGAGCGCCGGGTGCGGGAGATACTGCGGGAGGACGGCGGCGACCTCCACGTCTCGGTGTCCAGCGCGGTCTACCCCGAGATCCGGGAGTACGAGCGCACGCTGGTGACGGCACTGAACGCCGCGCTCGCGCCGGTGATGGGCACGTACCTCGGCGCACTGGGGAGCCGACTCGACGACCGCGGCGTCGGGCGTGACCTCCGGGTGATGAGTTCGGCGGGCGGTCTGCTGACCGCCGACGCCGCCGGGGGGCGTCCCGTGCGGACCCTGTTGTCGGGACCGGCCGCCGGCGTCCAGGGGGCGACCCACGTCGCCGGTCTCGCGGGCGTCGAGGACCTCATCACGATGGACATGGGCGGCACCTCGTGTGACGTCTCGCTGGTCGAGGAGGGGGAGCCGACGGTGACGACGGACGTGGAGGTCGGCGACTACCCCGTGAGCGTGCCGACAGTCGACGTGCACACGGTCGGCGCGGGCGGCGGTTCCGTCGCCTGGATCGACGACGGCGGCGCGCTCCGTGTCGGACCCCGCAGCGCCGGCGCCGACCCCGGGCCGGTGTGCTACGGCCGCGGCGGCGACCGCCCCACCGTGACCGACGCCCACCTGCTCCTGGGGCGACTCGACCCCGGCGCCTTTCTCGCCGAGAACGTGGAGGCGGACCGGGACCGTGTACGTGCGGTGTTCGAGCGCGACCTGGCCGACCCGTTGGGCGTCTCGGTGCGCGAGGCCGCCGAGGGCGTACTCCGGGTCGCGAACGCGAACACGGAGCGGGCCCTGCGGGTCGTCTCCGTCGAGCGGGGTCACGACCCGCGGTCGTTCGCTCTCGTGGCCTTTGGCGGCGCCGGCCCGCTACACGCCACCACCCTCGCGGGTGAACTCGACGTGGGGCGAGTGCTGATCCCCCGCGCCGCCGGCGTCCTCTCCGCGCTCGGACTGCTGGTCAGCGACGTGCGCCACGATTTGAGCAGTTCCCGGGTGCGTCCCTGGCGTGCGGTGTCCGCCGACGACCTGCACGACGCCGTCGACCGCCTCCGCAGGGAGGGCCGGGAGCGCCTGGCCGCCGAGGGCGTCCCGGCGGACCGCCGGCGGTTCGAGCCCCGACTGGACCTCCGCTACGAGGGGCAGTCCTTCGAGTTGTCGGTGCCGGCACCCGAACTGAACGCCGACAGCGAGACTCTCGACGCCGTCGCCGAGCGGTTCCACGAGCGCCACGAGCGACGCTACGGGCACGCGACGCCGGCGGAGCCCCTGGAACTGGTCACGGTTCGCCTGCGCGCCCGGGGTGTCGTGCCAGCGCCGGACCTCCGTGCCGACCCCGTGGGAGGGGACCTCGCGGACGCCGTCCGGGAGACGCGCCCCGTAGTCGTGGACGGCACCGAGCACGAGACCCGGGTGTACGACCGCGAGCGACTGCCGACCGACGCAGCGTTCGGGGGCCCGGCGGTCGTGGAGGGCGGCGAGAGTACGCTCGTCGTGCGACCCGGCGACCGCGTGACCGTCGACGACTTCGGGACGCTGCACGTAGAGGTGGACGCGTGAGCGACGAGAGAGCAGCGGACCCCGTCACCCTGGAGGTGGTCCGCAACGCCTGCGAGGCGGTCTGTGAGGAGATGAACGCCACGCTCGTCCGCACGGCACATTCGCCGAACGTCACCGAGCGACGGGACTGCTCGTGTGCGCTGTTTGACCTGCCACGGCGCGAGACGGGCGACGGCGGCGACACCGGGCCGCGGGCGGAGATGGTCAGTCAGGCGGAGAACATGCCCGTCCATCTTGGGGCGATGCCGTTCTCGGTCGCCGCCGCGGTCGAGCGGTTCCCGCCCGAGACGCTCGCACCTGGCGACGCCGTCCTCCTGAACGACCCGTACCACGGCGGCGCACACCTGCCCGATCTCACCCTCGTGACGCCCGTGTTCGTCCGCGCCGACGCCGACAGCGGCGACGACACCACCGAGGGCGCGGCCCTGGCGCCCGACAGCGGCGACGACGCCGAACTCGTCGCCGTCGTCGCCAACCGCGCCCACCACGCCGACGTTGGCGGCGCCCGCGCCGGCAGCGTTGCCGCCGACTCGACCGAGATCTACCAGGAGGGCCTGCGGATCCCGCCGGTGAAACTGTACGAGGCCGGCGAGCGCAACGAGGCGGTGTTCGAGACGCTGCGGGCGAACGTCCGCACCCCGGCGGAGCGGGCGGGCGACCTGCGCGCCCAGGAGGCTGCGAACCGAACCGGTCGGCGTCGCTTCCGGGAGTTGGTCGCCGAGCACGGCCTCGACACGCTGCGGGCCGCGCTCCACGAGGTGAAGGCCTACAGCGAGCGCCGGATGCGCGCCGCCATCGACGCGCTGCCCGACGGCGAGTACGCCTTCGAGGACGTCCTCGACGACGACGGCCGCGGGAACGAGGACCTCCCGGTGCGGGCGACGGTCACGGTCGAGGGTGAAGCGGTGACGGTCGATTTCACCGGCACCGCCGACCAGACCGAGGGCCCGGTGAACGCCGTTCGCGCCGTCACCGCGTCGGCCACGTACTACGCGGTGCGTTGCGTGACCGACCCCGCTATCCCGCCGAACCACGGCTGCTACCGCCCGGTGACGATCGAGACGCCCGACCGGTCACTCGTCGACCCGGAGCCGCCCGCCGCGGTCGTCGGCGGCAACTTGGAGACCTCACAGCGCGTGACCGACGTGGTGCTCGGGGCCTTCGCCGAGGCCGACCCCGAGCGGTCGGTCGCCGCCTGCCAGGGGACGATGAACAACCTCACGCTCGGCGCGAGCGGCGGGGAACGCGCGGGGATCGACGGGGCCGGTCGGGACGACGCCTACACCTTCTACGAGACCCAGGCCGGCGGGTTCGGCGGGCGCACGGGGCGTGACGGCATGGACGCGGTCCACGTCCACATGAGCAACACGCTGAACACGCCGGCGGAGATTCTCGAGACGGCGTACCCGCTGCGGGTGCTGTCGTACGAACTGCGGCCGGACTCCGGCGGCGCCGGGCGGTACCGGGGCGGTCTCGGGCTCCGCCGCGAGATCCAGGTGCGGGACCGGCCCGCGGCGTGTAGCGTCCTCGCCGACCGCCACCGCCACGCGCCGTACGGTCTGGCCGGCGGCGACCCGGGCGCGACCGGCGAGGCGTACCTCGTGCACGACGCCGACCTCCCGGGTGCTGGTGACGGCGGCGACGCCGAGCGCCTGCCGGCGAAGACCACCCGCACACTCGACCCCGGCGACGCGGTCCGACTGCTGACCCCCGGCGGCGGCGGGTACGGCGACCCCGCCGAGCGGGACCCGGCGGCTATCGCGCGGGACCTGCGTCTCGGGACCGTCACGCCGGAGCGGGTGCGCGAGGTGTACGGCCTCGACCCCGGAGACCTCCCCCCGGAGGACTGACTCACTCGGCCGTCGACGTCGCCCGCTCCTCGAGGGCGACGGCGAGGGCGCCACAGGCCAGTGACAGCACCGCCCAGCGGACGCCCGGGGCGTCGTCGTCAGTCAGGGCGACCGTCCACACCGCCGCGAACGCGCCGGTCAGCGCGCCGAACAGGTACGCGAGCGTTCGACTCGGTGACAGCGACACGACGGGCGTTCGGCGTCGGGCGTAGTGAATCCTGTTCTGTGCGGTCGTCAGGTGTCGGGTGTCGGGTGTCGGGCGTGGGACACCGGTCAGGCGCCGTTCCGGAGTCGAAGAACCGCTCGCTCCTTTGCGCCGGCCTCGAGCATCACGTCGGCCTCGCGTCGGAGCCACTTTGGAACGCGGGCGACGTACTCGGCGTGGGCCTGTGGCTTCGTGTCGTCGCCGTGCAGGCGGGCGGGTTCGGAGTAGTGGACCGCCGGGCGGCAGTCCCACGTGGCGGCGGCGCGCTCGAACCCCTCGCGGTAGGTGAGCCCGCGGTCGCTGAACGAGTGGTGGTGGTAGTCGAAGACGACGGGGACGCCGACGGGGTCGCTCACCTGGTCAGCGAGTTCGGAGACGGCCCACAGCCCCGCTTCGTCGTCGTTCTCGACGGTCAGACGAGCGCGGGCGGCGGGTGACAGGTCCCGGACCGCGGCCCGGAAGCGCTCGGCGGTCGCCCCGCGGTCGTCGTAGGTGGCGCCGATGTGGACGTTCACCCCGAAGTACGGCGACCGCGCCAGGCCCATCAGGTCGAGCCAGTCGGCGTGGTACTCGACCGCCCGTTTCGAGCGCTCGACCGTCTCCGGGGCGGTACTCGCCAGCCGACACCAGTAGTCCGGGTGGAAGGTGAGCCGCATGTCGTGGTCCCGGACGTACTCCCCGCAGCGCTCGGCCAGGCGACGCAGTTCGTCGTACGCGTCGAGGTCGGCAAGGTCGAACTGCGAGTTCCAGGGCACCAGTGTCGAGGTGACACGGTAGAAGTCGATGCCGTGGTCGTGGTTCCACTCCAGTATCGCCCGCAGGTCACGGAGGTTCTGGGTCGCGAGGTCGGCGGCGTACGAGGGCCCCCGGTCCTCGAAGGTGGCCTTTCGCATGTCTCGGTTGCACCGCAGCGGCTCCTCGCGCTCTCGCAGGGTGCGGTTCATGCAGGGGTACCCGAGCATCACCCGTCTGCACTGATCCAGCCTCCCGAGGAGCATAACCTGCCCGGAGTCGACCGACCACTGCCCCGGCACCAGGGCTCGGCCGGTCGAGCAACGACCGTAGTGACCGCAGGGGGCGCCGTCCGTGGCGTCGGAGCGTTCGACGGTGACCACGCGTCCGACTGCGGTGAGGCCCTCGACACGCTCGGCGAACTGGAGGTCACGCAGCGAACCCCCGCCCAGCCGACGACGGCAGGCCGAAGAGACTGCTACGGGCGACGAGGCGACGACTCGCCTGGACACACGTCTTCCGGACGGGGGCTCAGGCGGGGGCCGTGTCACCGAGCCAGAGCGGTCGGTCCGTGCCAACACTCATATGTACTGGCGTGGGACTGTGAGACATGGTACGCGAGGTCACACACGACGCCAAGGGACCAGCGCCGATAACGGACGCCGACCTGGCGGAGCGTGACGGCACCGCCTTTGTCTGTCAGTGCGGGCTCTCGGACGACAAGCCGTACTGCGACGGGTCACACAACAACGTCGGCGACGAGGAGGAGGGCGTCCTCTACAAGTACGAGGGCGACGACGACGAGCAGCCACGCCACGTCGTCAGAGAGATCGTCCTCACCGATGTTGACGACCTCGCCGCCGAGGACGTCCTCGACAACGCCGACTGAGTCGGTCACAGGCGGTTACTGCGTGGTGCGCTTCTCTCCGAGGGCGGCGAGGTCGTCAGCCAGACGATCGTACGGTGTGCTGGCTGTCGGATCGACCCCGAGCGTCGCGAGGGTGTCAAGCGAGTCCCGTCGCCCGGTGGTGCGGAGGAACTCGCGGTACTCGTCGGGCGACAGCGACCCGGAGCGGAGGCGGTCGTGGACCGCGACGGCACCGACCGCGCCGACCACGTACTGGTAACTGTGACACGGCCCGCGCTGGTAGGCCTGGCGTCGCCAGCCGCGTTCGAGGTCGGGGGCCCCCACCGGACTCCGAGGGTCCGCACCGTGAGCGAACTCGCCGTACAGCGACGCCATCCGGTCGGGCGTGAGGTCGTCGCCGTTCTCGACCGTGCGGTACACCTCGTGCAGGAACCGGGCGCTCTGCCCGGCGCCGAAGACGTTGCCCGACAGCAGGGTGGCACGCCGTTCCCGGACAAAGGGCGCCAACTCAGGGTCGTCCGCGAGGTGGTCCGCGAGCAGCAACTCGTGGAGGATGCTGGGCACCTCGCTCACCGGCCGGGGGTTCGTGACGTACCGCGGCGGCTGGGCCGCTCGCAGTTCTTCGACGTGCATCGCGTGCCCGAGTTCGTGGGCGAGGTAGAAGGCGGTGCGGACGTTCTCGCGGAAGTTCGCGAGAACGAAGGCGCCGGTCTCCGGGCTCGACGGACAGTAGGCGGGGATGTCAGAGCGCTTGTCAGCGGCGGGGTAGACGTCGATCCGGCGCTCGTCGAAGAAGTCGGCGAGGCGGTCGCGGTACCCCGCGCCGAGGGGGTCGACAGCCGACAGCAGCGCCTCGCGCAGGTCGTCGAGTTCGACGTGTGGCGGGTCACCGTCGACCAGCGGGGCGTTCAGGTCCCAGGGGCGCAACTGCTCGACGCCGAGGCGCTCGCGGCGGCGCTCCTGCAGTCGGTAGTAAGCGTCGGCGTGGTCGTACACCTGCTCCGTGAGGGCGTCGTGGGCCGACCCGGGGAACGTCACGTGGACGCCGGTCTCGGGGTAACTGGGCATCGACAGCGCCATCGCGCGGACGGAGTCGTAGTTCCGCGTCTCGGCGAGGCCGGACTGGGCGCGGGCGTCGGCGGCGACGGCCGCGGCGAGGGCGTGTTCGTGGTCACCCAGTGCCGAGAAGTAGGCGTCGTGTGCCCGCCGCCGGAACGCGCGGTCGGCGTGGCTCGTCGCGTCGGCGAACCCCTGCTTGTCCACCTGGAACGGGTCGCCGTCGGGCCCCTCGACGGTCGGCGGGTCGAAGTCGCCGGTCTCGATCGCGACGACGGTGTCGGTCTGGGCCTCGACGACCGGCTCGAAGTTCGCCAGGGCGCTCTCGACCGCCGGGTCGCGGGTGTGAGGTGCACGGTCGAGTACGTCGTCGAGGTACGGGCGCCAGCCGTCGAGTACGGGGTCGTCACGGACCTCGTGAACGGCGTCGGCGTCGCGCTGGAGGCGCTCGCGAACGGCGTTGACTGCCTCGCGCACCTCGGCGGCGAGGGACTGTGCGCGCCGCTTGCGGTCGATGCGGTCCGCGTCGGTGGGGTCCTCGTCGCGTCGGAGTTGGGCGTACAGTTCGAGCCGCGTGGTCGTGACGAGTGCGTCGGCGACGGCGGACAGTGCGCTGGCGACGCTGTCCGGGCCTGTCGTGTCGACCGACCGCGAGCGCAGGTCGGCGAGGCGGTCGCGCAGGTCGTCGTGGGCGCGCTCCCAGTCGGCGGGCGAGTCGTACACACGGGTGAGGTCCCAGGTGTGGCGGTCGGCCAGTTCGTCGCGGGGTGGGTGCGATGACATTGTCGTGAGCGTGTGGCGGGGCGGGCGGCCGTGCCGGGTCGTTCCGGACGCCCCGGATGGGGGCGGTTCGGACCCCCGCGTATTCGATCTTGTGTCCGGTCGCCGGACGTGAGACGCCGCCGACCGGGGGGTCCCTGCTCGCGGACCGCTTTTTACTCCGGGGGCCGATCGGCGCGTATGGCCTCGGTGACGCCGCTTTGCTGTGGGTCGATCGCAATGGACGCGAGCGTCCTCGTTGCGGGCCGGGAGGGCGAGCGGATCGAGGCGCCCTCGCTGGTGTACCTCGTGGAGACCGGCGAGCGGACGCTGCTCGTGGACACGAGTTTCGGCGACCGCGACCTGATGGCCGAGCGCCACCCCGAGTTTCCGGTGAACCGCGACGCCGAGCACACCCTGTCGGCGGCGCTCGGGCGGGCGGACACGGCACCCGGGGCGGTGGACGGCGTCGTGCTCTCGCATCTCGACTGGGACCACTGCTACAACCTCGACCTGTTCGACGCGCCGGTGTACGTCCAGCGCCGCGAGGTGGGGTACGCCGTCGCGCCGTACCCGATGCACGCCGTTCGCTACGACGCGCCGACGGTCGGGCGGGAGCCACCGTGGGTCGGCGCCGATCTCCACCCGGTCGACGGCGAGTACGAACTCGCCCCGGACGTGACGCTGTTCCCGACCCCGGGGCACACGGTCGGTCACCAGTCCGTCGCCGTCGACACCGGCGGGGAGACGACGGTGATCGCCGTCGACGCCGTGCCCACCCGGGAGAATCTAAAGAACGGACGCACGCTGGGCGGGGCCGTGGACGAGTTCGACTGGTGGGACAGCGCCGGGGCGGTGCGTGAGCGGGCGACCAGCGTCGACCACGTTCTGCCCGGCCACGACTGGGCGGTGGTCCCCGAGGGCCCCGGGGACGTCGGGTAACCGGGACCGACGCGGCTCACGGTCGGCCGTGAGCGACTCGTCGCCGGGGGCGGTCGTGCACTGCCAGGACCGGCCAGTGGTGTGCTTATGTGCACGGCAGCCGTCACGAGTGGTATGGCGACCGCAGAGGACGTACTCGAGCGAGCGGACGCGGCGGACGTCGAACTGGTCAGGGTGGTGTTCGTCAACAACAGCGGCGTGCCCCGGGGGCGTATCGTGGACCGCGAGGGACTGGCGAGTGTCTTGGAGAGTGGGGCCAACGTCACCCACGCGATGCAGTCGTTTAACGCCCTCGACCGCCTGGCGCCGGAGGGGTCGTACGGCCCGGCGGGCGAGGTGCGGGTCGTGCCGGACCCCGAGACGTTCACCGTGCTCCCGTACGACGACCGCGCGGCGCTGTTGCTCGCCGACCTCCACGACCTCGACGGCGAGCCCTGGGCGGCCGGTCCCCGGGCGCAGTTGCGTCGCTACCTCGACGAGGTCGCCGGTGACGGCTACACGCCACGGGTCGCCTACGAGACGGAGTTCTACTACACCCGCGACACCGACGACGGCGTGGAGCCGTTCGACGACAGCGCCTGCTTCGCCACCGACGGGATGCGAAGCGCCCACGACGTGATCCTCGACACGGTGGACGCGCTCAAAGAGCAGGGGATGGGTCTGGCAACGTACTACCCGGAGTACGGCCCCGGCCAGCAGGAACTCGTCGTCGAACACGCCGACGGCGTGGCGGCCGCCGACGACCACGTCCGGGTGCGAGAGACGGTCAAAGGCGTCGCCGCCGACCACGACATAGGGGCGACGTTCCGCCCGAAGCCGTTTCCGAAGTTGCCGGGGTCAGGCTGTCACGTCCACCTGTCGCTGTGGCGCGACGGTGAGAACGCCCTGTTCGACCCCGACGCAGCGGGGCCGTACCCGCTGAGCGAGACGGGGCGGTCGTTCGTCGCGGGGCTCGTCGAACACGCCCCCGCGCTGGTGGCGCTGACCGCGCCCACGGTGGAGTCGTACGACCGTCTCGCGCCGGGAATGTGGTCCTCGGCGTACACCTGCTGGGGCCACGACAACCGCGAGGCGGTCGTCCGTGTGCCCTCGGTGGCCGACCACGCCCGCGAGGACACCACCCGCGTCGAGTTCAAGCCCGCCGACAGCACGATGAACCCGTACCTCACACAACTGGGCCTGCTCGCCGCCGGTCTCGACGGCGTCGAGCGTGGCCTCGACCCCGGCGAGCCACTGAACCGCGACCCCGGGGTGCTCACGGACGACCAGCGCGCCGACCGGGGGGTCGAGCGCCTGCCGGCCACGCTGGCGGACGCGCTCGACGAACTCGAATCGTGTGACCCCCTGCGGGCGGCGATGGGCGACGCCCTGCTCGACTCGTTCGTGGAGGTGAAACGCAGCGAGTGGGACCAGTCCACCGACGAGGACGGCGAGTGGGAGTCGGGCTATCTCGCTCGCGGGTTCTGAGCCGGGGCCGTCCGCGTCGGCACGGCGAGACGCCCGACAACGGCACGACGAACGCGAAGCCCCGAAGTGCCCGCGCGCCGAACGACCGGCATGGAGACGGCACCGCTGTCCACGCCGCTGCGGATCGTCGGTGGCGTGGTCGCCGGGGTGGTCGCGACCCGGGCGATGGACCTCGTGATGGCCCGCCTGCCCGAGGGCGAAACGCCGCCCCGGGTCGCCGGCGGGGTGCTCACCGAGCGCGCCCCCGAGAGGGCGCCCGCCCGCCTCGCCGCCGTCGTCCACCAGGTCGCCGGCGCTCCGCGCCGGCTGCCAGAGGGACGTGGTCCCTCGCTGTCGCCGGGTGGCTCACCGGCGGCCTGTTCGTCACGCTGGTGCTGTTCGCCGAGGCGCTGCTCGGCGCCTCGCCCGTGGCGTACGGGGCGGCGGCCGTCCCGTTGTACGCGCTGATGGTCGGGTTCTTCGGTGCCGTGGTGCTCCCGCGGGTCGAGTTCTCTCGAACGCGGCGTCGGGCCGTGCTGCGTGACTGGGCGATTTCCGCGGCGGCGTACCTGGTCGTGTTGGTCACGCTGGTCTGGGGCGCCAGCGTGGTGCTGGTGGGCTGACCAGTCCGGCGAGTACGCGGGGGCTGGCGAGGCGGACACGACGGCGGTGAGATGGGTTTTTCACGCCGCCACCCCTGGGTCGGGCGAGATGGACACCACGGACACGGCAGCGGCGGTCGACCGGATCGTCGCGGACGTGCTCAGGGTCGACCCCGAGGAGTTGGACGCCGACACCGCCTTTGGCGAGGACGTGCCCGCGGAGTCGCTCGACTACGTCGAGATCGCAGAGACCGTCGAGTTCGAACTCGACGTCCACGTGCCCGACGAGGATCTCGAGACCTTCGAGACCGTCGGCGACGTTCGGGAGTACGTCACGGAGCGAGCGGAGCCGTGACCGGCGACCACTCCCGCGACCGCGACGTGGTCGTCACCGGCCTGGGCGCGGTGACGCCGCTGGGACTC
>CAZQHW010000039.1:11898-17571 GCA_964593395.1 uncultured Halobacteriales archaeon
CCGCGACCGCGACGTGGTCGTCACCGGCCTGGGCGCGGTGACGCCGCTGGGACTCGACGCCCCGAGCACCTGGGCGGCGGCGGTCGGCGGCGAGAGCGGCGCCGGACCGATCACCCGGTTCGACCCCGGCGACTACCGACTGCGCTCGCGCGTCGCCGGTGAGGTCGACGGCGAGTTCGCCGACCACGAACGCGTCGACGACCGGAGCACGGGCCGGTTCGCCCGGATGGCCGTCGTCGCCGCGTCCGAGGCGGTCGCGGACGCCGGTCTCGACCCCGACGGCGAGGCGTGGCCTGCCGAGCGGGTCGGCACCGCGATCGCGACCGGCTTCGGCGGTATCCCGGAGTACGAGACGGGCCACGACAGCGTCAGCGGCGGCGGGCGTGTCTCGCCGCGGTTTCTGGTGCGACACCTGCCGAACCTCGCGGCGGGGCACGTGAGCATCGCACTGGACGCCCGCGGGCCGAGTCGCGCCTCGGCAACGGCGTGTGCCGCCGGGGCGAGCGCGCTCGTCGACGCCGTCGACGACATCAGGGCTGGCCGTGCGGACGTCTCGGTCGCCGGCGGCTGTGAGAGCAGTCTCACGCCGACGGTCGTGGTGGGGTTCGACGCGATGCGGGCGCTCTCCCGACGCGACGACCCAGCGGGCGCGAGCCGGCCGTTCGACGCCGACCGCGACGGGTTCGTCGTCGCCGAGGGTGCCGGCGTGCTCGTCTTGGAGTCACGGGCACACGCCCAGCGCCGCGGCGCCGACTCCTACGCCGAACTGGCGGGGGTCGGTCTCACGAGCGACGCCGCCCACCCCACGCGGCCGGCAGAGGGCGCCCGCGGCCTCCGGCGGGCGATGGCGACGGCGACCGAGCGAGCAGGCGTCGACCGCGTGGACTGCGTGGACGCCCACGCCACCTCGACGCCGCGGGGCGACGCTCACGAGGCGACCGCCATCCGGGCGGCGACGGAGGACCCGCTGGTGTGGGCGCCAAAGGGCGCGCTGGGACACACCCTGGGCGCTGCCGGGGCCATCGAGACGCTGCTTGGGGTGCGGGCGCTGGAGACGGGGATCGTCCCGCCGACGCTGAACTACGAGACGCCGGACGACGACTGTCCGGTGACGGTGCGGACGCAAGCAGTAGACTGCGACCCGGAGAGCCTGCTGTGCAACGCGGCCGGCTTCGGCGGCACGAACGTCTCGCTCTGTCTCACTCCACCATGACCCGGGTCGCCTGCGGGACTGACCTCGTCTCGGTCGACCGCGTCGGCGAGTTAGTCGAGCGGTTCGGGGAGTCCTTTCTGGAGCGGACCTACACCGAGCGGGAGGTGGCCTACTGCCGGTCCAAGGCGGCGCCCGCCCAGCACCTCGCCGCCCGGTGGGCCGCAAAGGAGGCGACGGTGAAGGCGCTGCCCGACGCCGGTCTCGTCCACGGCGACGTGGAGGTGGTCCGCGAGGGCGACGGCCCGCACCTGGAGTTACACGGGCGGGCCGCGGCGATTGCCGACGGCGCCGAGACGGCAGTCAGTCTGAGCCACGACGCCACCCTGGGCGCGGCCACCGCGCAGGTCGTCGTTCTCGCCACGGCGGAGCCGTCGACGGCGGACACCACGGACTCCGGGGGCGGGAGATGACCACCGCACTCCTGTTCCCCGGCCAGGGGAGCCAGACGCCGGAGATGGGACGTGAGTTCTACGAGGCGTGGCCGGAGGCTCGTGAGCGACTCGACCGCCTGTCGGCGGCGTTCGACCCGCCTGGCGACGGGGACGCCGACCTCCGGACGCTGGCGTTCGACGCACCCGCCGAGCGACTGCGCCGCACGGAGAACGCCCAACCCGCGGTGTACGCCGTCGGCCTGGCGGTCGCCGGCGCCCTGGCCGAACGGTACGAGTTCGACGTCGACCTCGTGGCGGGCCACAGCCTCGGGCACGTCACTGCGGCGGCCCACGCCGGCGTGTTCGGCCCGGTCGACGGCCTGGGCCTGGTGGCCGAGCGCGGGCGGGCGATGGCCCGGGCGGCTCGCGCCGACGGGCCGGGCCGGATGGTCGCGGTGCTGCTCGCGGACCCCGTGGTGGTGCGCGAGGCCTGTGCGGCGGTCGAGGGCGCGAGCGTCGCCGCGTACAACACCGACCGCCAGACAGTCGTCAGCGGCACCGACGAGGCCGTCGGCGCGGTCGAGGAACGCGTCACCGAACGTGGCGCCCGGACCCGCGACCTCGACGTGGCCGCCGCCTTCCACTCGTCGGTGATGGAGCGAGCGGTCGACCCCGTCGGCGAGGCACTCTCCGCGACGCCCGCAGCGAGGGCGACGACGCCAGTCGTCTCCGACCTGACCGGCGAACCCTACCTCGACCCCTCGACGGCGGTCGCAGACCTCGCGGCCCAGGTCCGCTCGCCGGTGGACTGGGTGGCAGTGACCCGCACGCTCGGGACCGCGGGGGTCGAGCGGTTCGTCGAACTGCCGCCCGCGGGAACGCTCGCCCGGTTCGTCGAGCGCACCGTCGGAGACGCCACGGTGATACCTCTGGAGACGCCAGCGGACGCCGAGGACCTCGTATGAACGGCGGACCCCCGGACGACCTGACGGTGGACATGACCGGCGAGGTGGCGGTCGTCACCGGCGGCACGCGGGGGATCGGCCGTGCCGTCGCCGAGCGGTTCGCGGCGGCGGGCGCGACGACGGTGGCGACGTACCACGCCGACGAGGACGCCGCCGCCGACACCGAGCGGGCACTCGCCGAGGCGGCCGCCGACGCCGGTGCCGACGCGGCGACCGCGGTCCGCAAGTTCGACGTGGGCGACGGGGACGCGGTCGACGCCGCCTTCCGGGCGCTGCGCGAGGCCCACGGCCCGCCGACGGTGCTCGTCAACAACGCCGGCGTCATGCAAAACGGCCCGCTCGTGCGGATGAGCGACGACCAGTGGGCCGAGGTGATCCGGACGAACCTCACCGGCGCCTTCTACTGCACCCGGGCGGCGCTGCGGGGGATGCTCGCCGGCGACGGCGGGGCGATAGTGAACGTCGCCAGCGTGGCCGCCGAGCGCGGCTGGGCAGGGCAGGCAAACTACGCCGCCAGCAAGGCCGGCCTGCTCGGACTCACCCGGTCGGCGGCCCGCGAGTACGGGAGTCGTGGCGTCCGGGTGAACGCCGTCTGCCCGGGCTACGTCGACACCGGAGTCTACGACGACCTGGCCGAGAGCGGGGACGACCCGGAGAGCGAGGTTACAGACCTGGAGCGAGTGCCACAGGGCCGCGCGGCCGACCCCGGGGAGGTCGCCAACAGCGTGCTCTACCTCGCCAGCGACGCCGCCGACTACGTCAACGGCAGCGTGCTCCGGGTCGACGGCGGGCGCCTGGCGTGACCCCGGTGCAACGGGCGGTCAGACCTCGACGACGACTTTCCCCCGGTGTGCCCTGTCACGGAGCCGGTCGAGTGCCGCCTCGGCCTCCGCGAGCGGCCACGTGCTGTCGAGTTGGACGGCGGCCGTTCCCTCGTCCAGCAGGCGGTACACCGGGTCGACGGCCGTTCGCACCCGCTCGGGAACCGTCTCCAGGGCGTGCCGGAGGTGATAGCCCACGACGCTCGCGTTCGTGTGGAACAGTCGCGGAGTCGCGACGGTGCCGGGGCGACCGCCCGCGGCGCCGAAGGTGACCACGCGGCCGTGGTCGGCGAGGGCCGCGACGCTCTCGCTGAACGCCCGGCCGCCGACGCCGTCCAGCACGAGGTCCACCGCGCCTACCGAGTCGGCAACCGCGTCGGCGACGCTCGCTGCCTCGTAGTCGATCCCGTGGTCGGCGCCTAAGTCGCGGGCGAAGTCGAGTTTCTCGCGGGTGCTGGCGGTGGCGACGACCGTTGGAGCGGGGTCCAACTCCGAGGCGGCGGCGACCTGGACGGCCGCACTCCCCACCCCCCCGGCGGCGGCGTGGACGAGCACCCGGTCGCCGGCCGAGAGCCCACCCCACTCGAACAGGCAGTTGTGGGCGGTGAGCCACTGGACCGGCACCCCAGCGGCCGCCGTGGCCGGGAGATGGTCGGGCACGGCCACGACTGCGTCGGCGTCGACGACGGCGAACTCCGCGAGACCGGCATCGCAGACCCCGGCGACGAAGTCACCCACCTCGCGGTCCACGGCCGCGCCGACGGCGTCGACCCGCCCGGCGACCTCCATCCCGGGGACGAACGGCGGGGTCGGTCCATCGGGGTAGTCGCCACGGCACTGCTCGACGTCGGCGAAGTTGAGCCCGGCGGCGTCGACCTCGACCCGCACCTGGCCCGGCCCGGGGTCGGGAGCCGGCCGCTCCTCGAGACGGAGCGACTCGCCGTACGCCGGGCAGACGGCCGCTCTCACCACACCACCCCGCGTCCCCACTCCGGACCGCCGTCGGCACGCATCGCCTGCCGTTGGGGACCGGAGACGGGAAACGTTTGCTGCACGCTGTGACGGGGCGAGTTGTGGTGCTCTTCGACCGGGGCGGCCCCCGCTCGTTCGCCGCTCCTGACTGCGACATTTGCCGTCGAGAGCCGCAGACCAGATTTGAACGTTCGAGTGTACTGTTTACTGGTGTGTGACAGCGGCACCGAGATACGGTTCGGCGACCGCGAGCGGGGCTGAGCCGGGAGGCCGCCGCGGTCATTCTCACGGCCGCCCGTGGCGACCTCGACCCGACGGCGGTCGAGTCTCTCCGGTCCGGAGACGGTCGTGCCAGCAGACGTCGACGGTCGTAGACTGGAACTCGGCGTCCGTCCAGAGGCGTTCGGCGACGCTACACTCGTCGACGGGCCCGTCGACGGCGACCGGACGATGGAGGCTCGGGTGATGGTCGTTGAGCCGATGGGGCCACACACGGACTTGGCGGTCCGCCCGGTCGGGGGGAAGAACGACCGGGCGCAGGAGATCACCGAAGACGCGGAGTTCACGGCCCGAGTCTCGAACGAGACGGACGCGACAGAGGGCGAGACCGTCCGTCTGGTCATCGAGACCGACCAGGTGGACCTGTTCGGTCCAGACACCGGCGAGAACCTGCTCGTGTGAGCAGCCCTGGTGCCCCCCTCCCATCTCGGACGCCCGCGGGAGTGGGGAATCGCCGTCGGAGAGTCGGCCTCAGTCAGAGGGGACGACCACAGGGAGCCTGTCGACGGAGCACGGCGCGGTCCGGTCCGTGTGGCGCCCGATAGACGACGACAGCACGCCTCGCGGGTGCCGTTGCGACACCGGTCCTGACGGGCGGTTTCCCGACCGCTGAGGGCGCCGGGGTAGCGGTTGACGTCGACGGCGTCGACGACGGGTCCGACCGCCTCCGTGTCGTCGGCTCGGTCGAAGCCGCCTACAGGGAGTTTCTCTCGCTTGTGGCGTCGTCGCGCACCAGTTCACCGGTGACGGCGGACTCGTCGGCGGCCACCGCTGCGTCTTGGCCGTCGAAGCGAACGCTGTTGGCGAGCGTGTCGTCGTTGAGTCGTGCGTGCCGGACGTGACAACACCGACATCCCCACCGAGTTTGGATGCCACGGTTTCTCTGCCAATCGCCAGACAGCGACGACTTCGGTACCCCGGTCGAGTCGAGTTGCCTTCGAACATACGTTCACCCATAGTTAGTCCACAGCGAAAATCAGTAGACGGCGAGAAGGTGGGGATGCTCCGACAGGGATTCGGACTGGGTCACTCCGCTCACGACGCTCGCTTCG
>CAZQHW010000040.1:0-17452 GCA_964593395.1 uncultured Halobacteriales archaeon
GCCGTGTGTCGGCGGGGGGTTCGGCAGTCGGACGCCCTCGTGAGTCGCGTCGACGGTCTTGTGTGAGTGACCGCCGACCCCGACGACGCCGTTGGTGCCGGCGCGGGCGCGAGCGACGCCGGCAACCGCGTCTAGCCAGTCCTCGGCGGTGGTGACGACGCCCTCGGAACTCGACACCGCGCGCTCGACCTGGTCGACGGTCCCGTGGACGACGAGGGCGAGTCCCCCGAGTTCGACGGCGGCGACCCGCGGCAGGTCGATGTCGTCCGGGTCCGCGTTGCCGAAGACGGCGGTCGACTCCCCGGCCGCGTCGCGGATCGCCTCGTGAGCGGGGTGGGAACCGAAGTCGCCGGCGTGGATCGTGTGGGCGGCGACGAGTGATTTTATTGTTCGTGGTCACAGAGGAGAAATATGTCCACGAGACGACTGGCGGTGCTGGCGACGCTCGCTCTCGTCGCCACCGCCGGGTGCCTGGGGTTCTTCGGGGGCGGCGGCGACGATCCGGTGGTCGTCGGCGAGGCGGACGGCGCCGTCTTCGTCCAGTCCGACGATGGCGACCCGCTGCCCGCCGGGACGGCGATCGAGGTGACGGTCACCGGCGAGAACGGCCAACAGCAGAGCCAGATCGTCACGCTCGGGGAGGCGGTCGACGGCGGCACCAGGGTGTTTCTCGACGGCGGCGACGACTTGGCGGCGTCCGTGGGTCAGTCGCCCCAGGTCGGCGAGACGGCCTGCGACGTGTCGGTGAGCGTCGACACCGGCGACGAGACCGTCACCGGAAGCGTCGGCGGGGCCGACTGTCTCGGTGTTCTCGGTGGGGCGGAGGACGCCGACCCGTCCGTCGAGATCGGGACCGAGGCCGCGGCCGACTACGACGGCGACGCCCAGTACGTCTTCGTGCGGCCGACCGACGAGACGACGCTGTCCCCGGAGACACGGCTAAACGTCACGCTGGCGATCACGATAAACGACCAGACACAGGAGGACACGCTGGAGACGACGCTGGACCAGTCCGTCGCCCCGGGCACGACGATATACCTGGCCGACGACGGGGGTGACCTCGCCGTTCTCGTCGGTGGTGTCGACGACAGTGCCACCGTCGTCCGGCCGAACGAACTCCCCGCGCCACTGGAGATGACCGTCACCGTCGAGACGGCGAGCGGAACGACCACCGAGACGCTGACTTTCGCATCCGACGAGGAACAAGACGGCTGAGAAGCGACTCAAGCGTTCGCGGACCGGGCGGGGACCGTCAGCGTTTTTTCCGACGGGTGATTCGCCGGGTCGTGTCGATGCCGGTGGACGTACGTGGCGTGGTGCTTGCCCCGGGGAGCGTGGAGGCCGTCTCGACGGCCGGCGGGCAGCGCGAGTTGGTCGAGGTGTTGATCCGGCCGCTGTCGGTCGACGGCGAGGACCCAGCGGAGGTCGACCTCAACCGCGACGTGGACGGGGCGGAGGCCACCCTCCCGACCGACGCCATCACGGTGACGCTGTGGGGCGACTGGACGGAGACCGGCGAGCGCCTGAGTGCGGGGATGGAACTGCTGGTGACCGACGCAACGGTCGACGAGTTCGGCGGCGAGGTGCAGTTCTCCACGGGTCGCGGGTCGCGTGCGGTGATCCAACCGGGCTACCTGGTCGACGTGACCGACGTCCGCTCCTGGGTGCAGTGCCCGCGGATGTACTACCTCAACAAGTTGACCGCGATCCCGCTGAACTACCCCGTCATAAAGGGGACGGTCGTCCACGAGGTGTTCGGCGACCTGTTGCGCGGGCGTGACCTCGATGCGGCGGTCGCCGACCGGGTCGCGGAGGTCGGCCTGGAACTGGGCCTGCTGGGGCGGTCTGCCGGGGCGGTCCGCGAGGACGTGCGAGACAACGCCGCCGCGATCGAGGGGTGGCTCGCACAGGGCACGCTCTCGGGTGAGGACGAGTGGCGCTCGGAGCGCACGCTCATCAGCCCCACCTACGGCCTGAAGGGCCGGGCCGACGCCGTCCGTCGCGGGATGCCGGTCGAGTTGAAGACCGGCAAGAACACCAACCGGGAGCCGCGCTTTCACGACAAGGTCCAGGCGGCCTGCTACGCGCTGATAATGGAGGAACACGGCGTCCCGCCGGACACCGGGACCCTGCTGTACACGAAGAACGCCGCCGTCGACCGCGCCGACGAGAGCGGCGACCTCTCGCCGGCAAAGGAGTTCTCGATCGGCCCCGGCCTACTGGAGTTCGTGCTCCGGGCGCGAAACGGGATCGCCGCCGCGGAGTTCGACGGGCGGGTACCGACGGGGTACGAGGCGGACGCCGTCTGTGAGTACTGCTTCGAGCAGGACACTTGCCGGGTGGTCGCCGGGCGGCTCGACCAGGAGTCGAAGGCCGGACAGATCGGCGCTCCCGTCCCCGAGGAGGAACGGGCGTACTTCGAGCGCTTCTACCGACTCGTCGAGGAGGAGCGCCAGGAGACTCACCGGGAGTACGCGAAACTGTGGGAGCAGTCCGCCGAGGAGCGAGCGGCGGACGACCGCGCGCTCGTCAACCTCGAACCGCGGGAGCGCCGCGAACTGCCGACGGGCCGGTGGGAACTCGTCGCGGACCGGCCGGGAGGGGCGGGCGACGGGGACGACGACCACGAGCCGGCGGTCTCGAAGGTCCGCGAGGGCGACGTGGTGCTCGCGAGCGACGGGCACCCCGTTCAGGGCACCGCCGAACTCGCGCGGGTGGAGCGGCTCTCCGCGAGCGAGGTGCGAGTGACGACCGACGAACCGCTGGCCCTGCGCCGCCTCGACGTGTACCCCTCCGAGTTGAGCGTCGACCGGATGGTGACCGCCCTGCACGACACGGTGCTACAGGGCACGGAGCGTCGCAAGGACGTGCTGTTCGGCCGCCGCGACCCCGAGTTCGACGAGCCACGGGAGACGTTCGTCGACAACAACGACGCCCAGGACGCCGCGGTCAGGCGGGCGGTCGGCGCCGAGGACCTCGCGCTGGTCCGTGGGCCGCCCGGCACCGGCAAGACCTACACCATCGCCCGGACCGTGCGGGCGCTGGTCGAGCGCGGCGAGCGAGTCCTGATCTCGGCGTTCACGAACCGGGCGGTGGACAACTGCCTGGCAGCGCTGCGCGAGCAGGGCCACGACTTCGACCCCGAGAGCGGCGACGTGGTCCGCGTCGGCACCGAGACCGGCGTTCGCGAGGACATGCAGTCGGTCCGGATGGAGTCCCGTGGCGACCCCGGCGACCTGGCCGACCGCCTGCAGGAGGCGCCGGTCGTCGCCGCCACCACCGCCACCTGTGGCTCGCGGGTGCTGCGCGAACTGACGTTCGACGTGGCGGTCGTCGACGAGGCCGGCCAGATAACCGAACCGGAGTCACTGTTGCCGCTCAACCGCGCCGACCGGTTCGTGCTCGTCGGCGACGACGACCAGTTGCCGCCGGTCGTGCGCGCCGAGAACGACCTCTCGACGTCGCTGTTCGAACGCCTGCGCGAGGAGTACCCTATGGCGGCGGTCACGCTCGACCGCCAGTACCGGATGAACCAGCGGATCCAGGCGTTTCCCTCGCGGGAGTTCTACGACGGTCGCCTCCGCCCGGCGACCGCCGAGGTTGCGGGCCGCTCCCTGTCGGACATGGACGGGGTCGACCCCGACGCACTGCCGGCGTACTTGGACGGCGTGACGCTGCTGGACGTGGGCGGTGACGACGGCACACGAACGGACGCCGTCGAGGCCGACCGCGTCGCCGAGGCCGTCGACGACCTCGCGGCGGCGGGCGTCTCGCCCGGCGACGTCGGGGTGATCGCCCCCTACCGCGCGCAGGTGGCGACGGTCGGGCGCCGCGTGGACGTGACCGTCGACACCGTCGACCGCTTCCAGGGGTCCAGCGAGGAGGCCATCGTCGTCTCCTTTGTCGCCACCGACGACCTCTCGGGGCCGATCTTCGAGGACTACCGCCGTGTGAACGTCGCGCTGACCCGCCCAAAGCGCGAACTCGTGCTCGTCGGCGACGCCGAGGCGCTGCGCACGGACCCGGTCTACCGGCGGATGGTCGAGTGGGCGACGGTGGTCCCCGTTTCCAGATAGTACTGTGAGAGACGTTGGCGTACCGTCGGAAAACGGCCCTCGTTCGGGTGGAGATCGCCGGGAGACGACTGCAAGAAACTGACTCCGGCGGCCGAGTACGGCCGGTGTGAGTTCGGCCGTCAGGCCTTCAGAAAGCGCAGCCGCACGGTCGGGTCGCCGTCGAGGTCGACGTCGAACTCGCCGTCGGACTGCTCGACCGACCAGCGGACGAGCCAGAGGTCGATTCCCTGCAGGTGCTCCAGTGGGGTCTCGGTGTCGCCGCCGACGATGCGGAGGTCATCGCTGGAGAGCCCGCCGCCACGGTCAGTCAGTTCGACGACGGCACGGTTGCCCTCCACGGTGACGTCGACCGAGACGGCGGGGTCGGCCGTCTGCCCGGTGAGTTCGATGAGGTCCCGAAGCGCGGCCGGCAGTGTCGGGTCCGCGCGGACGGTGACGGCGTCGGGCGCCGAGAGTTCGACAGTGCCGGTGTCGCCGGAGCGGACGCCGCCGACCGTCTCCTCGAGGGTCTCGACGAGTTCGAGGGTCTCGATTTGCCCCTCCTCCCCGGTGACGACGCTGCGGAAGGCACGGACCTGCTCGCTTATTGCAAGCAGTTCGTCGGCCGCCGTCTGGATCTGCGCGGCGACGGTCCCGGCGCGGTCGTCGCCCGTGAGGAGTTCGGCGTAGCCGCGGATGACGCCGGTCTGGTTGCGGAGGTTGTGCCGGAGAACGCGGTCGAGAACGGCCACGCGCTGTTCACGCTCCTTGCGGTCGGTGATGTCCCGCTGGAGCCCGAGGTAGTGGGTCACCTCCTCGCCGTCGTCGACGGGGACGATGTTGAGGTGGTTCCAGAACGGCGTGCCGTCTTTCCGGTAGTTCAGCAACTCGACCGACACGGGGTAGTCCTCGTCGATCGCCTGGCGGAGTTTGCCGACGGTCTCGTCGTCCGTGTTCGCTCCCTGGAGAAACCGGCAGTTGCGCCCCAGCACCTCGTCCTTTCCGTAGCCGGTGATCCGCTCGAACGACTCGTTCGCGTACACGAGTGGCTCGTCGTCCTGCTGGGCGTCGGCGATCGTTATCCCCTGGGCCGCGGACTCGATGGCCCGCCCGAACAGGTCGAGTTGGCGCTCGCGGGCCCGGCGCTCGGTGAGGTCCCGCACCACCAGTTGTGTCACGGGGCGGCCCTCGTATGTGACCACGACCCCGGCTACGCTCGTGTGGACGACCGTCCCGGCGGCGGTCTCGAAACTGACCTCCGTGTACGAGGAGGGTCGCTCGCCGCCCTCGACGGTTTCGAGCGCCCGTTCGAGGGTCGAGCGGTCGTCGTCGACGACGAACTCCCACAGCGGTCGGTCGCGAAGGTCGTCGTCGTCGCCGACCCGCAGCAGTTCCACGGCGGCGGTGTTCGCGTACACGACCGTCCCGTCGTCCACGAGCAGGATTCCCTCCGGCGTGAGTTCGACCAGTTGCTGGTACTGGTCCTCTCGCTCGCGGAGCCGCAGCGACGCTCGTCGGGTCTGCAACAGGTTCTCGACGCGACGCTGCAGCGCCGCCTGTTCGGCCGGCATCGTCACCACGTCGTCGACGAGACTCCAGTCGGCGTCCTGGTCGGCGTCGCCGCCCTGTCGCAACAACAGGTGTGGCAGGTGGACGGGGTCGGCCGCGGCCTTGCGGTCGACCAGCAGCGACCGGACCGCGGGGAGAACGCCCTCGTGGACGACACAGAGGTCGTACTGCGGGACATCGTCGTCCGGAGCAGCGGTCGTCACCTCGTACTCCCGAAACGTTCCGAGCCACTCCGAGAGGAGGTCCCGGTCCCGCCCCGGTTCCAGCAACAACAACAGGCGGTCAGGGCTCGACCCCCACTCCTCCGGGGGCGACTCCTCAAGACTCATCGACTACAGTACTGCCGATGTGGCATTAATACCTGTGGCTCGGACCGGCGTCGACGGGCCGACCGCGAACGCCCATCGCGTATATCAGGACACCGGCGCGTAACGTACGCATGGACCGCACACGTGTCTCGGCGGGCGTCGACGGCCTCGACCGAGTGTTGGACGGGGGACTGATCGCCCAGCGCAGTTACATGATCAGGGGACCGGCGGGTGCGGGCAAGACGCTCGTCTGTCTGCACTTTCTCACCGCCGGCGTGGCGGCGGACGAGTCGGCGCTGTTCGTCAACCTCGAACAGGACGTCGACGACCTCAAGACCGACGCCAAGATCTTAGGGATGCCTGTCGACGACATCGAGTTCGTCGACCTGAGTCCCTCGGCCAACGTGTTCGTCGACGACGCCTCCTACGACGTGTTCACCGCCGCCGACGTCGAGCAGGAGGGGATGACCGAGGAGATAGTCGACGCCGTCGAGCGCGTCGGCCCCGACCGGGTCGTCGTGGACCCACTCACCCAGTTGCGCTATCTCACCAGCGACGAGTACCAGTTCCGCAAGCAGGTCGTCGGCCTGATGCGGTACCTCACCGAGGCGGGTGCGACGGTGCTGTTCACCACCCAGGAGACGAGCGCCACCCCGACCGAGGAACTGCAGTTCATCACCGACGGGACGGTCCAACTGGAACAGCGGGCAGCCGGACGGTTCGTCTCGGTGCCGAAGTTCCGCGGCTCGGGGACACGAAACGGCAACCACGCGTACCGTATCGACGGCGACGGCGTCCACGTGTTCCCGGAACTGTCGCCCCGGTCGGACCAGACAGTCGAGACGCCGGAGGGAACCCTGTCCTCGGGGGTTCCGGAGGTCGACGCGCTGCTGAACGGCGGTCTCGAGCGCGCCACCGTCAACATCATCAGCGGGCCGACCGGCGTCGGCAAGACCACGCTGGGCACGCAGTTCGCGAACGCGGCGGCCGAGCGCGGCGAACGCACCGTCGTCTACCTGTTCGAGGAGACCGAACACACGTTCAAGCAGCGCTCCCGTGCGGTCAACATCCCGGTCGACGAGATGATACAGCGGGGCACACTCCACGTCGAGGAGGTCGAGGGACTCGAGATCACCCCCCAGGAGTTCGGCCACCGGGTCCGCACCGAGGTCGAGGAGAACGAACCCGGCATCGTGATGCTCGACGGCGTCGCCGGCTTCCGGATCACCGCCGGCGAGGACACCGCCCGGACGGTCCGACGGCTCCACGCCCTGGGACGTCACCTGAAAGGCGCCGGCGTCACCACGCTGCTGATAGACGAGACTTCCTCCGTCACCGGGGAGTTCACCGCCACCGACGAGAACATCTCCTACCTCGCCGACTCGCTCGTGTTCCTGCGCCACGTCGAACTCAACGGCAAACTCCAGAAGGTGATCGGCGTCCTGAAAAAGCGCACCAGCGACTTCGAGCGGACGCTGCGACAGTTCGAGATCACAGAAGCGGGCGTGCGGGTTGGCGAACCGATAACTGGACTGCGGGGTGTGCTCAGCGGCACGCCGGAGGTGGTCGACGACGGCCCCGGCGAGAACGCGGACGACAGCGAGTACTGAACAGTCAGTTCTGGGGCAGCGTCTCCTCGGCCCAGTCGCGGACGTCCTCGACGAGTTCGGGTGAACTGCCCGCCCCGAGGCCGGCGTTGCCGTACTTGCTGCCGGCCCACTCCTCGACGGCCTCTTGGGTGAGGTTGTCCTCGTCGAACACGGCGCCGTCGGCGTCCCAGGAGGAGTCCTCGACCACGTCGAGGTCCTGTGAGGCTGCGTGGAGAACGTCGACCTGCCGGCGAGTGGCCGCCGACAGTTCCTCCTCGCCGCGACTGTCGACGACGGCCTTGTACGAGTCACCGGCTTTGTTCCAGACGTTCGTCCCGGTGGCGTCGTCGGCCTCCTCCCAGTCGCTCACGGCGGACGATGACCCCGCGCCGGCCTCGACCGTCACGGTCTTGTCGAAGTCCGACACCGAGGAGATTCCCTCCTTCTGGTTCGTGCGGGCGCCGGCGAGTGGCGACTCGTCCTCGAAGAACTCGTCGATGGCCTCGTTTGCGGCCTCCATCCGCTCGACCATGTGTCCCTGGGCCATGTTCTCGTTGCCGACCTCCATTTTCAGGTCGTCGGCGTCGTACTTCTCGACGAACTCGTCGAAGCTCATGTCGGGGTCGCTCGCGTCCGCCCGGGCCTGCTCGGCCACCTCGTGGTTGCTGTCGACGATGCCGTTTGCGGCGAACGCCTCCTGTTGGGTGAGCCGGCGGGCCTGGTCGCGGTCCATTCCGTCCTCGGCGACGTTGACGAACTGTGGTTCGCCGGCGTACGGCGTGTTGTTCCGGTTCACCCGCATTGCGACCTGCCCCTCCAGGTCGCCGTCGGTCTCCTCGGCGGTGATGACCATCCGCTCCAGCTGGGCGTCGGTCATGTCACCGACGGCCCGGGCCCGGCCGGCCTCCTCCAGCATCGTCACCGCGTCGTCGGTGTCGACGTCGTCGCCGACCCGTATCTCCTCCATCGACTCCATCGTGCTGTCGCTCAGGTCGAACTCCTCCTGGATGGAGTCGAGTGACTCCGCAACGGACCCCCCTGACTCGCCGACCTCGTCGAAGCGCTCCTGAATGTCGGCGCGGTCGAAGTTGTTTGTCGAGAACCCCCCGCCACCGTCGCCACTCGCGTCCTCGCTGTACTCGCTGACGCTGTAGTTGCCCATCTCGATCCATGGTATCGCCTCTCGTGTATTAACTGTTCCCCGAGGAGTTCATACAAGTTGTTGCGGGGTGACAAAAGCCGGCCACGACCCGGACGGGCGGACGGTCAGGCCGGGGGGTCGGGGTCGGCGTCGCGCTCGCGGACGACGAACTCGACTTCCTCGTGGTCCTCGGGGAGACTTCGGATGTACTCCTCGAGTCGCTCGCCGACGAGATACTCCGTCGGGCCGTTTCGCTCGTCCGCGGGGCTGCCGAGACTCATCCCGATCTTGGGGTTGACGAGGCCGCGGACGAACGGGTCACCGCCGGTGTACTCCCCTTCGCCCATCTCACAGTCCACGTAGCCGACCTGCTCGCCGTCCCGGATCAGAACGAGGTGTGTCATCGCCCAGGTTGACACACAGCCGTGACTAAAAGGATTGGGCCCACGGAGCCGGCGGGCGGAGACGACCGGGCGTCCGGCATCAGTCGTCCTCGGCGGCCTCGAGTTCCTCGTAGGGGTTGTGTGCGAGCGCCTGGTCGACCTCCTCCGAGAGCGCCTGGTAGGCGGTCCGCATCTCGTCGGGCGTCGAGTCGCGGGGCGCACAGCGCTTGCGCCACTGGTTCAGTCCGCTGGCGGCGACGACGCTCGTCGGGAACCGCCGCAGGGTGCGCGGCGACAGCGCCCCCATCACGAACAGTTCGGGGTCGTACTCGGTGGTGATCTTCTCGATGTCGGTGACAAGGTCGTCCTGTTGCACGCCGCGCCCCCCGGTGTAGTACTGGGTGGCGTAGAAGGAGACGTAGTCGGTTCCGAGTTCGTCAAAGAGGTCGTAGAACTGCTCGCGGTACTCGCGCCGGCGGCCCTTTACGAGCGGCAACAGCGTGAGGTCCATGTCCGCGGTCTGTTCGTGCATGTACCGGGTGCCCTCGACGCAGTAGCGGATCGCCTCGCGTTGTTCGGCGTCGTCCATCTCGTCGTAGATGGTGTAGTCCGTCGGAACGTGGTAGTCCGGCTCGACCGCACGGAGGATGTCGAGTTCGCTGTACCGCTGTAGGTCCTCGTCGTCACGGTTCCACCCCAGGAGATTGAGCTTGTTGTCCGGCACCGTCGTGGTCGTGATCACGTCGACGGAGTCGGGGTAGTACTCCGAGAACGTGGTGTCGTCTTTCATCAGTCGGCGCGCGTGGGTGATCCGCATCACGACGTGGTCCGGTTCCACCTCACGGACAAATCGGTCGTGGGCCTGCTGGCGCTCGACGTTTGCGACCGCCCCGCGTGGGTACTCGGGCATCGAGCGGGGCTACACCCGGTCGTGGTTTAATTGTGGGGGCCGCGCTCACCTGAAGAACCCGTACAGGGCCCCGCGGCCGTCCGAACGGGTCGCAGTCGACACCCATTAGTCGCCGTCCCGTCAGGCGAGGACATGGAGCCAAAGCGGGAGCTTTCGAGCGTGGACCTGCGGGCGCTGACCCGCGAGCTCCGCGTCGAGGGGGCCGTCGTCGACAAGGTCTACCTCTACGACGACCGTCGCCTGCGGTTCAAGTTGCGGGACTACGACCGCGGACGGATCGAACTGTTCGTTCTCGTCGGCGACGAAAAGGGGGTACACACCGTGGCCCCCGACCGCCTCCCGCAGGCCCCCGAGCGCCCGCCGGAGTTCGCGAAACAGCTCCGCAACCGGCTCTCCGGGGCTGACATCGTGAACGTCGAGCAGTACGGCTTCGACCGCGTCCTGCGGCTGGACTTCGAGCGCCCCGACGGCGACACGAGCGTCGTCGCGGAACTGTTCGGCGACGGCAACGTCGCCGTTCTCGACGGCAACGGCGAGACGATCGCCAGCCTGGAGACGGTGCGACTGAAGTCCCGCACCGTCGCCCCTGGCGCACCGTACGAGTACCCCGGCGAGCGCCTCGACCCGCTCGCCCTCGACTACGACGCCTTTGCCGCCGCGATGCGGGACTCCGACAGCGACCTCGTGCGCACGCTCGCCACGCAGTTGAACTTCGGTGGCCTGTACGCCGAGGAACTGTGCACCCGCGCCGGCGTCGGCAAGACCGTCGCGGTCGCCGATGCCACCGAGGACCAACTCCGGGCGCTGTACGACGCCGTCACGCGGCTGGACGATGACCTCCGCGACGGACTCGACCCGCGTGTCTACCATCGCCCGGCCGACGACGAGGAGAGCGAGTCCGACGCAGACGGCGGGCCGGACGACTCGTTGCCCGGCGACCCAGTGGACGTCACCCCCGTCGCGCTGCGGGAGTACGGGGACGACACGGGTGACCCGGACCGGTCGGGCCTGGACGCGAGGGCGTACGACCGGTTCGACGACGCCGTGGCGGCGTACTTCCGGGGGCTGCGGGCGGCCGACGACGCGGTCGACGCCACGCCGGACCGCCCGGACTTCGAGTCGGAGGTCGCAAAGTACGAACGCATCATCGAGCAACAGCAGGGAGCCATCGAGGAGTACCACGACCAGGCCGAGAGGACCCACGAGAAGGCCGAGGCGCTGTACGCGCAGTACGACCTGGCGGACGAGGTGCTGTCGACGGTGCAGTCGGCCCGCGCCGAGGACACCCCCTGGGACGAGATCGAGGAGCGACTCGCGGAGGGTCGCGACCGCGGCATCCCCGCCGCGGAGGCGGTCGTCGACCTCGACGGCAGCGAGGGTCGGGTGACGGTCGACCTGGGCGAACACCGGGTGGAACTCGACGCGAGCGAGGGTGTCGAACACAACGCCGACCGGCTCTACCGCGAGGCAAAGCGGATCGAGGAGAAGGCCGAGGGTGCCGAGGACGCGATCGAGGACACCCGCGAGCAACTCGCCGCGGTGAAACAGCGCCGCGAGCGGTGGGAGTCCGGCGACCACGAGGAAACTACCGACGAGGAGGACGACGACGAGAACGTGGACTGGCTCTCCCGGGCGTCGGTGCCGGTCCGGCAGGAGGAACAGTGGTACGAGCGCTTTCGCTGGTTCCGCACGAGCGACGGCTTTCTGGTTCTCGGTGGCCGGGACGCCGGCCAGAACGAGGAACTCGTCGAGAAGTACTTAGAGAGCGGCGACCGCTTCCTGCACGTCCAGTCTCACGGCGGGCCCGCGACGGTGCTGAAGGCGGCCGACCCCAGCGAGTCCGCACGAGACGTGGAGATCCCCGAGCGCAGTCAGCGCGAGGCGGCCCGCTTCGCGGTGTCGTACTCCTCGGTGTGGAAGGCCGGCCAGTACAGCGACGACGTGTACATGGTGGACAACGACCAGGTGACGAAGACCCCCGAGAGCGGCGAGTATCTCGCCACGGGCGGGTTCGCGATCCGTGGCGACCGCACCTACTTCGAGGACACGCCGGTCGACGTGACCGTCGGCGTCCAGTGTGAACCCTCGACGCGGGTGATCGGCGGCCCCTCGGAGCCGACCGAGAAGCGGGCGGAGACCACCGTCGAGGCGGAACCCGGTCGCTTCGCACAGGGCGACGTTGCAAAGCGGATCTACCGCGAGTTCCGCGAGCGGTTCGAAGACGAGAGTTTCGTCCGGAAGGTCGCCTCGCCGGACCGGATCCAGCACTTCCTGCCGCCAGGTACGTCGCGGATCGCAGAGGAGTGACGGGGAGAGCCAGCGTACGCAGGCGCCGACCCCAGGCCCGGCCCTGGGCGTCTTGACCGTGAGCGTCCCGTGAGTGTCCGCGTGAGACGGCCCGCGTGGTCGGCGACTCGGGCGTCGCCGGTCAGTCGGCGAGACTGTCGGCCACGCCGGCCGCGACGGGGACCCGGACGGTGTGGCCCTGGTAGGTCCGGACCACCAGGAACAGCCAGAGCGCGACCACGCCGAGTGCCGTCAGCGGCAGGAGCAGCGAGACCAGCGCGAAGCCGAGGCCGACGACACCCCCGAGACTGGCGAACACGAACAGCACCGTCGACGCGACCAGGTACGCCACGCCGAGGCCGAGAAACAGCACCACACTCTGGGCGCCGTGCCAGCGCACCTGCCGGTTGTCCGTCTCGAGCAGGAAGACCACCAGTCCGCTGAGCAGTCCGACCGCGTACGCCGCCGCGCCGGCGACGTTCGCGTCCAGACCCATGCTCGTCTCCGCCCTCTCGTCGGCCCTGCTTCCGTCGGCGTCGGGCGTCGACCGGGTCGTCTGCTGTGTCTGTGTGTTCATTCTAGTACTTCCTCTCCAGTTTGTATAAACATATTTATAACTTTCTGGCAGGAGAGCACGTGGATGGCAGGGCACTTGTCGGGCGAGCCCACAACGGAGGTATGCGCGTTCAGGACCGGGCGCCCGGCGAGGAGGGGCGCGAGCGGTGGACGCTCGTGCCCGAGAGTCTGGACGACCTCTGGCATCTGCAGTACGTCGTGGAGCCGGGCGACCGCGTCTCCGGCGACACGACCCGGCGCATCCAGCGCGACGACGACCGCCTGCGGGACACGGGCGGCCAGCGCGAACCCATGCACGTCACGATCCGGGTCGACACCGTTGAGTTCGCGAAGTTCGCCAACCGCCTGCGGGTGGGCGGGGAGATCGTCGGCTGCTCCCGGGAGGACCAACTCGGCCATCACCACACGCTGAACGTCGAGCCCCGAACGGAGGTCGAGGTCGAGAAACAGTTCAAGCCAGACCAGCGCGAGCGCATCGAGGAGGCGGTCGCCGCCAGCGAGAACCCCGACGTGGCCGTCGTCACCGTCGAGGAGGCCCAGGCGTACGTCCACACCGTCGCCCAGTACGGCGTCGAGGAGTACGCCTCCATCACGGGACCGACCGGAAAGGGCGAGTACGCCCAGGACCGCTCGGAACTGTTCGTGAGCCTGGTCGACACGCTGCGCCCGCTTGAGGTGGACGCGATCGTCCTCGCGGGACCGGGGTTCACGAAGGAGGACTTTCTGTCGCACCTGGAGGAGACGGCACCGGAGATCGCCCAGAGCGTGACCGTCGTCGACACGGCGAGCGTCGGCGACCGCGGCGTCCACGAGGTGCTCAAGCGTGGCGCCGTCGACGACATACAACAGGAGACCCGCGTCGCCCGCGAGGCGGAGTACATCGACGAACTCACCGGGCGCATCGCCGGCGACGGCGCCGTCGCGTACGGGCCCGAGGCGGTCGCCACCGCCGTCGAGTACGGCGCCGTCGAGCGGCTGCTGGTGCTCGACCGGTGGCTTCGGGACCGCCGTGCGGAGCGAACCACGAGCGCCACCGGAGAACAGGTCGCCACTGCTGACGCCGGCGGCGGGTCGACCGCTTCCGACACGGGTGCCGACCCGCAAGGGGGCGGGAGCCACGGGGACGACGCCGACGGAGACGAGGAACGGGCGGTCGACCCCGACGACCTGATCCGCAGCGTAGAGCAACAGGGCGGCGACGTGACGGTGTTCTCCGCCGAGTTCGCGCCCGGGCAGCAGTTGAGCAACCTCGGCGGTATCGCCGCACTCCTGCGGTACCGGATCGACTGAGACGCTCGGCCGCCCGGCGCTTGCTGCCCTCTCCAACGGCGTTTCTGAGCGGCAGTCTACGCCGCGCTGAACCGGGCGAGAGTGAGCCGACCGTGCCAACTCTGCGCGGGCGACGCGTGCTCACGAGACGGGGTGGCTCCTCTCATCGAGTGCGTGTCTTTAATTATACACGAGAGATCACGGAGGGCGTAGCGTCTTGCGATCCCTGCGGCGGACGGTCGGGTGCAAGAATTAAGACGCCACCGCACGTGTACCGTCTGTATGAGCGTCGACCCCAACGAGTACGACGTGGGGGAACTCAGGTCGATCGCCGGCGTCGGGGAGGACGCCGACGAGGCCGACGACTCCGACAGTAAGGAGTCGGACGTGGTCGACGCCACGCAGGAGGAGGGGACCCCGGAGACGGAGGCGTCCGGCGCGACCGGGTCCACACCCGACGGCGAAGACGACGCGGCCGAGAGCGGTCCCTGGGAGCCGGTGCCATCGGCCGAGGACGACACCGACTCCGGCCTGTGGGTGTCGGTCCCCGACACCGAGGACGCCGAGAACGCGACCGGCGTCGAGCCAGACGAGTCGGTGGCTGCGGACGCGGCCGACGACACGAAGACCGCGGGCGAGGAGGCGGAGATCACGGACGACACGGGTCCCGACACCGATCCCGGTCTCGGGGCTGCAGACGACGCCGAACCCGAGACCCAGACCGGGACCGACCCGGACGACGGGGCGAGCAACCCGTTCACCGTCGACATAGAGCCGTCCGACAGTACGGACCCGGACAGGTCCGGCAACACGTCTCACGCCGACGATCAGAAGACCGAGAGAGGGGAGGAGTCCGAGTCAGTTGACGGAGTGCAGGCGACCCCGGATGACGGTCGAGGGGCGGTCGACGGAGAGCGGGCCGGCGGCGACGGAGCCTCGACGGGAGCCACTCCCTCGGGAGTGGACGACAGTGACCCTCTCGCCGTCCTGTTGGGTGAGACGGACGCCGTGGGAGGCCCGGACGCGGAGCGTTTCGAGTCCGGTGAGTCGAGCGAGGACGACTCGGAGGCGGGGGTGCCTGACGCGCCGGTCTCGTCCGACCGTATCGAGGTGCCAGACGGCAAGCCGAGCGTGAACACTCGAACGGAAATCGCCGACGCGCTGACCGCCACCACCAGAGGGGGGACCAAGCGCATAACGAGAGACGATCCGACACCCTCCGGCGACGACGCGGCGTCGCCGGACGACACGCTGCTCGACGGGGTGCCGGCAGACGAACAGGGTACCGTCGAGGCGGCGGACCTGCCGGACGACGACGTGCCCGGAGCGTCGGAGGACACCGCCGACGGGTCGGGTGCCGAGACCAGTGTCGGTGCGGTCGCGGCGCTGTACAACGGACTGGACGATGGCCACGCTCCCGCGGTGGGCGATGGCAGTCTGGACCCCAAGTTGGGTCCGGACGCCGACGCGGGGCCGACGGACGAGGACGGAGGCGACGACGACCTCTCGGAGGCGGAGGAGATAGACTTCGGCTTCGAGGAGAGCGAGGACGAGAACGCGACCACGCGACTGTCGGAGCAGGTGGCGGACGTGCTGTACGCCGGTGAGGACGCGCCTGAGTGACGCCGGGTACCGACCGATCGGCGACCGTGTGGTAGTTTTATTCCCCGAACTGCGATGTTTCAACGGTCGCTCGCCGGACAGGGGAGTCGTGCTATTATGTGGTGTGTCCATGTAGGGGGGCGCGTATGGCGACTGATCAGGACGCGTCGGCGACGCAGTCGGCACAGTTCGTCGACCTCGAGGAGCTCTCGTACGACGAGCTCCGGAGTCTGGCGACGGAGTACGACGACGTGGACGGCTCGGCGAGCGCCGATACGATTCGCTCACAACTCAGGGAGACGGGCGACTTCGGCGACGAATCGACCCCCGCGCCGGTCGGCGTGAAACTGGGCAGCACCCGGACGGTGGTGGCGGTGCCCGGCCTCGGTGACGTCGACTGTCACACGACGCTGACCTGCATGGCGACCTACGACGACGCCCTCACCGGCGATGAGGTAGTACTGTACGGGGAGGCGGCGGCGACAGAGTACCCCGACCGTGTGGAGTACATGCTTCGCTCGGGCCTGCCCGAGGACGAGCGCCGCGCCGAGATGGCGACGGCCTTCTTCCAGAACTTCGTCACCGAGAACGGCGTGCCGCCGGACAGCGCCGTCGTGTACGCCATCCCTGCCCTGGAAAACGAACAGGGGCTGTCGTACCTGGAGTCGGTGATCAAGAACAGCGACGTCGGCGACGCGATGATGCGGTCGTACCCCGAGTCGCTGTGTTCGTCGATCCCCGCGATGGGTGACGGCCTGGAGGCGATCGAGGACATCTTCGTCGCGGTGAACATGGGCTCGACGAACCTCGAGGCGTGTGCCTACCGCCGCGGCGAACAACTCGACCGCTTCGCGACCGGCGCCGTCACCGGCAACGAGGTGGACCGCCGGATCGCCACCTACGTCGAGGAGGAGACCCAGGGGCGGGTGAACGTCGACCGCACCACCGCGCGGGAGTACAAGGAGCAGTACGCCGACTTCGTCTCCTTCGAGCCGTTCACCGACGTGATCCAACAGCCCGGCGGCGGCGCCCACGAGTTCACCATCGAGGACAGCGTGATGGACGCGCTGGACGAGTACGTCGACGACGTCGTCGAGGCCGTCGCGAACGAGTTCCTCCCACAACTCGCAAACGACTACATGAAGACGTACACGACGGCGCTCGAGCAACCGGTCGTCCTCACCGGCGGGATGGTGTCGATCCGTGGCATCGAGGAGGAGATAGAGCGCCGCCTGAGCGACGAACTCGAGCGCGACATCGACGTCGTGTCGCCGGACGACCCCGTCACCGCCGCCGCACGGGGCGCCCAGCGCATCGCCGAACGACTGGTCGACTCGGACTGAGACGGTCGTCCTCCCTTTTACGGCCACTCTCCCCTACCGGAAGCCCTGTGACGGTCTCGCACGTGGGCCGCGGGAAACGTCGGTGGCGCGGGTCGAAGGGCGAGCGTGGCTCAGGAGTCCTCGTCGTCCGCCTCGTCGGCAGGCGGGACCGGTTCGGCGGTGCCGCCGAACAGGCCCTGTCCGTCGTCCGGGGCGTCCGCCGACTCCGCGGCGTCCTCGTCGTCCGCGGGGCTCGTCTCGTCGGCCGTCCCCGCGACTTCCCCCTCCGTGTCGGTGGCGTCTCCCGGGTCGTCCGTGGCGGGACCGTCCGCTCCATCGCTCTCAGCGTCGGAAGACACCGTGGCGCCGTCGTCGGTCCCGGTCTCGGTCTCGGTGCCGCGTGGAGCGCGCGCCGACGCGTCGGCGGCGTCGTCCTCCGTCC
>CAZQHW010000041.1:0-17433 GCA_964593395.1 uncultured Halobacteriales archaeon
CCCCCCGTGTCGGGGCCACTGTCGGGCACGCTCGCGACGCCAGTGAACCGGGTCCACACGATGAGCAGGCTGGGCAACACCAGCACGCTCGCGAGAAAGGCGTACACGATGGTCAGCCCGGTGATGATCCCGAACTGCTGTAGTGGCGGGAGGATCGCGAGTGCGAGCGTGCCGAAGCCGCCGACGGTCGTCGCCGCCGACCCCAGCAGTGCGCCGCCCGTTCCCGTGACCGCCCGGTCCATCGCGGTCCACACCTCGCCCGTGCGCTCTAACTCCAGGTTGTACCGTTCGGAGAGGTGGATCGAGTACGCCACCCCCAGCCCGATCGTCAGCGACGTGATCGTCCCCGTGAGCACGTTGAACGGGATACCGAGCAGGAACATCGTCCCGAGAATCCAGGTGACGCTGAGTACGACCGGCAACAGCGTCACCACCCCGAGGGTGGCGCTACCTTCGGTCACCCGGTAGGTCACCATCAGGAACAGGAACGTCGCCACCAGCGTGACGATCAGGCTGTCTATCACCGTCGACAACAGGTCGTCCTGGACGATCTTGTTGAGGACGGCGCTGCCGGTCGCGGTCGCGGCGTAGCCGTCACCGTCGACTTCGCTCGCTACGACTCGCATCTGCTCTGTGACGTCGTCGCCGTTTGCGCCGCCGACTATCGGCACGACCAGGCGGGCCGCCACGTACTCGCCGTCGTCGCGGTAGAGCACTCCTTCGGCCTCGTCCGGGGCGACGGCGTACAGTTCGTCGTACACCGCCCGGAGGTCCCGGTCGGGCACGCCGTCGCCGTCGGTGTCGGCGGCGGTGAACGTGGCGTTGAACGTCTCGTTCTCGGCGGCGACCGACCGCATCACCGACAGCGGCGAGGTGATGTCGGCCTCACCGCTGCCGACGGTCTGCGTGACGCTCTGGTCGGTTGCGACCCGTTCCCCACTGTCGAGCCGTTGCAGCGTCTCCGCGCGAGTCAGGTCACCCCTGACGAGAATCTGCGCCTGTGAGTCCTCGCGGACGAAGTTCTCGTTGACGTACTCGAGATTCTGCTTTGCGGTGTAGTCACCCGGTGCGAACGGCTCCGGCAGGTCCTTTAGCACGTCCGGCGGGTCGTCGGCGATAAAGTCCTCCTGCTCAAAGGAGGTGTCGACCTGGGTGGCGCCGAACACCCCCCCAGCGCTCACCAGCAGCGCGACGAGGATCACCACGGCGGGCAGTCGGCGGGCGCCGACCGCGCCGACCGACAGCACCGACGAGAACGCCCCACCGCCGGTGCCGAAGGCGCGCTTGTTGCGGTCCAGTCCCCACCCCTCCAGCAACTCGTCGGCTTCGACCTTCAGCGCGGGGATCAACAGCGTGAACACCAGCAGGGCGGCGAGAATGCCAAAGGAACTCACCACACCGAAGTCCTGGATCGGCCCGACGGGACTGGTGAGGTTCGACATGAAGCCGATCACCGTCGTCGCCGTGACGTACAGCAAGGCGACGCCGACGCCGGTCAGGGCCGTCCGCATCGACCCGCGGGGGCCGGTGTCGTCGTCGGTCCGCTGCTCGCGGTGTCGCATGAACACGTGGATCGCGTAGTCGATAGACAGCCCGATCAACAGCACGGGCACCGAGATGAGAATCTGGTTGAAGGCGACGTCGGCCCAGCCCATGAACCCGAACGTCCACACCAGGACGACGAAGATACCGACCAGCCCCAGCGCGATGTCGAGGGCGTCACGGTACGCGACGGTGAGCGCGACAAAGACGAACACGAGCGCAAGCGGCCCGACGATCGCCAGGCTGTCACCCAGCGAACTGTCGATCTCGTCGGAGATGACCCCCGCGCCGAACACGATGACCTCCTCGTCGGTCTCCTCGCCCAGCGACTGCATCCGCAGTTGTGCGTCGACCACCGCCTCCGACGCCGCACCCTGCTGTGCGCTCTCGGTCGTGCTCTCCTGGGTGACAAACAGCACCGTCGCCTCGGCGCTCGTCGCTCCCCGGTCGAAGTTCGTCGGCATGAACGAGAGGACACCGCTGCCGCCGTTGCCGTTCTCGCCGAGCACCTGGCCGATTAGCGTCTCCAGTTCCGACTCGTTCAGCGACTCGATCGCCTCGCGCTGCTCGTCGAGACTCGCCTCTGAGGCGTTCGCCAGGCGGGCCCGCTGCCGTTCTAGGTCTGCCGCCAGCGACTCCAGACGCTCGACGTCCTCGGTCAGCGCCTCGCTGCGCCGTTCGAGAGCGCCGTACTCGTCGGCCAACACGCCGCGCGTGCCGAGTTCGTAGGCCGCCTCGACGGCCGACTCGTTCGGCGCCGCCCGCAACTGCTGGGCCGCGGTCCGGAACGTCTCCCTGTCCGTCTCGTTCAGTTCGACCGGCGTCTCGGCCTGGACCGACTCGAAGGTGGGCCCGATCGGCTGGTCCGGGTTCTCCCGCAGCGTCGTCAGCCCCGCCTGCAGCGACTCGGACGTGGCCGAGAGCGTCGCGTTGCGCTCCTCGATCGCCCGGCGCTCCTCGGTGACGCTCTGGTTCAGTCGCTCGAGTTCCGTTGCCGTCGCCTGCACCGCCGCGCCGCGCTCCTGGCGGAGCGAAGCCGTCGCGAGTACGTTCGCGATGCTCCGTGAGGACGGCTCGCCCGCCAGGGTCCTGTTCACCGTCTCGTCCGTCCGGAGTGCCTGCTGGTAGTCGATCAGCGCCACCAGCGTCTCGCCGTCGAGAACGTCGTCGTCACGGACGATCACCTGTGCCGTGGTCGTGTTCTCGCTGCCGGTCGTGAAGTTCGACTCTAGGTACTCGAGTGCCTCTGCCTCGGGCGAGTCGGACTGGAACTGGTCCAGCGACGAACTCTGGTCGACCATCGACGCCCCGGCGCCGATGGCGACCGTCGCCACCAGCATCACCACGATCACGATCCGCGTGTGGTCCATCGCCGCGTCGACGACGCGCCGGACGCGGCTCACGACGAGCCACCCCCGAACACTGCTCTGACGAACACCATCTGTATGTATTCTCCTACTAACATCACACGGATAAGGGTGTTGGACCCGGTGGTCGTCGCCCCGTCTCGTGGGGCTCGGACGTCGATCCGGCCGGGCCACGGTCGCTCTGGGCGGGGTCTCGGCGGGGGTCCTGTCTCGGCGACGACCGCGCCTTTCCCGGCGTTTTTCCGGCTGGATGTCCGACCGATCGATGGATGCAAGGGCTGACGATCCGGCCGGCGAGGCCGGACGACGTCGACGAACTCGAGGCGCTGATAACGGACCACTTCGGCCCGGACGCCGACTACACCGTCACCGTCCACCCGGACGACCCCGACCGTGTGGTCAGGGTCGCGGCCGACGAGACCGGTGCGCTCGTCGGGGTGATGGGTCTGACCGTCCTCGACAGTCAGGCGGCGGTCGGTGAGGAGATGTATCTCGTGGAGACGACCGACCCGGTGCCGTCGGCCGGGCGCTACGGCCTGCTTGAGATGGGCTACACCCGCGACGGCGCCACCGGCCAGGGGGTCGGCAGTCGACTGCTCGACTCGCTTCACCGCGTCGGCCGTGAGCGCGACGTGGACCTGTTTCTCGCGGACGCCTGGTTCCACGGTGGCCCGGACTCCCCCGAGCGGTTCTTCGCGGGCCACGGCTACGAGGTGACACACCGTCGGTCGATGGCCGGCCACGCCGACGGCGAGTGCTCGAAGTGCGGCCCGGACTGCGTCTGCGAGGCCGCCCTCGTCGTCCGCCCCGGAGACGACTGACTCCCGACGCCCGCCACGCCACAGTGCGCGAACCTGCCCCACGTCGCGTCCCAGCCGCCACACCCACCGCGAGCGGTGGTTCGTGCGGTCGGCCGGTGTCTGCGACCCGTCGAACGGCGGCCGCGGGTCACAAGAACGAAATGGTCTCGTGTCATGCCAATAGTACGGCCATGCACGACGACGGGATGGCGTCGGACGTCGACGAGTACTGGGACCGACGCCGGGAGATCGTCCCCTCGCCAAAGCGACCGGTCGTCACCGACGGCGACCACCGCCTGGCCCTGCTCGCCGACGTGACCGACGGTGCGCTGGTGGACCAGTACGAGCGATTGGCTGCCCGTCTCGAGGGGTTCCCGTGTCTGCGCTCGACGCCCGCCGACGAACTCCACCTGACGGCGAAGGTGTTCGACCGGCGCACGCGTGGCACCGAGACGGAGAGCACAGAGGCGCCCTCGGTCAACCGGGTCGACCGCCTCGTACGTGACGCCTTGGACGGCATTAGCCCCTTCGACGTCGGCTTCCCACGGCTGAACCTCTTTCCGGACACCGTCTACGCGGAGGTCGAGGACGACGGCGTACTGTCGGCGGTGAACCAGGCACTGTGTGACCGCGTCGAGACGTTGACCGTCGACCGCGACGCCGAGCAGTTTCTCCCGCACCTGACACTCGGGTACTTCACCAGCGACGAGGAGTACGACCGTCTGGTCGACTTTCTCGAGAACAACCGCGACCCCTCGCTCCCGAGCGCGACGGTGACCGAGTTCCACCTCGTCGAGTACGGCGACACCGCAGAACAGTCGTCCGCGACGACGACACTCCAAACCTACTCGTTGTAACCGGCCGCACGCGAACGAACACTGCGGGGACCGACCAGTGACACCAGTCCGTCTCAGCGCTCGGTGTCGACCTCGACGCTGAGGCCGTCCGGTTTGACGGAGACCACCACGTCCGAGAGCACGGCGTGGTACACCTGCCGGTGGTGACCGTCGGTGTCGATCGCGATCCCCGACTCGACCAGACCGGCGTCCTCGAGACTGTTCAGCCGCCGGTACACCGTCGCCCGCGAGGCGGTCACCTCCTCGAGAATCTCCCGAGCGGGCTTCTGTTCGTCCGCGATCGACGAGAGGATCGCCTGCGAGTGTTCGTCCTCGAGCAGTTCGAGCAGCGTCCCCGGAGCGACGGGCGTCTCGTCGGTGGTCGCCTCGGCGTCCGAGCGGATAGGAGGGCGTGTCGGTGCGTTCCGTGCCATCACGTCCGATCGAAGCGTCCCCACCGGCATAAGTGTCTGCCGAATGGTATTTCTGTTCGGGCGTTTACTGAACTCCGGTTCACGAGACTGGTTCACACGGTGTGTCGCCCCGAGAGACACGGGGGTGCAGTTAGGTAGGTGGGCGTCGTAGGTGGGGGCGTGACGGGTCCGAACGCGGCCCCAGACGCCGGGACGGTCGCGGCACCGCCCACAGACCGCACGCGGAAACTGGAGGCAGACATCAGATGCACGTCGACAGGGTGAGCGCGATGCGGGACGACGTGACAACAGCGCTGGCCGGCCGTCCGCTGGTCGCCCCAGGTCACCGGACCCGGGGCCGGTGCCGGCGGTGTGCACGAAAGAACGACCTGCGCGAGCAGTTGGGACTCCACGAGGCGGTCAGAGAGTCCATCTTCACCGACGGCGAGCGCGTGGTCCTGACTGCCGTCGCCGACCCCGACGACGGCGCGGCGCCCAGACCTCCCGAGCGACGCTGGGTCGTCACCGCGGCCCACCACCGCGACCACCCCCAGCGGTCGCGGGTCGCCGCCGCCCGCCAGGGCGTGGTCCAGGCCAGACTGCTCGCGACCGTCCGCGCCGAGGGCTGGGTGTACCACGTCCCGGACCCCGAGTCGAGCGAACAGGAACACGACCCCGACGCGTTCGTTCTGCGCGAGGTCGACGCCGAGTGGGTGTCGCCGGCACACGAGGGAACGTCAGACGACGTCGACGTCGGCGGTACGGACCCCGCGGAGCCACGACGTGACTGGCCGGCGGCCGAGAACGCCTGGCGACGCCGCCTCGTCTGCCAGCACGGCGAGCAGTGACCGACGCCGGCTCGCGCCGTCGCTCTCCCCCTCCGGCCGGAGACGGTCCCGACTCCCTTTCTTCGCGACTCAAGTGACTCTTTCAGCCACGAGACGAGTTAACGGGGCACACGCACTCGTGAGACGTATGCGACCGACGACGCGCGGTGCTCCCGTCGTGACCCACTCTGCGAGGGTGGTGCCGTGACACCCCCGCGTGACCGCCCGAGTGACCCGACGACCGACGCTCCCGACCGGTCCCAGTCGGCCGACGACTCCGGGAGTGGCCCGTTCCGGCGACTCGCGGAGAGTGCGTACACGCTCCCCGCGACGGTCGCACTCGGACTGCTGACGGTGGCCCTGGTCGCGAACGCCGGCGTGGTCGGGCCGCTCGTGGAGACCACGCCACAGCCGAACACCCCGGTCACGCACCCGGTCGACTGCCCGCCGGAGAACGACGCGACCGGACCTGCCGTGGACGAGCGGTCCAGTGACACCACCGCGGCCACCGGCTCTGTCGGGTCGGTCGACTGTGACCCACCGGACGGCGAGAGTCCGACGCCGGTCGTCGACCCATCCCCTGTCACCGACGCCCCGACCCAGGTGGCCTCCTGTCACGCACTCAGCTGCCAGGGTCCGCCGAACGCGACGACCAGGGACTCGCCCGACTGACCGCGCCCCCCCCGGCGCGCCCCCGTCTAGCCCTCGTGTCGTAACTTCTAGAGAGCGCACCTAAGGGGGAGGACACCGTTTGGTGTGGTGTGATGAGGCCCGTGACTGTCTCCGTCCGGACGACCACTCCGTGTGTGACAGCCGACCGCCCCGGTTGTGCGACGGACGCTGGTCCGACGCCGTCCGGTCCGCCCCGACGGTGGCGTTCCCCCGCCCGGGTGGGGATATGAGCGACGTACGCGCCGGGAACGACGACCCGCGTGTGCCCCTGGGGGCGGTGCCCTCGCCAGCCGCACGCTACGCCGTCGCCGACGGGACGCCGGTGTTCACGGCGACGAACGACGCATTCGAGACCACGTTCGGGGTGGGCGCCGGCACGCCCGTCCGCGAGTGGTGGTCGACCGCCGAAATCGCGGCCGACGACCTGACTGCCGGTGGCCTGTGTGGGGCGCTGCGTGACGGTGAGACCCTCGAGTCGGTCGGTCTGCGCCGCCCAGAGACGCCTCAGCGACTCACCCTGCAGGTCCTGCCGACGGCCGACGACGGCGGGGTGATGGTGCTGACACCGGTCGAGCGCGACGGCGTCGAGGCCGAGCGGATCGCGAGCGTCGTCAGTCACGACCTCCGGAACCCGCTGGACGTCGCCGGGGCGCACCTCCAGGCCGCCCAGGAGACGACCGACGACGACACCGTCGCCGACCACCTCGCCTCGGTCGACGCGGCCCACGACCGCATGGAGCGGATCGTCAGAGACGTCCTCACGCTCGCACGAGGCGAGGGCGCCGTCACCCCAGAAGCCGACGTCGACCTTGCGGCGGTCGTCAGACGGGCCTGGGAGACCGTCGACACGGACCCCGCGACGCTCACCGTCGACGACGACCTCCCGACCGTCGAGGCCGACCCCGACCGCCTCCGGCGACTGTTCGAGAACCTGTTCCGGAACTCCGTCGAACACGGGTCGACCAGCGGTCGACCCGCGTCCGGCGACGCCGTCTCCGTTCGAGTGGTCGCCGTTGACGCCGACGGCGACACAGGAGGCTTCGCCGTCGCCGACGACGGGCCGGGGGTGCCGCCGGCGGAGCGTGACCGGGTGTTCGTGCCGGGCTACTCCACGGACGACACCGGCACCGGCCTGGGGCTGACGATCGTCCGGCGCATCGCCGAGGCCCACGGCTGGGCGGTGGGCCTCACCGAGAGCCACGCCGGCGGCGCCCGGGTCGAGATCCACCTCGACGGCGACCGCCAGTGATACAGTGGCCGGCGCCCACGACTCCGGTAGTTCGCAGATGGACGAGGCTCTCGAGCGCGCCCCGGTCGGCGTGCTGACGGCGACGACCGACGGAGAGGTGGCCGCGGCCGACGACCGTGCGGTCGACCTGTTACACGCCGACTCCGGCGCCCTGCCCGGCCAGCACTTGACGAGTGCGCTGCCGTCCACGACCGACCGCCGGCTCCAGGAGGCGGTCTCGGCGACACCCCCCGAGGAGTGTGCCGTCGAGGAGTACTTTCCCTCGGTGGACCGCTGGCTCGCCGTTGACGTCGCCCGGACCGACGACGGCACGGTGGTCTACCTCCGGGACACGACCGACCGCCACGAGCGGGCGACGAGCGTCGAGCGACTCCGTCGTCGACTCGACCGCACCGAGGCGATCGACACGCTGACCGCGACGGTGCTGCAGACGGTCGTCGACGCCGAGGACCGCGAGGCGGTCGCCCGGACACTGTGTGAGCGCCTCGGGACGACCGACCTGTACGAGTACGCCTGGGTCGGCGAGCGGGACCCGACGGGCGACGGGCTCCGAGTGGTCGCCGCCGCCGGGCGAGGCGGCGACCTCGCCGACCGCATCGAGACGCACCTCGACCCACCGGCGGCCGTCTCCGACGACACGGCAGCAGCGGGAGCCCACCAGACGCCGTCGCTCCTGGAGTGGCGGGCGCTCCGATCGGGGACGACACAGGTTCTCGACCGCGTGGCCGCCGCCGAGACTGTCCCGCGGGACGTCCGCACGGCCGCCTTCGGCCAGGGGCTGCAGTCGGCGGTCGCGGTGCCCCTCGTCAGCGGCGACACCGTCTACGGCGTACTCGGCCTGTACGCGGCCCGCGAGGAGGGGCTCAGCGACCGCGAGCGGGCGAGCCTGGAGACGCTCGGCGTCGTGGCTGGCTTCGCGGTCGAGGCGACCAGGCGTGAGGACCTGTTGTTCGCCGACACCGTCACCACGGTCGAGTTCCGGGTCGAGGACGACCTGCCGCTGTCCCGGGCCGCCGGGGCGACCGGCGCAGAGGTGTCGGTGACCGGCGTGGTTCCACGGGACGACGACACCGTCGTCGCCTACGCGGTGACGGCGGGCGACGCCGAGCAGGCGGTCGCCGCTCTCGACGACCACGACGCCGTCGCTGGCACGCGAACCGTCCGCTCGGAGGACCGAACGCTGGTCGAGGTGACTGTCGACGGGTCGACACCAGTCGGGGCGCTGACGAACTGGGGGGCGACGGTCCAACGGGCGACGTACGACCCCGACGGGGCGACGGTCGAGACGTGGGCGCCACCCGACGCTGACCCCCGGCGCATGGTCGAGACCGTCGACGCCGTCGCGGCCGAGACGACCGTTCGCTCGAAGACTCGCGAGTCCCGCACGCCCCGCTCGGCGGGTGGGTTCCGTGACGACCTTGATGAGCGGCTGACCGAAAAGCAGCGTCGCGTCCTCCGCACGGCGTACCTCTCGGACTACTTCGCCTCGCCGCGGGGCAGCAGTTCCGAGGAGGTCGCCGACGCACTCGACATCACCGGTCCCACGGTGTTGTACCACCTGCGTCGCGCACAGCGCAAGCTCCTCGACGCGTACTTCGACGACGACCCCGACCCCGACCCCGGAACCGTGCGGTGAGCGACGCGTGGGTCAGTAGCCGGCGCGGTCGACGCCCGCGAAGGTGTCGAACAGGTCCGTCGCCTCCGGCAGCAGGCGCTCGACCCGGGCGCGCAGGCTGTCGGTCCGTGCCTCCAGGGTCGCCAGTTCGTCGTCGGCGGTGTCATCGGGGAGTTCAGCCCGGAGAACGGCCTGCTTCGAGGCGGCGCCGAAGTACTCGCCAAGCAGTTCGTACGCCAGCACGCGACACTGCTGGTCGACCACCGCCTGGAGGTCGGCCTTGTCGACCGGCTTCGAGAGGTAGTCGTCGAACGGCATCTCAAGCACCCCGAGGTCGGGGTCGATCGCCGTCACCATCACCACCCGCGTCCGGAACTCCCGGTCCCGCAACTGTCTGAGCACCTCGTCGCCCGACAGCGTCGGCATGTGCCGGTCCAGCAGCGTCACGTCGGGCGTCGTCTCGTCGGCGACGGTCAGTGCTTCCTGCCCGCCGTAGGCCACCGTCACGTCCGCGACCCCCTCCAGGCGCAACGCGTAGGCGTCTGCCACCTCCTTCTGGTCGTCCACCATGAGGACCCGTGGTCGCGAGTTCGCCCCGTCCTCTGCCATCGGTGTCCTTGACGTGGGCCCTGCACATATGTGGTTCGTCACCGCTCGCGTCGGTGTCTGTATAGCTAGACTGCTCCCTGACGGAGCGTTCCGATTGGTAGCCCCGTGGTACAGGGGGGACTGTGAGTAAGGAAGTAGTGACGATGGCCCAGACAGGATACGACGGCCGACGACGCACCGCCAGTCGACCAGCAGACGACAGCCGTGGGCGACCGGGTAGCGCCGACAGTGGCCCGGACGCGGACGCCGACGAGCTGCTGCGGCTCCTGAGCGACGAGTACGCCCGGACGATCATCGCCGAGATCAGCGAGGAGTCGCTGCCGGCCCGCTCGCTCGTCGAGCGGGTCGACGCCTCCCGCGCCACCGTCTACCGGCGCCTCAGCAGTCTCGAGGACGCCGGTCTGGTGGAGACGGGGATCGCGATCGACACCGACGGCCACCACCGCCAGGAGTTCGCCCTCGCGCTGGACACGGTGGAACTGACCCTCGAGGAGTCCGGCGTCAGCGTCGACTCGACCGCCTGAGCCACGGGGCGGTCGTCGGCCCGTTCCCTCTGGGCCGCCACGCGACGGTCCTCCCACGCTCCGGCCCTCCACTCGACTGCCCGGCACGTTCCCCGCCGGTCCCTTCTCGACGACTCCACACGGCGTCGCCCGCCGTGTGCGCTCAGCGGTCGACGGCGTTCAGTCGCAGCCGTGCGACGGTGCCGCCGTCGTCCGGGCGGTCGAACTCCACGCTCCCGCCGAGGCGGCGCACGCCCCAGTGGACCAGCCACAGGCCCAGTCCGCGGTTGTGCTCGAACTGCGTCTCGCCGCCGGTCCGGATCGGCCGAAGTGCTCGCTCGGGCAGGCCCGGCCCGTCGTCCGCGACCGTGACGGTGATGTCGTGGTCCGCCGCCGGCGCTCGCTCGACACGCACCTCGACCGTCGGATTCTCGCCGGCGTGTTGGGCGGCGTTCTCGACGAGTTCCTGCAGCACCAGTCGTAACGGCTCCGCCTCGACGGGCACCTCGCCCGCCGGACAGGCCACCGAGAGGTCGGCGTCGTTGAACTCCGACCGGGTCGCCTCGACCGTCCGGTCGACGACCGACCCGACGCCGTCGACACCGCGCTCGTCGTCGCCCCGCAGCACCGCCTCGGTGTCGCGGGCCTTTGCGCTCAACCGCAGCAGTGCGTCGGCGGTCTCGCGGATCCGCTCTGCGAGCACCTCGCTGCGGTCGTTGCCCTCCGCGATCGCCGTCGCGTAGCCCCGTACGGCGTCCATGTCGTTGCGGAGGTTGTGCCGCAGGACGCGGTTGAGCACCTGGACCCGCTCCTCCCGGTCGCGGCGCTCGGTGACGTCACGGGCGATGGCCAGGACGCGGTGCTGGCCGTTGATCCGGGCCGGCGTGGCGTCGACCTCCGCCCAGAGGGTCTCGCCGCTGGCGGTCCGCAGTGCCCACTCCAGGCCACGGATCGGTTCGTCCGTCTCGGCTACCTCGGTGATCACGTCCTCGACCATCGAGCGCTCGTACCCCAGGTCGGTGGCGCTGACGCCCCCGGTTCCCAACTCGAGGATCGTCTCGCGGTCGTACCCCAGCAGGTCGGCCATCGTCTCGTTGGCGTCGATCAGTTCCCCCGTCTCCGGGTCGTACACGGTGATGATGTCGGTGACGCTGTTGAATATCTGCTCGAACTCCCGCTCGCGGCGGCGACGCTCGGTGACGTCGCTCAACACGCTGATAAACGAGTACCGCGAGGAGTCCTCGAGTGGGTAGTCCGTACCGTGGAACCACCGCGTCTCGCCGTCCGGTCGCTGGAAGCGGAACTCGATGTCGTAGCGGTCGTCGGTGTCGTTGCTCTCGATGTCTCGCTCGATACGGTCGAGCATCTGCTGGTACTTCTGGCGGTCGTCCGGGTGGACGTGGTCGACGAACGCCCACGGGTCCTCGTACAGCGTCTCTAGTGACAGCCCGGTGAGGTCCTCGAACGCCGGACTCAGATACAGTGGCTCCGCGCTCTCGCCGCCGGTGAGGTAGATCGCCTCGTCGATCCGCTCGAGGATCACCTCGAGTTGACGCTGGCGACGGCGACGCTCGGTGACGTCGCGGTTTATCGTCAGCACGCGCTGCTCGCCGCCGACGGTCGCCGCCGTGACCGTCGACTCGACGGTGCGGCGCTCGCCGTCGGCGGTCTCGAGTTCCCACTCCAAGTTCTCCGACTCGCCGGTCTCGGCCACGCGCTTGATTATCTCGTCGGCGCGCTCCCGGGTGAACCCCTCGTCGGTGACGCTCACCCCCGCGACGCCCTTTTCGAGGATCGTCTCACGGTCGTGGCCGAGCAGCTCACAGAAGCTATCGTTCACGTCGACCATCTCAGCCGTCTCTGGGTCGTACACGACGATCGCGTCGGTGACGCTGTTGAATATCTGCTCGTACTCCCGCTCGCGCTGGTGTCGGGCGGTGATGTCACGCTGGATCGACAGCACGCGCTGCTCGCCGCCGATCGTCGCCGGCGCAAGCGTCGCCTCCAGCCAGACCGTGTCGCCGTTTTTCTGTTGACCGCGCCACTCGACGGTCGTCGTCTCGCCGGTCGCGGCCACCTCGCGGATCAACTCGCGGCCCCGCTCGCCGGTGTACCCCTCCTCGGTGACGCTGAGTCCCTCGATCCCCAACTCGCGAATGCGATCGAAGTCCTCGTAGCCAAGCAACTCGTGGTAGCGGTCGTTCACGTCGACGATCTCGGCGGTCTCGGGGTCGAACACGACGATCGCGTCGTTGACGCTGTTGAATATCTGCTTGTACTCCTGCTCGCGCTGGCGCCGCTCGGTGATGTCCCGCATCAGTGAGACGTGGCGCTGCTGGCCGCCGATCTCCGCCTGTGTCGCCGTTACCTCGAGCGTGCGGCGCTCGCCGTCTGCGGTCTCGACTCGCCACTCGAACGGGCCGACCTCACCCCGGCGGCTCACTTCCTCGACGATCGACGCGGCCCGCTCCTCCGTGTACCCCTCCTCGGTGACGCTCACCCCCGCACTGCCCAACTCGAGGATCGTCTCGCGGTCGTAGCCGAGCAGTTCACAGAAGGTGTCGTTCGCGTCGACCATCTCGGCGGTCTCGGGGTCGTGGACCACGATCGAGTCGTTGACGCTGTTGAATATCTGCTCGTACTCCCGCTCGCGGCGCTTGCGCTCGGTGATGTCCTGAGAGACGCCGATCACCCGCTTCTCGCCGCCGATGGTTGCCGTCGTCGCCCGGGCCGAGAGCCACCGGCGCTCGCCGTCTGCGGTCTCGACCGGCCAGTCGACGGTGCGGTCCTCGCCCGTCTCGGCGACGGTCTCGACGATGTCGTAGGCGTCGCCGGCGGTGACGTCGGCGTCGTCGGCGGTGAACAGTTCGACGCCGCCCTCGATCAGCGTTGCCCGGTCGTAGCCGGTCAACTCCGCCAGCGTCCGGTTCACGTCGACCATCGTCCGCTCCTCGGGGTCGTGGACGGTGACGGTCACGTCCACCTCGTTGAACACCTGTTCGTACTCCCGCTCGCGTCGCCGTGCCTCGGTGACGTCGCGGACGACGCCGACGATCCGGTCGACCGCCTCGCCCGGCACTCGACTCGGGTAGCCCGTCACCCGCACCCACCGCGTCTCGCCGTCGACCCGGAGCCGGTGGGTGAACTCCACCGGGTCGGAGCCGCCGGCCCGGACGTGTTCGGCCATCGCCTCCAGGTCGGCCCGGTAGTCCGCACGGTCCTCGGGGTGGACGACGTCGAGTACGGCCATCGGATCCCTCTCGAGGTCGGCGGCGGACTGGCCGAACAGGTCCTCGTAGGAGTCGTTGACGAACAGCACCTCGGAGAGGTCAGCCTGCATCAGGTAGACGACCTCCTCGATGTGTTCCGATATCTCCCGCAGTTGGCGCCGCTGTCGGCGCCGGTCGGTCACGTCCGTCGCCGTCGACAGCACCCGCTCCCGGCCGCCGATCTCGGTGCGCCGGAGTTCGACCTCGACCCACACCTGGTCGCCGTCGGCGGTTTCAAGCGGCCACTCTAGTGGCCCCGCCGACCCGGTCTCGGTCGCCGTGGTGATCACCTCGACCGCACGCTCGAGGTCGTACCCCGGGATGTCGGCGGTGTACTCCCCGACGTCCATCGCGACCAGTTCCGAGCGGCCGTACCCAAGGAGGTCACACAGCGCCCGGTTCGCGTCGATCACCTCGCCCGTCGCGGGGTCGTGCAGCGCCAGCGGCTCCGCGACGCCGTCGAAGGTCGACCGGGCGTGGTCACTCGTCGTCCCGCGCGCCGCCGTGACGGCGCGCTCGACCACGACCGACGGGGTGCGGTCCGCGACCGACCGCGGCACGACGTCGGCGACGCCCGCCGACAGCGCCGTCTCCACCACCTCGGCGTCGGTTTCGTCCCGGGGGACCGCAACGACCGGCGGCGCCGCCGGTCGCTCGACCGTCTCCACGACCCACCCCGCTCGGTCGTCGTCCAGCGCCACTACCAGACAGTCCGCCGACGGCCCGTCCTCGGACAATGGGGGCTCGACCGACGCCACGCTCACCTCGTGGTCGACCCGCCCGCGCCCCTGGCGGACGGCGCGCTCGACCGACGCCTCCCCGACCACGCCGAGCACAGTCGATTGTTGGTTCGCCAACACCATCCCTACAGATGACGTGCATCCGCACAGTGAACAATCTCACGGGGTCCATCGAGCCCAGCGACACTCGGAGTGTCGCCCGGACGGCGACCGGTCAGTCACACGGAGTGCACGAGCGGTACACGTCGCCGCCGACGTCGACCACGTCCGTGTCGCCGCTCTCGACCACCGCCCTGACGTCGCCGGTCACGTCGCTGACGCTGACGAAGCCGACCCTCGCCTCGGCGTGGACGTCGCCGTCGACGCTCGTGATCGAGACGTCGCCGTCGACGCCCGTAACGGAGACGTCACCGTCGACGTCCGCGACCGACACCTCGCCCTCGGACAGCGACACGCTCACCCCGCCGTCGACGTCCGAGACGGAGACCTCGCCGCGTTCTGCCACCGCCGTCAACCGCCCGGTGACGCGCTCGGCCGAGATGGTCCCGGTTCCGGTCGCCGCCCGCACCGGGCCGACGACGTCGTTCAGCGAGACGCTCCCCGTCGCGGCGCTCACCGTGGAAACCCGCGTGTCACGGGGCGCCCGGACCGTCAGGTCAACCCCCACGTCGTCGACCACCTGGCCGTCCCTGCGGGCCGAAAGCGTCAGGCGACCGTCTGACTGGTCGCCGACGATCTCGGTTCCGTCGACCGCGTCACGGTCCTTTCCGACGACCGACCCCGAGAGCGTGACCTCGTGTCCGTCCGCCTCGCGGACGGTGAGGTCTCCCCGGGGCATCTCCAGTGCCAGGCTGTTCACCGCCACGCCGTACGACCGCTCGACCGACCGCTCGTAGTTCGTCTCCAGGTCCACCCCGGCACACCCGGGGAGTCCCACCGCCAGCGAGGCGGCGCCAGCCAGCAGTTCCCGTCGACTGACGCCTCGGTGGCTCATCGTCACTCGGTTGACACCCGTTGTCGCTAAATCCCCGTCCGGTGTCGCAGGGACTGCGACGGATGTCACGATCTATCACGGCGCGTGACAGTGTCCCGGCGGCGGGACCGGCACGGGTGGCCGACGGCGACGACAGACTGCCTGCGTCGGTCGTCTGTGGTCGTCACCAGACGTGGACCGTCGAGGGTTCCCGTGTCAGGCGATCTCCGTCCGGGAGAAGACGACCACGCCGAGCACGAGCGGGACGACGACCCAGGCGACGAGCACGAGCGCCATCGCCGGCGGCTCCAGGTAGACGGGGGTCTCCCCGGCCACGTCGACCAGGAGGCGGTCGGGGTTGAGCGTCCCCAGGGTGGCGTTGATGTACGCCCGCGCCGGCGACAGCAGCGCAACGGCGAACTCGTAGAATGCGTCGGTGAGGTCCAGGCCCAACCCGTCACCGAGCAGCGCCCGCAGGAGCGTCTCCAGGCCCAGCCCTCGCAACACCGCGAGCACGTCGGTGACGAAGTAGACGCCGATGGTGCCGGCGATCGCCCGGGAGCGACTCCCCGAGGCGGCGGAGATGGCCACGGCAACCGAAACGTAGGCGGCCACCAGCAGCAGCGTGAAGGCGCCGAACGGGACCACCGGTGCGAGGTCCGGCGTGGGGTACGTCGCCAGGGCGATGCCGCTGCCGACGACGAGTGCCAGGACGAGCGCACTGGCGGTCATCACCCCACGCGAGAGGAGTTTGCCGAGCACGACCGAGGGGCGACCGACGGGTTGGCTCAACAGGAAGCGGATCGTGTTCGACTCTCGCTCGCCAGCGACCGCGAGGTAGGAGCCGGCGATCGCCACGAGCGGGAGCAACAGCGTGGTGAGAAACACCGCTCCGATCAGGGCGTTCTCCACCCTGGGCGAGGGCGCCCGACTCTGAGCGTAGAACAAGAGCGTAATAAAGACGACGTAGATCGCCACGACACCCCAGAGGATGCGCGATCGACGGGCGTTGCGGAGGTCGAACCGCGCGATGGTGAGGGTGTCGCTCATCGTGTCACCTCCGTGGTCTCGGCGGCGTCCTCGGTCTCTCCGTCGGTCCGTTCACCGGCGGTCCCGTTCGCGTACTGCTCGAACATCGACTCCAGGGACGCCTCCTCGGCGACGATGTCCTCGACGACGGCCCGTTCGTCGGCCCGGCGCACCACCCGGACCTTCGCCGCGGGGTCGGTCAGTTCGACGCGGAGGTCGTCGCCGTCGGCCCGGGCGGACTCGACGCCGTCGACCCGCTGGACCGCCCCGACGAGGTCGTCCGGGCAGGCGTCGAGCGCGAGCTCCATCGACGTCTCCGTGACGGTGCCCGCCCGGAGGTCGTCCAGCGACCCCACAACCGACAGCGACCCGCCGGAGAGGATCGCCACCCGGTCACACACCGCTTCGACCTCCGAGAGGATGTGACTGGAGAAGAACACCGTCGTCCCGTTCCCGGCCTCCGTCCTGACGAGGTCGCGCATCTCTCCCATCCCCTCCGGGTCCAGCCCGGAGGAGGGCTCGTCCAGCACGAGCACCTCCGGGTCGCCCACGAGCGCCGTCGCCAGCGCGAGCCGCTGGGCCATTCCCGTCGAGTACTGCCCGGCGGGACGGTCCCAGGCCTCCCGCTGGAGTCCGACTCGCTGTAGCAGCGCCTCGACGTCGGCGTCGACGTTCTTCAGTTGGGCGGCGTACGAGACGTGTTCGCGGGCGGTGAGACGCTCGTACGGCTCGAAGTCCTCGGGGAGGACACCGATGCGCTCGCGCACCGCCACCGACTCGTCGGCCACGTCGTGGCCGAGCACCCGCGCCTCGCCGGCAGTGGGGGTCAGAAAGCCAAGCAGGACGTTGATCGTCGTCGACTTTCCCGCACCGTTGGGGCCGAGAAAGCCGAACACCTCGCCCCGGTCGACGGTCAGGTCCAACCCGTCGACCGCCACCACGTCACCGAACTCCTTTCGGAGTCCCACCGTCTCGATAGCAGCCATACG
>CAZQHW010000042.1:0-17362 GCA_964593395.1 uncultured Halobacteriales archaeon
CCATCAGGATCAGTTCCGCCTTGTCGACCGGGTGACCGATAGCCCGCAACTGCTCCAGGCGCAGGCGCACCTGCCCGTACGGGTCGTAGTCGTTCTGCTTGCCGCGAGCGGCGGCGGGTTCGTGGCCGGTGTACGACTGCGCGGAGGAGAACTCCGAGTCCGGCCCGCCAGGGCAGTACAGACACTTCCCGTGGGGACAGCGGTGGGGCGAGGTCATGATCGCCACCGGCGACACGCCAGAGGCGGTCCGCACGGGCTTCCGTCGCACGACCTGTTTCACCTCCTCGCGGCGCTCCTCGGGGGCGAACCGCAACAGCGTGGAGTTCTTCGGCACCTTCGGCGAGGAGTGACGGCCGCACACCTCGGTCTTCTGTGTCTCGAGGTTGTCCCGAGTCACCTCGCCAGCGAGGATACCCTCGACGAGGTCCTCACAGACCCGACGGAAGGCGGCCCGGCTCTCGGGGTCCAGGTCGAGGTCGAGGTCGGGGTCTCCTGTGACGTCCTCGCCGGTGCCAGTGCTCATCGCCAGATCGTCGGACAGGCCCGCGAATAAGGGTATCGCCTGGCGGTCACTCCGGTGCGTCGTGGTGCGCCTCGGTCGCGTCGGCGACCGCGACGACCGCCTCCGTCTGGCGCCTGAGTTCCGCACCGTCGAGCACCAGTCCCTTTGTCTCGCTGGCCACCGTCGTCGCCTCGCCCGGGAACTCCTCCTCGACCCGGTTCTTTATTTTCTCCTCGATCGCGCCGCCGATCATCGACCCGGACATGTCGGGGGTCGCGTCGAGAACCACGTGCGCTGGGTCGCCGATCGTCAGGGTGCCCGCTCGCTCCGGAGCGAGGAGCGTGTCTCTGACCGGACGCGTCCCGAGTGCCTCGACCAGCGCGTCCGACCCCCCGCCCAGAGCCACGATACCGTCCCCGACCGGTTGGCTCTCAGCCCTCCCGCTTCCAAACGCCGTCTCGTCGTCGCCCCGACCGACGACCAGTCCCGTCTCGATGGGGTCGACCAGATCCGTCTCGACGACCGTGTACGTGCTTCCGGTCGCGTTCTTGCTGTTCTCCTTGGAGATGGACACCGCCGGGCTCCCGTCGCGGTCGCCTCTGCTGCGCTTGACGGTGTGCACCCGCACTCGTCGCCCACGAACGGTGCCGGTGAGCTCGGGCCCACTCAACAACCCTCCGCTCTCGGGGGTCAGGTTCGCCGCCTTCCCGGCGCCGGTCCAGGCGCGGCGTTTCTGGACCGTGACCGCCAGAAATCCGACCGCCCACAGCACGGCCACGAGAGGGAACGCGACCCAGGGCTCGCCGGGGAGTTCTGCTGGTGAGACGACCGGTTCGGCGGTGCCGGTGTAAAGTAAAAGCACGGCCAGCGCCGATACTGCGGCCCAGACGACCAGTGCTATCTGGTAAACCTGGCTCTTTCTGAGCAATTGGATCCCACAGGTTTTCTCCCGGTGAGGGTATCAGCCTGGTGGCCTACGGTGACGGTCAGTCGTCGGCGGTCTCGGAAGCGGTGAGGTGGTCGGCGACGGCGGCCTCTACGGCGTCGAGGGCGGCGTCGCGCTCGCCCAGAAGGTACTCGACGTGACCGTCACGCCCACCGACGGCGTCGATCCCAGTCTCGGGGGCGCGGTCGGCGGCGTCCGCGGCGACGGCACGGAGGTCCACGGCGTGATCGGAGCGCAGGCGAAGGGCGTCCTCGCCGAAGCCGACGGTCACGTCGGCCTCGACGCCGTCGCGGTGGATCTCGTCGAGCAGGAGGTCCGTCGGCGGGAAGTCGAAGCGGTGGGTGAACGCCTCGGTGTCGAGAACGGCGAACTCGACGCCGTCGACGGTCTCGTGGCGGAGATTGCGCTCGGCGGCCGCGAGTTCCTCGTCGAGGCGGTCACGGAACTCGTCGCTGAGGTGGCCCGCGAACCGCTGGCCGCGGTCGGCGTCGAACAGCAGGTCCGCGAAGATCTCCCGCTTGTCCTGGTAGGACTGGAAGTAAGCGCCAAAGGCGACGGCCTCGCGCAGTTCTGCCAGGCGGTCGTCGTCGTAGCCGGCCCCGGCGGCCGCCTCGCGGTACGACTCGGGGGCGCCGCCCCAGTGTGGCAGCGCCGGCAGGTGAGCGATCTCGTCGCCAGCGTCGGGGTCGACGCCCAGCGCGACGGTCGTCGCCAGTGCCGCCGTGGCGAGGTGGCCCTCGTCGTCGGGTGCCGCGGCGGTGGTCACCGTCTCTCGCACCGCCTCGTCCAGCGGTTCGCCCGCGACGACGGCGTGGTCCACGTCGTACACGTCGAGCAGGCCGTAGCCGACCGTGGACTCCTCGGTGGCGCCGGCGTCGACCAGCACCACGAGCGGCAGCGACTCGCCGTGTCGCTCCCGGCCCTGGAGCATGTCCGTCACGTCGTCGGTGGCCGCGCCCATGTCGTACACGCGGTCCTCTAGCGGGCGGCGCTCGAACAGGTGGTACTCGGCGTCCGCCGAGGGGTGCTCCTCACGGATCAGCGGCAGCGTCGCCCGCTCCAGGGCGACGCCCGCCACGTAGCCGTCGACGGTCGGTGAGTGCCTGACGACGACGGGCTTGCCCGCTATAACAGCCGTCCGGATCGCGGTGGCGACCTCCCGCGCGGCACCCGCAAGCGCCTCGATGTCGTCGTCGTCGACCGGCGGCTCCACCTCGGGGGCGCGGGCCGCCTCCTGTATCGCCGCGGCCAGTCGCTCGTTGACGCGCTCGGACGCCTCGTCCTCGAGTGGCTCCAGGGACTCGGTCTCTACCTGGAGGTCGCCGTGCCGGCGTTCGACCTCGCCGCCGAGCGCGACGGCGTCGTCCACCTCGACGTCGGGGTAAGCACGCACGCCGGCGGCCTCGAAGGCAGCACACTCGACGGTACCGGACTCGTCGCGCACCTCGAAGATCGTCGGTCCCGAGGTCTGTCGTGCCTCGACGATGACCCCCTCGATCAGCACGCGGTCGCCGACCCGCTCCTCGAGGTCCTCAATCGGCGTGCGCTCCTCGGGCTCCGCGGGTTCGTCGTCCTCGACCGCCCCGCCCGAAGCGGTCCCGTTCGTTGTCTCTGTCTCCTCGAAGTGGTCCTCCTCGGCGACGATCGACTCGCCGCCGTCGTCGGAGTCACGCTCTTGCTCGTCGTCCGCGTCGGCGACGCCGGACTCGCCACCGGCGCCGCCGTCAGCGTTTCCCTCGTCGGTGTCGCGTGGGACCTCCCGCACCTCCGGTTCGTGGTCCTGGCCGGGCCCGCCGCCGGCCTCCTGACCGGCCTCGTCGTCGTCGGCATCCGGGTCGTGGACCCGGTGCCCCCGGAACTCCCCGGCGGACTGCCGGATCGACCAGCCCAGGTCGACGTCGCCGTTGTCGCGAACGCCTTTCACCTGGACGAACACCTCGTCGCCGGACTCCCAGTCGAGCGACTCCAGTCGCGTCTCCAGTTCCGACTGGTGGAGCAGTCCCGTTACGTGGTCGCCGATGTCGACGAACACGCCGAAGTCGGCGAATCCGTCGACAGTTCCGCGGTAGTACCGACCCGGTTCGAGTTCGTCAGGGCGGGTGCCCTCGAACTCGAACCAGACGTCTTCCTCGTGCGTGTTCCAATCCATACTCTGCGATCCGCCGCCTCCGGTAAACGACTGTCGATACCGGGGGGCGCTCGCACTCGCCCCGAGCGTGATCGTCCGGCCCGGCCTCACCTTCCCGCGTCCGCCCTGTCCGCCGGCCCGACCCCCGTCAGCAAAGTCCCTCGGCGCCGAGGAGTCCACCATGCGCGTGAGTGTCGTCGGCGGCAGCACGGTCACAGAGACGGAGGCCGACCTCGCCCGCGAGGTGGGCGCCGAACTCGCCCGGCGCGGGCACACGCTGGTCTGTGGCGGTCTCGGCGGGGCGATGCGGGCCGCCTGTGAGGGGGCCGGCAGCGAGAACGGCCACACCGTCGGCATCCTGCCCGGAACGGACCCGGCGGCCGCGAACCCCTACGTCGAGACCGCCGTCGCCACCGGGATGGGACCGGCCCGCAACTACCTGGTCGTCCTGAACGGCCAGGCGACGATCGCCGTTGACGGCGGGCCCGGCACGCTCTCTGAGATCGCCCACACGCTGGTGCTCGGCCGCCCCGTCGCCGGTCTCGGGACCCACGACGTTGACGGGGTCAGGGCCGTCGAGACGCCCGCAGTCGCCGTCGACCACGTCGAACGGGCCGTCGAGTGAGCCACCTGCGGTGTGACGGTGGGGTACTCACAGCCCACCACGACCCACGGACCGAGGCGGCAGACGGGGGACCCCGCCGGGTGGACGTGCCGCCGAAGGACGGGTGATGACGCGGGCCACGACGAGGGCGACCGGCGATTTTGAGCGACGACCTCGACCGCGCTCCCTGGCATCAACCACTTTTGTCGGGAGCGTAAAAACACTGATAGATGGTTCGGGCGTACCTGATAGCCGCCGTCGCGCTGCTCGTCCTCGGAGCCGTCGCGGTGGTGATGGGGCTGCCGCTGGTGCTCACGCTGCCGGTGCTCTTTGCCGTCCTCGCCGGGTTCGTCCTGCAGTCGATCTCCAGACCGGACGAAAGGCCCGCGGCGCCCGACCTGCCGAACCAGCGACGGTCCGTGTTGTCGACGGCGCTCTCGGAACGCCCCGCGGTGGACCGCACCGGGGACCACGTCGCTGGAGCGCCAGTGTACGAGACGGCCGTCGACGACCGTCCCGTGACCGCTCAGGCGACACACGCTGCCGACGGTCGGTCGGTCGCGCTGCGGACACCGCTAGAGGTGACCCGCCGCGGCGTCGGGTTCGAACTCCGCGGGGGCGACAACGGCCTGACCGTCGAGCGTGAGCCGAGCGCGGTGCAGACCGGGGGCGCGAGCCACCTGTTGGCCGGCGTCGAGACGACGCTGTCCGACGTTCGCGTGGGCCACCTGCGGGTCGACGACCGCCTGGGTCTGGTCGAGCACCGCCTCGACGACCTGCAGACGGGCGAGGCGTTCCGCCGGCAGGCGGAGGCACTCGCCGAGGTGGGGAGTGCGGTCGAGCGCGCGGCGACCGGGGACGAGTCGCCGGGGGCGACCGGTGCGGCCGGTGTGTCGCGACCGTCTCCACAGGTCGAGACCGAGCGGGAGTGACCGACGCGCTGAAGAGCCAGCCCCTCGCAGCGCCGTCGTGAGCGAGGACCGGTCGCTGGGACCGCTGTTGGTTCTTTGCCTCGGACTGGTGGTCGTTCTCGTCGGCGGGGGGATCGCCGTCGGCGTGGTCGACGTGGGGCCGACCGACAGCGACGGCGACGGACTCACCGACGCTCGCGAGCGCGAGGTCGGCACGGACCCGACCGACCCGGACACCGACGGCGACCGCCTGCCGGACGGCTGGGAGGTCGCCGGCGAGACGGACGACGGCGTCCCGCTGTCCGACGCCGACCCGCTCACAAAGGACCTGTACGTCCAGGTGAGCCCTGCCGGCGACGTGGCCTCGCTGTCCGAGTCCGAGCGCCGCCGAATGCAACAGGCGTTCCGGTCGATGCCGGTCGCGAACCCCTCGGGTGAGGCCGGAGTCGCGCTGCACGTCGTCGAGGGCGAGCGACTCGACCCCGTGGTGCTCGGGGCGAACGAGTCGCGGGCGGCGCTGCTGTCGAGGCTGTACACCCACGACCGCCTCGGGGACCGGCGCTGCGTGTACCACCACCTCGTTCTCGGGCGGATCACCGACGAGGACGTGCTGGGCTACGGCGACACGCCCGGCTACCTCGCGGTCGTCGACGGCACTCAATCGACGGACCCCTCGAAGGCGACACGGACCGACTACGCTGTGCACGAGTTGCTGCACAACGTCGTCGGGCGCCTGGAGGACGGCTCCTCCCACGCCGGCCACGGCTGGCTCTCGGGTGGCGTCGCGGACCCCGGGTGGGGGCGTGCTCTCGACGAACGCACTCGCCGTGTGCTGTCGGACGGCTTCGCGAACGGGCGGTCGGCGGCGTCGTGTGGGGACTGACCGGACACCGGCGGGATTAAGCGGGCGGGCACCGACCCGGGCGCCATGAAAGACGTCAGGATAATCGGTGCCCCGACGGACTACGGTTCGGACCGACGTGGCGTGGACATGGGACCGTCGGCCATCCGGTACGCCGGACTCTCGAACATCATCGAGGGAGTGGGTTACGGCTGTGCCGACGCGGGCGACCAACTCGTGCCCCGGGCCGAGCGACGTGACCCCGACGCCGAGGCAGACCTCGTCGATGGGACCGCGAACTACCTCCAGGAGACCGAGGAAGTGTGCACGAGACTCGCCAGCGAGGTCGCCGGCGCCCTCGAGGAGGGACTGTTCCCGCTGGTGCTCGGCGGTGACCACTCGGTCGCCATCGGGACGATGGCCGGCGCAGCCCGCGACGCCGAGGTCGGCGTCGTCTGGTTCGACGCCCACGGTGACTTCAACACGCCAGCGACAACTCCCAGCGGCAACGTCCACGGGATGCCTCTCGCGGCGGCGCTGGGCCGGGGTGCTTTCGGTGACATGTCCTGGGCGACCGCCCCTGGGGTCCGCGAGGAGAACGTCGCCATCGTCGGTCTGCGCAGTCTCGACGACAAAGAACGCGTCCAACTGCGCGACAGCGACGTGACCGTCTACACGATGTCAGACATCGACCAGCGCGGGGTCACGGCCGTCACGCGGGACGCGATGGAGGTCGCCGCGGACGGCGTCGACGACGTCCACGTCTCGCTCGACCTCGACTGGCTCGACCCAAAGGTCGCCCCCGGCGTGGGGACCCCCGTCCGCGGCGGTGTTACCTACCGCGAGGCCCACGCCGCGATGGAGATCGTCGCCGAGTTCGACGAGCGACTGGACATCATGCACTCACTCGAACTCGTGGAGGTGAACCCCGTTCTCGACGAGTCAAACGAGACCGCCGCCCTGGCCGTCGAACTGGCCGGGTCGGCACTCGGAAAGAGCGTGTTCTGAGCCGGACACCTCGACGGCCCGGCTGACCGTCACGTACTCGCCACCCGGCGACGTAGGTGGGCGCATGGAGACCGACCGACCAGGGACGGGAGCGCCGACCTTCGAGGGGACACAGGTACTCACCGGTCCCTGGCGCTGGACGGTCGTCGCGATGGTCGGGCTTGGGGCCACGCTCGTGGTCGGGTTCGGTGGACCGGACCCGCTGGCCGTCGTCCTGGCGCTTGGCGTCCCGCTTGGCCTCGCGGCCGTGACGCTTCTGTCGCGAGTGGACACCTCCGTTCGAGCGGACGGCGTCCGCGTCCGCTTCGCCCCGTTCCACCGGGCCGTGCGGGAGGCCCGCGATGGTGGGCGGCGCTGACCGAGTGCGGGGTCAGTTCTCGGCGGGCGCCTCGGATTCGGTCTCCTCGCCCTCGCTCTCGTCCTCGCTCTCACCGTCATCGTCACCGAGAGCGTCCGCCGGCAGTTTGTCGATGGCGGCGACGGCGTCGTCGTCCTCGACGGTCATGACGGTCACGCCCTTCGTGTTGCGGCTCACCGTCGAGACCTCGTCGGCGCGGGTCCGCATTATCTGGCCGTGTTCGGTCATGACGACCAGGTGGTCGTCGTCGTCGACGGCTTTCACGCAGGAGACTGCCCCGTTCCGCTCGCCGGTCTTTATGTCGACCAGCCCCATGCCGTACCGGGACTGTTTCCGGTACTCCGACAGCGGCGTGCGCTTGCCGTAGCCGTTGTGTGTCACCGTCAACAGCGAGCGGTCGTCGGCGTCGTCGTCCGTGGCGACCATCCCGACGACCTCGTCGCCCTCTCTGAGGTCGATCCCGCGGACGCCGCGGGCCGAGCGGCCCATCGAGCGCACCTCGCTCTCGTCGAAGCGGATCGTCATGCCGTCCCGGGTCGATATCACCAGGTCGCTGGTGCCGTCGGTGAGCGCCACGTCGACGAGTTCGTCGTCCTCGTCCAGGCCGGCGGCGATGATTCCCGTCGAGAGGATGTTCTCGAACTCGCCACACAGGGTACGCTTCACGTAGCCGTCGCGGGTGACGGTCACAACGCACTCCTCGGGGTCAATCTCCCCGCAGGGCACGACCGCGGCGAGTTGCTCGCCGTCGTCTAAGTCGAGCACGTTCACCGCCGGCGACCCACGCGACCGCCGGGAGTCAGGCGCGGGCAGGTCGTACGCCTTCAGGCGGTACACCTGTCCCTGGTCGGTGAAACACAGCAGCGTGTCGTGGGAGTTTGCCCGGAAGGCGCGGGTGACGCGGTCGCCCTCCTTCGGGCGGATGCCGATGATCCCCTTGCCCCCGCGGTGCTGGGGGTCGAACCACTCGACCGGCATCCGCTTTATGTAGTCCTCCTCGGTGAGGACGATGACGACCTCGTGTTCGTCGATAAAGTCACCACGGTCGAGGTCGCGACTGCCGTCACCCTCGATGATCCGGGTGCGGCGCTCGTCGTCGTACCGGTCTCGCACCGCCTCGAGTTCCTCGATGACGACTGCCCTGAGTTCGTTCTCGTTCCCGAGGATCGTCTCCAGGCGTTCGATGCGCTCGGTGACCTCCTCGTAGTTCGAGCGCACGTCCGCCGCCTCCATCGAGGTGAGCGACCCGAGTTGCATCCGGACAACGTGTTCGGCCTGGTCTTGCGAGAGACCGAACTCCTCGGTCAGCCACTCGCGGGCCGCGTCGCGGTCCCGGGCGTCTCGGATCGCGTCGACGACCGCCTCTGCGTTCTCCAGGGCGCGCAGGCGGCCCTCGAGAATGTGTGCGCGGTCCTCGGCCTCGTCGAGTTCGTGCTGGGAGCGCCGACGGACAACCTCGGTGCGGTGGTCGACGTACTCCCGCAGGGTCTCTTTGAGATCGAGCACGCGGGGCTGGCCGTCGACCAGCGCGAGGTTGATCACCCCGAAGGTGCGCTCCAGATGCTCGTCGAGCAGCCAGTTCTCGACGACCTCCGTGTTGGCGCCACGCTTGAGTTCGACGACGACCCGTACGCCGTCGCGGTCGGACTCGTCGCGCAGGTCGCGGACGCCCTCCAGTTCGCCCTCCTTTACGTCCTCGGCGATGTGCTCGACAAGACGGGCCTTGTTCTCCTGGTACGGGAGCTCGGTGATAACGATCCGGTCGCCGGCGTCCCGGCGTTCGATCTCGTAGTTGGCCCGCATCCGGACCCGACCGCGACCGGTCTCGTAGGCCTTCCGGACCGGCGCGTGCCCGACGATCGTCCCGCCGGTGGGGAAGTCCGGGCCCTTGACGTGCTCCATCAGGTCGGCGACCGTACAGTCGGGGTTCTCGAGAAGGTGGATCGTCGCGTCGACGACCTCCCCGAGGTTGTGCGGCGGGATGTTCGTGGACATGCCGACTGCGATGCCGGAGGAGCCGTTCACCAGTAGGTTCGGAAAGGCGGCGGGCAACACCTCTGGCTCCTCCAGACGGTCGTCGTAGTTGGAGACGAAGTCGACGGTGTCGGCCTCGATGTCCTCGAGCAGTTCCTCGGCGATGGAGTCCATCCGCGCCTCGGTGTACCGCATCGCGGCGGGCGGGTCACCGTCCATCGACCCGAAGTTACCCTGGCCGTCCACCAGGGGGTACCGGAGCGAGAAGTCCTGGGCCATCCGCACCAGAGTGTCGTATATCGCGTCGCCACCGTGAGGGTGGTAGTTCCCCATCGTGTCCCCGACCACCGAGGACGACTTCCGGTGACCGCCGCCCGCCGTGATGCCCTCCTCGTGCATCGCGTACAGTACGCGTCGCTGGACCGGCTTCAGACCGTCTCGGACGTCCGGCAGGGCCCGGCCCGCGATGACACTCATCGCGTAGTCGATGTAACTCTGCTCCATCTCGTCCTCGATGCGAACCCGCTCGATGTCGGCGGCATCGACCTCGTCTGCAGGGTCAGGGGCCTCAGAACTCATTCCTTGTCGGTTACTGGGGCGCGAGGGTGTTGTGGTCTTCGGTTCAGGGGACCGCTGCGGGGCTATTCTCGCGGAGATAGGGACCAGAAGCCTCAGCGGTTCATCGCTCGCACCCGGTAAGTCAGCGCCAGGGCAGTCCCGGCGGGGACCACGTAGAAGCCAGCGACGACGAGCGGTGGCGTGTGAACCGGTGGGGTGAGCACGCCCGGGACGCCGGTGAGGTAGATCCCGAAGGTCCAGGCCCCGACCAGGGTCGCTCCCCACAGCGTGTACACGACAGAGAGGACGCGGCCGACGCGCCGCAGTGTCCGTTCAGTACGCTGTGGCTCGGCCAGGTACGCCCACCCGAGACAGGCGACTGCGAGCGCGGCGAGTGCGACCGTCAACCCGAACCCGAGAACGGCACCCACGCCGCCGGCGACCCACCCGACGAACGCGGCCGAGACCTGTACGACCAGCGCGACGACGAGCACCGCGCCGAGGTTGTCCGCGAACTCCGCCACGTCGGTCATCTCGAGCGCCACCCCCGACCGCCCCACGCGGCTCTCTCGGGTCGGCATCGTTGTAATTCCATGCTCAACAGCGTGCAAATAAGTTACGTTTCGCGTGTGCGCCACGCCTGGCTGGCGCTCGGGTCTGGGCACTGTGACGTGGACGCCAGGTGCCGAGAAAGACCAGAGACGGGGCGGCGTGTCGGCCGTGGTCAGATGTCGACCCAGTCGGCCTCGGGCGAGTGCTCCTTTATGAACTCCTTGCGTGGCTCGACGGCGTCACCCATCAACACGGAGAACATGCGGTCGGCGGCGGCGGCGTCCTCGACCGCGATCTGCTTGAGGACACGGTTCTCGGGGTCCATCGTTGTGTCCCACAGTTGTTGGGGGTTCATCTCGCCCAGGCCCTTGAACCGCTGGACCTGGCTGGGGTTGCCGTTGCACTGCTCGGCGACGACCTCGTCGCGCTCCTGTTCGGTCATCACGTCGTACGTCTCCCCACGGTAACGAACGCGGTACAGCGGGGGCTTCGTGGCGTACACGTACCCCGCATCCAGCAGCGGGCGCATGTGTCGGTACAGGAACGTCAACAGGAGCGTGCGGATGTGAGCCCCGTCGACGTCGGCGTCGGTGGCCATTATGATCCGCTCGTAGCGGGCGTTCTCGATGTCGAACTCCTCGCCGATCCCCGTCCCGATCGCCGTGATCATGTTGCGGATCTGGTCGTTCTCCAGCACGCGGTCGAGACGGTGCTTCTCGACGTTGAGCACCTTTCCGCGGATCGGGAGCACGGCCTGGAACTCCGGATTGCGGGCCTGTTTCGCGCTGCCGCCCGCGCTGTCGCCCTCGACGATGAACAACTCGGAGTCCTCGGGGTCGCGACTCTGGCAGTCGGCGAGTTTGCCCGGCAGCGAGGTCGAGTCGAGCGCGGACTTCCGGCGGGTGAGTTCCTCGGCCTGTTGTGCGGCCTTGCGGGCCTTTGCGGCCTCCTTTGCCTTGCGGACGACCTGCTTTGCGGTACTCGGGTTCTCCTCCAGGAACGTGCCAAGCCCCTCGTGGACGGCGCTCTCGACGACGCCGCGGACGGCGCCGTTGCCGAGTTTGGTCTTTGTCTGACCCTCGAACGGTGGGTCGGGGGGTTTGATCGAGATGACCGCCGTCAGCCCCTCCCGGATGTCCTCGCCGGTGAGGTTCTCGCCGAGGTCCGACAGCATCCCCTGGTCGTCGGCGTAGTCGTTCACCACGCGGGTGAGCGCGGTCTTGAAGCCGGTGAGGTGGGTGCCACCCTCGCGGGTGTTGATGTTGTTCGCGAAGGCGTGGATCGACCCCTGGAGTTCGTCGGTGGCCTGCATGGCGACCTCGACCTCCATCTCGCCGGCGTCGACCTCGTCCTCGGCGGCAAAGTAGATCACGTCCTCGTGTAGCGGCGTTCGCGTCTCGTTGAGGTACCGGACGAACTCCCGGATACCGCCCTCGAAGGCGAACGTCTCCCGTGCGCCGTCGCGCTCGTCCTCGATGACCAGTTCGACGCCGGGGTTGAGAAAGGCCAACTCGCGCAGCCGGTTGCCGAGGGTGTCGAACTCGTACTCGGTGACCTCGAACACCTCCTCGTCGGGCCAGAACTGGATCGTCGTGCCGGTCTCCTCGTCCGGCTCCATGTCCCGCACCCGCTCGATGTCGCCCTGTGGCTCACCGTGGTCGAAGCGGTGATGCCAGACGGCGCCGTCACGCTTCACCGTCACCTCCAACCACTTCGAGAGGGCGTTCACGACGCTCACGCCCACGCCGTGCAACCCGCCCGAGATTGGGTAGGAGTCGTTGTCGAACTTCCCGCCAGCGTGCAACACCGTCATGATCACCTCGACGGCAGGCCGGCCGTGTTCCTCGTGCGTGTCGACAGGGATGCCACGACCGTCGTCGCTGACGCTCACGGAGCCGTCCTCGTGGACCGATACCTCGATCGTGTCACAGTGGCCGGCCAGCGCCTCGTCGATCGAGTTGTCGACCACCTCGTACACGAGATGGTGCAACCCGCGGGCGCCAGTCGACCCGATGTACATCGCCGGACGCTTTCGCACACCCTCTAGGTCGCCCAGCGTCTGTATCTGCGTGGAGTCATACTCACTCTCTCCAGACATGTAAAGAACTTACTCCCACGTAAGCGGCCCCCACTCTTAAATCCCGCGTGTGCGCGTTCGCGTGTGCGTGAACGGCGCAGCCGCCGTTCGTCGCCGTCTTACCTCTGAGTCGGCCGTCGCGCTCACGGCCAGTCTGCGACCGCAGAGTCGCCGGTCGGTCGATCCGACCACCGACCGTCGGTGGCCCCCCGGCCGACCAATCTCGCCCGTCACGCTCGGGACACGCGTGTCGGCCGTTATCACTTTCACCGCGCTCCCGTGGGGGTTTTTACCCTGTGGTGACGGAGTGGGGGTATGACGTCGTTCCAGTCGGAACTCGGCGACGGGCGGGAGGTGGGTATCGCCGAGGAGCTGGCCGAGAGCCAGCGAGCGATCTCCATCGCCGAGTTCTTCGAGAAGAACAAGCACATGCTCGGGTTCGACTCCGGGGCCCGGGGACTCGTCACCGCGGTGAAGGAGGCGGTCGACAACGCACTGGACGCCTGCGAGGAGGCAGACGTCCACCCTGACATCTACGTCGAGATAACCGAGGTCGGTGACTACTACCGGCTCGTCGTCGAGGACAACGGCCCCGGCATCACCCGCGAACAACTGCCGAAGGTGTTCGGAAAACTGCTGTACGGCTCTCGCTTTCACGCCCGAGAGCAGTCGCTGACACCGGACCAGCGCGTGATGGTCCGACGCGACGGGGAGACCGAGTTCGTACCGATCGGCGTGCTCTGTGACGCGTACCTCCCACGAGAGGGCGAGGAGACCGCCCCGGTACCCGACGACATCGAGGTGCCGTCGTTCGACCGGAACAGCCACGAGCTGACCTGGCAGCCGGTGACACACGCGATACGTCACGAGACGAACGAGCCGACGTACAGGGTCACGACGGGGCGGGGACGGACGGTCGAGGTGACGGGGAACCACAGTCTGTTCAGCGTCACGGCCGACGGCGAGACGACGGAGGTGAAGGCGGGCGACTTGGAGTCGGGCGACACGCTCCTGGCGCCCCGTTCGCTCCCCGAGACGGACACCGCCGTCGAGACGGTGAACCTGCTGGAGCATGTCACTCGCGACCAGCTCGACGACCGGCGACTGTACGTCTACGGGTTCGACGAGGAGACCCTCGCCGAACTCCGTAGCGAGGAGACGGTACGCCGGTACCCCTCCGACGACAGCGACCGGCGGCGGTACTACTACCAGCACGACGGTGTCGAGATCCTCCGCGACAGTCTGGAGCAGAACTACATCGAGGACGGCTACCTCCCGGCCGAGACGGTGCTCGATCTCGGATGGGAGCAACGGGCGGCCGAGGAGGGGTGCGAGCTACGAACGTACAAGGTCGGGGGCGAGGAGACGACCGTGCCGGTCGCACTCCCCGCCGACGAGTCCCTGGTCGATCTGGTCGCCTACTACGTCTCCGAGGGACACGCGGGCCCGAGACAGGTCGGGTTCACCTTCGGCTCACACGAGACGGACCTGATCGAGCGGACCGAGCGGGCTGCCGCTGCGGTCGGCGGCTCGACGACGACGGTCGAGCGCGAGCGGAACTCGACACGAGTACAGGCCTTCGGCTCCCCGCTGGCGATGTTCCTCGAGTCGGCGTGTGGTAGCGCCGCCCAGGAGAAGCGTGTCCCGTCGTTCGTCTTCGATCTCGACGCGGAACTCCAGCGTCGGTTCATCGCGGCGCTGTACGAGGGAGACGGGCCGGACAGCCACCCGAGCAACGAGCTCTCGCACACGACGACCAGCGAGACGCTCGCCCGTCAACTGTCCGTGCTCTGGAACATGCAAGGGGTGCTCGCGAGCACGGAGCGAATCGAGGACAACAGCGGATACGCGGACGAGCCCTCGACCCACTACCGGACGAAGGTGTACGGCACGGACGCGACCACGCTCGACGCGTTCGACGCCGAGACCGGGGAGGGAGAGCAGCGGTACAGGCGCGTCCCGACGAGCCTGCTCGACCCCGTCGCCGTCACGACGCCGGACCACGAGACGGTTCCCGACACTGTTCCGGGGCTACTGCTGGGCGCGGGCGTCGGCTCCGGTCTCGACCACGCTGCCGTGTACCAGTCGCTGATCGAGGACGCGCTCGACGGGGAACGGGTCGACGAGCCGCGGTACGCACACAATCTCCGGGAGATGGGCCTGCTCGACGCCGACGGCCGTGCCACCGCTCGACTGCGTGACCTCTGGGACACGGTCCAGGGCCTCCAGGGGATCACCGACACGGACATGTGCCTGTTGCCGGTGCGGGAGGTCGAGGAGACCGACCCCCCGGAGTACGTGTACGACATCTCCGTGCCCGGGGCGACCGGCAACGACGAGAACTTCGTCGTCGCCAACGAGGGGGCGCTGAGCGTGAAGAACAGCCGCGGCCAGCAGGGGATCGGCATCTCCGCCGCGGTGCTGTACGCCCAACTCACAAGCGGCAAGCCCGCGAAGGTCACGAGCCGCACCCGCGGGTCCCGCACCGCGAACTACTACGAACTCATCATCGACACCGACGAGAACGAGCCCGACATCAAGCGCGAGGACGAACTCTCCCCGGGCGAGTCAGACCTCGCCAGCCAACACGGCACCCGCATCGAACTGGAGATGGAGGCCAACATGCGGGCCCGCTCGCAGTTGCACGACTACATCGAGGGCACCGCCGTCGTCAACCCCCACGCCCGCATCGAACTCGTCGAACCCGGCCTCGACGAGCCGCTGAAGTACGAGCGCGTCGACGACGCCGCCCTCCCCGCCGAGACCGAGGAGATACGACCCCACCCCCACGGCGTCGAACTCGGCACCGTCCGGAAGATGCTGGAGGCGACCGCCTCACACTCCGTGTCGGGCTTCCTGCAGGAAGAGTTCACCCGTGTCGGCCGCAAGACCGCCGACGGCGTCATCGACGAGTTCCGCGACCGCCAGTACGGCCGTGAACTCGCCTACCGCCCGCCGAACGGGGTCGAGGACGCCGACGTCGAACCCGCCGTGCGAGCGGCCGTCTCAAACAAGGGCAAGGACGCGACAAAGGCGTTCGCCCGTCGCGTGGCAGAGCAAATCGACGACCGCGAGCGGGTCGCCCACCACGAGGTCCGCGAGGCGGTCGACGCCGTCGCCGACCAGGTCGAGGACGACTTCTCCGCCCGCTTCGGCGACACCGTCCGCGAGAAGGCCACCGCCGCCGCCTGGGGCGAGGTCGTCGGTGGCGAGACCGACCGCCGCGCCGCGGAGTTCTACCGCCTGGTGGACGAGGCCACGACCGACCGGAAAGCCGACGCCACGGTCGAGCGCGTCGCGGAGCGACTGGCCACCCGCGTCGCCGGCGAGGACGACGAGCGCGACCGTCTGTCCCGCGACCGCCTGCGGGAGTACGTCGACTGGGCCGCTGACGGCGTCGAGGACGAGCAAGACGCCACCGTCGGCGACACCGCTCGCGAGAACGTCGTCACGGCGGTCTGGGAGCGCGCCCGCACGGTGCCCGACGACGCCCCCAAGGTCCGCGACCTGGCGGACGATCGCGACGCCGTCTCCGACCTCGTCGACGCGATGCGGGCGACTGACATAATGGCGCCGCCGACGAACTGTCTCTCGCCGATCGGTGCCGACGACATCGAGGCCGGTCTCCGAAAGGGGTACGACGCGGAGTTCTACGCCGCCGCCTCTCGGGACGCCGAGGTCAGTGGCGGCGACCCCTTCGTCGTCGAGGCGGGCATCGCCTACGGCGGCGAACTCGAGACAGGTACCGCCGGCGTGTTGCGCTTTGCCAACCGCGTCCCGCTGGTCTACCAGCGCGGCGCCTGTGCGATCACCGACGTAGTGAAAAACATCGGCTGGCGCAACTACAAACTCGACCAACCGGGCGGGTCGGGCATCCCGAACGGCCCGGCGGTGATCATGGTCCACGTCGCCTCGACAAACGTGCCGTTCACCAGCGAGTCGAAAGACGCCGTCGCGAACGTCCCCGAGATCGAGTCCGAGATCGAACTCGCGGTCCGTGAGGCCGCCCGCGACCTGAAGTCGTTTCTGAAGAAGCGCCAGTCAATGCAAAAGCGCAAGCGAAAGCAGGACGTTCTCACCGAAATCCTTCCCGAGATGGCCGAGAAGGTCGCCGAGGTGACTGACCGCGACCGTCCCGACGTCGAGGACGCGATGGCCCGGATCATGGGTAACGTCCTCGTCGACCGCTCCGTCGACGCCGACGGCGACGACGCCACCGTCGCGGTGGCCGTCGAGAACCACTCGGGCACCGGCGAGACCGTCGAAGTAACGGACATCGTCGACAGCGAACCCGCCGCCCTGAACGGCGCCACCGCCGTCGAGATGGACGGCGAGTACTTCGTCCGCTGGGAGACCGACGTCGGCGCCGGCGAGACGGAACGACTCGAGTACGAACTGCCCGCCGACACCGCCGACTCCGAGATCACGGTCGACGGCGTCGAGTCGGCGAAACTCACCGTCAGCAACTACCGATGAGCACCGACACCCCCGACACCGACCCCGACCCGAAAGACGAGATCGCCCGCGAGAAACTGATCGAACTCGCCGAGGAGTTCTACGAGCAGTTCGAACAGGGTGACGTGCCACGCATGACCCTGCCCACCCGGACAAAGGCCAACATCGAGTACGACGAGGACGACGACGTCTGGGTGTACGGCGACCGCACCTCCACCCGCTCGGCGAAGTCCGTGCGTGGCGCCCGCAAACTGCTGAAGGCGATCTACACCGTGGAGTTTCTCGCCCGGCAACTGGACCAGGGCCGCTCCTCCACGCTGCGGGAACTGTACTACCTCTCCGAGTCCTGGGACAACGAGGAGGCCCAGTTCAACGACCAGGACGAGTCCAACCAACTCGTCGAGGACCTCGAGATCGTCTCCGACGTGCGCCGCGAGGACTTCCACAT
>CAZQHW010000043.1:0-16862 GCA_964593395.1 uncultured Halobacteriales archaeon
GTTTCGTCGACGGGAGCACGCGGGTCGTCCGGACGCTCCCCGGGGTCCTCGGGCGGCGTCCGGTCGTCGCCGGCGTCCTCCGGGTCATCGGCTGGCATCCGGCCTCGGCTTGCCAGTCTCCCGCAATCAACCTTCTGCTCGCGGCCGTTCACTGTCAGGCCGGGACACCACTTCGCCTCCGGGACCGCTCGCCTTCCGCTACGCTTTTGCGCTCGGGTGTGGTGGCTCGGATGTGCCACTGGAGACGCCCGCGCGGGTCGTCGCCGAGCTCACTCGCCGGGGGTACAACGCCGAGCGCGAGGCCGTCACCCTCATTGCCGACGCAAAGGAGCCACCGGCGGCCCTGGAGGCCACGATCGACGCGGCCCCGCCCGATGCGCTGGTAATAACCCCCGAGCACGTCCGGACCGCCATCGAGGACCCCGCGAGGATCGACGCCGCGATAGACGCCGAACCGGGCGCCGACGGTGAGGCCGGTCCCGCCGCCGACACCGCGGCGGGAACCGGGACCGACCCCGACCACTCCGCCGCCGACACCCCCTCCGTTTCGGGTGCAGCGCTCTCGGGGTCGTCAAGCGATCCCGGCGGCTCGACTCCAGTCGAAACGGAGGGGTCTGTCGACGCCCGCGGGAGTGCCGTGAACACGGACGCTGGAGGGACCGCGGTGGACCGCAGCGGTGGTGCCGGACGGTCGCCGACCCCGCCGGACGTCTCCTGGGACGTGACCGGCGAGAGCACCGGCACCGGCGAGTACGGCGACTTCGTGAGCGTGTTCCGTGACCGCTTCGAGCGTCTCTCGAAGCAGTTGCGCGGTCGTGTGAACGCCCGGCCCGTCGAGGCGGTCGAGGCTACCCCCGCCGGCGAGGACGCCGCAGTCGTCGGCATGGTGAACGACATCCGCTCGACGGCGAGCGGCCACCGCCTCGTCGAACTGGAGGACACCACGGGCACCTTCCCCTGTCTGGTGTTGAAAGACCGGCCGTTCTACGAGGACAGCGAGACGCTGTTGACCGACGAGGTGGTCGCCGTCGAGGGGACCCTGGCGGACGACGGCGGCCTGTTGTTCGTCGATGACCTGCACTTTCCGGCCGTCCCGCGGAACAACCGCCCGTCGACCGCGGACCGGGCGGTGTCGGCGGCGCTGGTGAGCGATATCCACGTCGGCAGCCAGGAGTTCATGGCCGACGCCTGGGAGCGCTTTGCCGACTGGTTGCACTCGCCCGCCGCCGAGCGGGTGGAGTACCTGCTCGTGGCCGGCGACATGGTCGAGGGCGTCGGCGTCTACCCCGGCCAGGACGACGAACTGGACATCGTCGACGTGTACGAGCAGTACGAGACCTTCGCGGAGCATCTCAAGTCCGTTCCGGGCGACATGGAGGTCGTGATGATCCCCGGCAACCACGACGCCGTTCGCCTCGCGGAGCCACAACCCGGCTTCGACGACGAGTTGCGGTCGATAATGAGTGCCCACGACGCCCAGATCGTCGGCAATCCCTCCCTCGTCACCGTCGAGGGCGTCTCCGTGTTGATGTACCACGGCGTCTCGCTGGACGAACTCATCGCGGAGTTCCCCGACGAGGAGGCGAGTTACGACCATCCCCACCGGGCGATGAAACACCTGTTGCGCAAGCGCCACGTCGCGCCGAAGTTCGGCGGCCACATGCGACTCGCCCCCGAGGAGGAGGACCACCTCGTGATCGACGAGGTGCCCGACGTGTTCCACACCGGCCACGTCCACAAACTGGGCTACGGTCAGTACCGCGGCGTCCTGAACATCAACTCGGGCTGCTGGCAGGCCCAGACCGCCTTTCAGGAGAGCGTCGGCATCGACCCCGACGCCGGCTACGCGCCGATAGTCGACCTCGACACGCTCGATCTCACGGTGCGGGAGTTCGCCTGAGTTTCTCGCACGCCACCGCCACGCCGTCGCGTGGTAACTCGAATGCGTGTCTGTGCTTCCGGAACCGACTTGACGTCTCCGGCGAACAACGGCGGTGTGCGACGCCGGACGGTCCTCGCGGCGGGTGGCGCACTCCTCGGCGGCACAACGGGGTGTCTCGGTCGAGAGGACGACTCCGGTGGCGCTCCCTCGGCCGACACGGAAGATCCGGGTGCGACCGACCCCTCGACCACCGTCACCCCCGACGAGTTCGTCGCGGCGGTGAGAGACCAGGTCGACTCGCCACAGACCGTCTCGCTCTCGCGGGGAGACGACACCTGGGAACTCACCTACGCGACCGACTACTGCTGTGGCGACCCACTGGCACGCCAGCAGGCTCAGATCGCGACGCTGTTCGCCTCAAAGCGGCCGGACGGTGTCTCGCTGTCGGCGACCGCTACCCACGAGTGCACGACGATCGACTGGCGCGTGCCCGCAGACGACGCCGCCCGGTACGAGGCGGGCGAGGTCGACACCGCCACGTTCACCGATCGCGTTCTCGACACGACGAGGCGGACGAACGACTGCTGAGTCCCGCGGTCGCCGGTCAGGGCTCCATCCGAAAGCGGGTCGTCGGGACGCCCTCGAACCGCGGGCCGTTGCCGACGGGGCGAAAGCCGACGGTCTCGACGGTGTCGCGGGTGTCGGGTTCGTTCTCTGGCAGCAACACCTCGACGGTCATTCCCTCCTCGCGGGCGAAGCCGATCGGCTCGGTGAGCAACTGCTCGACGGCGGCGGCGGTGCCCTCGATCTGGGTGACGTGGACCGTTCCCTGGCGGGCGTCGAAACTGACGAACCCCACCATCTGGCGGTCGTCGTCGCCGCCGCCGTCGACGTCGTGGGCGTGGTCGGGCGCCTCGCCCTGCTCGACCTCGGCCACCCGCACCGTCCGGTCGTGGACGAGGTTGCGCATCACGTCGACGGGGGCGTCAGCGATGGCCGACATCGCCTCTGCGTCGGCCTCGACGGCGTCCCGAACGTCCATAGCGGCCCATGAGCGACGCCGAGTAAAAAACCCGACGCCGACACGGACGGGTGTCGGACGGTTCTCCCGGGTGCCGTCTGCCCCCCGTCGGGTGGTCGTCGGCGCTCCCCGTCGCCGCCGTCCCCCAGACAGGGACAGGACTAAATCCCCGGTACCGTAACCAGAATGGCATGACCGGTGACGGGTCGGGCGTCGCGGGGCGACACGCCCTCGATCGATGGGGGTGTCGTCCACAGCGACGACACGGGCCGCCGGCACCCCGGCGGCAGGTCGGACCACGATCGGACCACCACACTCCCCACCCGAACCGAACACCAGGACGGACGGGACCGCGGTCGGAACTCGCCGTTCCGGCGCCACCCCGACCGGGACGAGAACGAACGGGACCGCGGCCCGCGACTGCGCCACGAGGCAGACGCCGACGACGGAGGTGTGACGGATGCTCGTCGTCGTGAAGTTCGGGGGCACCTCGCTGGGGACCGGCGACCGGGTCGCCCGGGCGGCGGCGTCGGTCGCCGCCGCCGTCGAGGCGGGCCACCGTGTCGTCGTCGTCGCCTCCGCGATGGGGTCGACAACGGACGACCTCATCTCGGAGATCGACTTCGACGCCCCCCAGGAGGACCGCGCGGAGATCGTAAGCATGGGCGAGCGCACCTCGGTGCGGATGCTGAAGGCGGCGCTCTCGGCTCACGGGGTCGACGCCTGTTTTCTCGAACCCGGCGACGAGGAGTGGCCCGTACTCGCCGACGACCGCGGCGAGGTCGACGTCGGCGCGACCGAACACCGTGCGGGCCGCCTGGCCGACACCCTCGACGAGCGTGTCCCCGTTATCGCTGGCTTTCTCGCGGAGACGCCCGACGGTCAGGTCGCCACGCTCGGCCGGGGCGGGTCGGACACGACCGCGATGATGCTCGGGCGGTACATGGACGCCGACGAGGTGGTGATCGTCACCGACGTCGAGGGGGTGATGACGGCAGACCCGAACGTCGTCGAGGGCGCCCGCAACGTCGCCCACATCAGCGTCGACGAACTGCGGGATCTGTCCTTTCGCGGCGCCGAGGTGGTCGCTCCCTCCGCGCTGGCCTACAAGACCGAGGCGATGGACGTCCGCGTGGTCCACTACCAACACGACGACCTGTTGTCCGGCGGCACCAGCGTCGAGGGGGAGTTCGAGAACCTCGTCGACCTGCGTGAGCGCCCGCTCGCGAATCTCACCGTCGCCGGCCGGGCGATCCGCAACCGCCCGGGCGTACTCCAGGAACTGTCGACCGCGCTCGGGGAGGCCGAGGTGAACGTCGACGCCGTCGCCAGCGGCATGGACTCGGTCACCTTCTACGTCGACCAGGCCATCGCCGAGGAGGCCGAGGCGATCCTCCACGACGCCGTCGTCGGTCACGACCCGCTCTCGAGTGTCACCGTCGCCGAGAACATCGCCGTCGTCCGGGTCACCGGCGGCCAACTACCCGACCGCCCGGGCGTACTCGCCGGTATCGTCTCACCCCTTGCCGAGGCCCACATCACCGTTCTCGAACTCATCACCTCCGCCACGAGCGTCGCCGTCTTCGTCAACTGGGACGACCGCGAGCGCGCCCTGGAGATCGTCCAGGAGACGGTCGCCTGACCGCGACTCCGCAGTCGCCCTCGCCTCCCGACGCCTGCCCGCTCACCGCCCGGCGTCTTTCTGACCACGAACCGATAGTCGCTCTCTCCTCCCCGACGCCCACCGCGTGAGTCTCCCGTCACGAGCGGCCACACGTGATCCCTGACGGACACGACCGCCGACCGCCCGTCGCCCGTCCTCGTCACGTGCCGTCGGTGAACGACGGTGTCCGGCTCTCTACGGGGAGATTCTTCACGGCGCGGCCGGTTCGACCCGTATGGACGACCTCACGCCGCCGACGACCCAGAGGACGAAGGTGTCGACCCGCGTCGAGTTGCCCGACCGCGAGCAGCGCGAGCGACTCCTGCAGGCCGCAGCGTACAACGTCTTCGGGATCGACGCCGCCGACGTGTACGTCGACCTCCTCACGGACTCCGGAACGGGCGCGATGAGCGACGAGCAGTGGGCCGCCCTGATGCGTGGCGACGAGGCCTACGCCGGCAGTGACTCCTTTCACGAGTTAGAGCGGGCCGTCGAGGAGGTGATGGGCTTCTCGCGGGTGGTGCCCGCCCACCAGGGCCGGGGCGCCGAGAACGTACTGTACGGTGTCCTCCTCGAGGAGGGTGACGTCGTCGTCAACAACACCCACTTCGACACCACTCGCGCCCACGTCGCCAACCAGGGCGCCGACCCGGTCGACTGCCCCGTCGAGGGCGCCTTCGACCCCGACCCGGCACCGTTCAAGGGGAACCTCTCGGTAGCGCGGGCCCGCGAGGCCGTCGAGGCGGTCGGCGAGGAGCGCGTTCCCGTCGTGATGCTGACGGTGACGAACAACTCCGCGGCCGGGCAGCCGGTGAGCTTAGAGAACACCCGCCGTGCCCGCGCGTTCGCCGACGCGGTCGACGCTCACCTCGTGATCGACGCCTGCCGGTTCGCCGAGAACGCCGCCGTCGTCGCCCGCGAGGAGTGTCCCGACCGCTCGGTCGCCGCGGTGGCCCGCGAGCAACTCTCCTCCGCCGACGCGCTGATCATGAGCGGCAAGAAAGACGGCCTCGCGAACGTCGGCGGCTTCGTCGCCCTTTCCGACGACCCCGCGCTGGACGACACGTTCGCGGCGGCAAAGGCACGGGCGATCCTCTACGAGGGGTTTCCGACCTACGGCGGCATGGCCGGCCGGGACATGTCCGCGATGGCCGTCGGGCTTCGGGAGGCGGTCGAGGAACCGTACGTCTACGACCGACTCGGCCAGGTGCGTGAGTTGCACGACCGTCTCCAGGCGGCGGGCGTGCCGGTCCACAGCCCCCCGGCGGGTCACGCGGTGTACGTCGACGCCGGTCGCTTTCTGCCGTCGATCCCCGACGGGCGGTTCCCCGGGCAGGCGCTCGTCGTCGAACTGTACCGCGAGGGTGGGGTGCGCGGCGTGGAACTGGGTTCGCTCGCCTTTCCTGGCGCCGAGCGCCCGGAACTCGTCCGCCTCGCCGTGCCCCGCCGAACCTACGGCCGCGAGCACCTCGACCACGTCGTCGAGACGTTCGAGCGCGTTGCCGACCGGCGTGACGCCGGCGCGATCCGGGGGTACGAGGTAATCAGTGAGCCCTCGACCCCGGAACTGCGGCACTTTACGGCCGCACTCGCTCCCGTCGCCGAGCGCGTCGACGCCGCCGAACCCGCGGAGTGACCGGAGTCACTCTGGACTGCCGCCGTCGGTGGCGGCCGCCCGCGTCCCACCGGCGCGGGGTCCGGTCCCGCCGCCGGTCGTGAACGCGTCGAGCCGTCCGTTGAGTTCGTCGGCCTGCTCCGCGAGGTCGCGTGCACCGGTCGCGACCTGTGTGAGCGAGGTGGTCTGTTGTTGGGCGGCGGCGGAGACGTTCTCTGACTCGCGGTTCACCCCCTCGGCGGCGTCTGCGACCTCGTCGACCATCGTGGCGACCTCCTCGGTGGAGGCGGCCTGGTCGTCGGTGGCGTCGTTTATCTCCTGGACGCTCTGGTTCGCGCGCTCGACGCCCTCGGCAGTCTCCTCGAGAGCGTCTAGCGCGTCCTCGATGGTGTCGGTGCCGGTGGTGACCTGTTCGCGCATCCGCTGGATGCCCGCGACGGCGTCGCCCGATGTCGACTGGATACGGTCGATCCGGTCGGCGACGTCGTCGGTGGCTTCGCTCACCTCGTTCGCGAGGTCTTTCACCTCGTCGGCGACGACGGCGAAGCCCTCGCCGTCGGCACCGCTTGAGCCGTCGCCGGCGCGTGCGGCCTCGATGTTTGCGTTCAGCGCGAGCATGTTGGTCTGCTCTGCGATGTCGGCGATCAGGTCGACGATCGCCTCGATCTCGTCGATCTCCGCCGCGAGTGCCTCGATCTCCGCGGCGGTCTCCTCGGACTGAGCCTCGATCGAGTTCATCTCCTCGACCGCCTTTGTCGCGGCGGCCCGTCCCTCGCTGCCGACGGCGGCAGCCTCCTCGGTCGTGGCGGCGATATCGTCGGCGGTGGAGGCGACCTCCTCGACGGTGCTCGACAGTCGCTGGGTCTCGCTTGCGACCTCGCGGAGACTGTCGGACTGGCTCTCCGCGTCGGCGGAAATCTGCTGGATGGAACTGCTGACCTGTTCGCTCGCGGACTGGCTCTCGTCGACGCCGGCGGTGAGTTCCTCCGTCGCGGCGGCGACCTCGTCGGCGAACGAGCGGATCTGCTCGAAGGTGCCCTCCAGGTCGTCCATCATCTCGTTGAACCCGCCTGCGATGTCGACCATCGCCTCGCTGCGACTGTCGGTGTCCATCCGGACGGTGAGATCGCCCTCCGCGGCACGGCCCATCGCCCGGCCGAACGACTCGGCCTTCTGTTCGAGGTGTTCGTTCAACGCTTCGGCCTCCTCGCGGGCGCTCTCGGCCTCCGTGCGGGCCGTCTCGGACTCCCGGCGAGCGTCCTCGGCCTCCGCACGTGCCTGTTCGGCCTCCTGGCGCTGTCGTTCGGCCTCCTCGCGGGCGCTCTCGGCCTCAGAGATCCGCTCCTCGAGGGCGCTCGCGGTCTCGACGAGCGCGTCGAACGCCGCGCCGACCTCGTCCGCACGGTCGACCGGGACCCCGATCTCGTAGGTGCCGTCGCGAACGGTCTGGACGCGGTCGTTCGCCACGTACAGCGCCCAGTACATCTCGCAGTAGCCGAGAAACCCGGTGAACGCGACGACCACCGCGACGAGGGCGGCGGCCGGCAGCGCCGAGTCGAACAGGAGCACCGCCAGCGCCGGGGCCAGCGTCAGCGAACACACCGGCCCCAGAAAGAACATCCGGGCCGCGAAGTTCCGCCTGACGACCCCGGGGAGAAACTGCTCGGTCGCCGCCACGGCGCCCCCGATCCCGACCAGCGCCCGCTGGAGCGGTCCAGCGCCAGTGCCGCCCGTGGTCTCCACTCGGTTCGTCTCGCCGGACTCGACTGTCATACGTCGGTGTCGCCACTTCTGGTACTTGGACGTTCGAGTTCGTTACCAGTGTTGAGAAGAACGACCGGTCAGACCGCGTGGTCAGTCGCCGGCGGCCGCGGCAGTCGCCCCGGAGTCCGTTTCCGTCTCGCTCCGACCGACGGACGTCACGAGACCCTCGTTCCGCCAGACAAAGTAGACGTACGGCGTCTTCGCGATCACGTCGAGGTAGGCGATCATCAGTCCGACGGCCGTCGTCGAGACCACACCGATGCCCGAGGGGCTGGCGACCCACACGACGGGGTAGACGAGCCACAACAGGCCGACGTGGTTCTGGAGCAACCGGAACAGCCGCCACTGGTCGGCCGAGGCGTCGATGTACCGCGGCAGGACGAAGTACAGCCCCGTCAAGAGCGACAGGTGCATCAGCCCGGAGACGCCGAAGAAGGCCCACTTCGCCGGGCCGGTCAACACCGTCGCCAGGGCGCCGGTGACGATCATCGCGGCGTCGGCGACGACCACGCCCGCGATCACCCGTCGCGGCGCGCCAGCCAGGTACGCCACGTACCCGACGAGCACGGGCGTGGTCAGCAGCCAGTCGACGTACCGCGGCATCAGGATGCTCTCGCCGCCGACTGCGATCCGGCCGACCCCGGAGGTCATCACCAGATACGACAGCGCCGCCACGCCAGGGATGACCAACAGGGCCGCCGACGGACTGTCCCAGCCGTGTGCGCGGACCAACTGGAGCGCAAAGAAGCCGCCGACGAGCATCCCGACGGCCCCGAGACCGTACGCGACGGTCAGCGGGTCGGTCATCGGGAGACACCCCCGTCCGAGATCGCGGCCCCACGTGACCCGCCCGTCCCGGTGTCACGGATGTCGAACGTCTCCAGTCGCTGCACCAACTCGTCCGAGGTCTGGGTGAACTCGGTGAGCGTCTCTGCGACGGTCGCCGTTGTCTCCTGTTGTGTCTCGATCGTCTCCGCGACGTCGACGGCGGCCTCCTCGGTCGCCTGTGAGTCCGTCGAGACGTCCGCGAGCAGGGTGGCCGTCGTCTGGACCCGTTCGGCCTGGTCCGCGGTGGCGTTCTGGATGTCGGCGATCCCGCGGTCGACGTCGCTCGCGTGGTCGGCGACCGCCTCGATGTCGGTCAGCGCGGTCTCGATCGTGTCGGCGCTGTCGGTGATCCGTCGCTGTGCGACCTCGATCGCCTCGGCCGTCTCGACGGCCGCCTCCTGGGTCTCGGTTATCTGGGCGGCGATCTCGTCGGCCTGGTCCTGGGTCTGTTCGGCCAGGGTCTTCACCTCGTCGGCGACGACCTCGAACCCGCTGCCGTCGGCGCTGCCGGTGCCGTCGTCGCCGGCGCGAGCGGCCTCGATCGAGGCGTTCAGCGCGAGCATGTTGGTCTGTTCGGCGATGTCGCGGATGATGTCGACGACGTCGCTGATCTCCTCGCTGGTGTCGGTGAAGGCCTCGATCTGGGCGGCCGTCTCGCCGATGGCCGCCTGCACGTCGTCCAGTTCGTCGATCGCCGCCGACGCCCGCTCCTGTGCCCGACTGCCCGCCGTCGTCATGGTGTCACTCTGGTCTGCGAGCGTGTCGACGGTGGTCGCGACCTCCTCGGCGGTCGCCGAGACGGTTTCGACGTCACCGGAGGCCTCCTCCAGGTCGACCCGCTGTGACTGGGCGCGGTCGGTGATGTCACGCGTCGCCGCGACCGCGTCCTCGACGTCCACGCGGGCGTCCTCGGTGAGGTCGACGAGTTCCTCTGTCTCGGACTGGACGTTCGTCGCGAACGCCTTGACCGAAGACAGCGTCGTCGCCAGTTCGTCGACGGTCTCGTTGAACGCCGTGCCGATCGTCGCCATCGCGTCGTACTCCTCGGCGACGTCGACGCGCTGGGTGAGGTCGCCCTCGGCCACGCGCTCCATCGTCGCCGCGTAGTCGGCCGCGACCCGCTGGTAACTGTCCGCGAGGTCGGCCGCCTCCGCCTTTGCCTGTTCGGCCTCCTGGCGTTTCCGTTCGGCCTCCTGGCGCTTCTGTTCTGCCTCCTGGCGCTTTGTCTTTGCCTCCTCCTTTGCCTCTCTGGCGGTCCGGCGGGCCGACTCGAGTTCGTCGATCTGGGTCACCAGTGACCCCCGCATCTCGTCGACCGCACGGTACGCCGCGCCGATCTCGTCGACTCGTCCCGTCTCTATCTCCCGCTCCAGGTCGCCGTCGGCCACCGCGGTCGCCGTCTCCTCCAGGTCGCGCACTGCCGCGATGATCTCGGTGCCACTTATCGACCCGAGCGCGACCAGGCCGACGACACCTGCCAGGGCCGTCGCCGCCGCGTCACCCGTTGCAGCCGCGACCACGACTATCAGGCCGCCCGTGGCGACGTACCCGGCCCCCAGTTTCACGCTGAGCCGACTGCGGACAGCAGTAACCATACCGATCACGAGAACACTCCACTTTGATAATCGTGGCGTACAGTATCAGATGCGAAAACGTCCGTCTCCGGCCACGAGGGCGCCGAGCGCGTCCGACCGCCTTCGCGGTCGAGCCTCACTGCTCGCGCGCGTGAACACTATGGGGCTGGTGCTCCACTCAGACCCGTGCCCGAGCCGGGCCGGTCCGGAGCACCGAGCGGTCCGTCTCTCGACCGACTGCCGGTGCCGGTGCCGCGTTACCGGCCCGACCGGAGTCGCGTGCCGATCCGCGTCGGGAGGTCGGCCGCCTCGACAGCCTCCACCACCCGGTCGACGTCGTACTCGACGCGGCGCTCCTCGACGGTCGGTTCGCCGTCGAGGTCCAACACGGCGTACGCCGCACGCGGGTCGCTGTCGCGTGGCTGGCCGACGCTACCGGGATTGACGACGACGCCCGCCTCGGTGGTGCGGTGTGCCTGGACGTGTGTGTGACCCAGCACGAGGACGCGCTCGTCGCCGAGCATCGCCCCGGAGAACTCGTCGGGGTAGGTGTACCGGTCGGGGTCGTCCGGGTGCCCGTGTACCACCGTCACCCGGCCGTCGAGGACCGTCCGCTCGGGAGGCAACCCCCGCAGCCACGCCCGCTGGTCGTCGGTCAGTCGCTCGCGGGTGTACTCGATGGCGGCGTTGGCCATGTGGTTCATCCTGGGACGGTCGGCGAACACCGCCCGGTCGTGGTTGCCGGCGACCGTCGGCACCGACCGCTCGCGGAGACGGTCGACACAGTCGCCCGGCCACGGGTTGTAGCCGACCACGTCGCCCGCACACAGCAGACGATCCACCGACGGCATGTCCGCGAGCACCGTCTCCAGGGCGGGCAGGTTGCCGTGGACGTCAGAGATGAGACCGACGCGCATACCGGTGGCTCACGGCGCCGGCAGGTAAGCGTTCGCCCGCACCCACCTATCCGTTCACGAACGCCGTCTCCACGCCGCTTCCGACCGTGACGCCGGCCGCACAGACGGGATGCTCGAAGTCGAGGTCGTACGCCTCGCGAGCGGCCGTCGGTGCGTCCGTCGCCTCGAACGCGAACGCCGCCGGCGCGTCGCGCTCGTAGGTCGCCACCAGCGTCGGTTCCTCGACCCGACGGACGAGCAGGGCGTCCCGCCGCACGACCCCCACCGCCGCCCCCTCACGGGTGACGACGCCAGCGACCCGCGGCGTGTCGTAGGCGTCGCGCTCGAAGTCCGTCGCAAAGAGGGCCGTCGCCAGGGCGTCCCGCGCCGGGTAGCCTAACTCGAGTTTCCCCGCGACGGCGCCGACGTGGGTGCCGTTGCCCACCGCCACCCGCGGGCCGTCACCGGCGTCACCCTCCACGACCTGCAGGCAGTCGTACGAGACGTACGGGTTGTCGGTCGCCTCGGCCTCCGGGGTCGGGACGACCGCCAGGCGACCGTCGCGCTGTTCGATCTCGCGGTTCGGGAACGACCGCGAGGACACCCGGTACGCGCCCACGCCCGGCCCGACGACGAGGAGTCGTCCGACGTACATACCCGTCTGTGCCCGCCGCCAGAAGTGTACCTGTCGGTGTCGGACACCCGAGTTCAACCCGGATCGCGCACCACACACCTCCGTGACCACCGAAAAAGAGTGCGTCGCGGCGCTGCGGGATGCTGCCCGCCGCCTCGACGGTCACGGCTCGCGACCTCCCGGGGGCGGACGAAGCAGAGGCGACGAAAGAGCAGCGACTCCGCGCGTGGACGGCAGCGTACGAGGAGGACAGGGGGTGCCGGCGCTGCGACGTTGACGACCCGGCCACCCTGCAGTTCCACCATGTCGACGGCGGGAAGACGGCAGGCGTCGGGAAACTGATCGCGAACAGCGCCCCCGAAGAGCGGGTGGTGACGGAGGTAGACGACTGCGTCGTTCTCTGTGCGAACTGTCACCGGCGGGAACACGACCGGCACTCGCCGGAGTCGGACGGAAACGACAGGAATTAGTGCTCGACTGTGGTAACTCTCACTGCAGTCCCGTAGTGTAGTGGCCAATCACGAAGCCTTCTGGGGGCTTCAACGGAGGTTCGAATCCTCCCGGGACTATGACCCTCGACGTTCGAATCCTTGCAGGTCCGAACCTCCGAGCCGCACCGCCCGGACGACCACTCCACTTGCCTCTCACTCCTCGACAGCGCCGTGCCCGGGTTGGAGTCCTGTTTCCGGTCTCCGACACTTCCCGGCTCTTGGCGCCCGTCTCTCTCGCGAGGACGTAACAACTAAACCGAACAATGATAACATGGTAGTGTGACACGCGCCGTCTCGACCGACGCTCGGTCTGTCGAGGTCGCCGGGAGCGGCGCGTCTTCGAGTCCCGCGTTCGGCTTCGTGGGTGGCGGGAAGCGTAAAAAGCAGTCCGTGTAGTCGACGCTCCCGGCGGGCGTGGCGACCCCGTCGCGGGCGTGTTCTTCTCGTACGGCTCCCGAGACAACCGTCCGTCCGTTCGACGGACGACACCCGACACCCACGACACCACATGCACACAGCAGACGGAGACACCGACACGCGCACAGCAGACGAGACGACCCACTCCCGACTCGACCACGGCGACGCGGCGACGTTCGCGGGCGTCTACCCGGCGCTCGTCACCCCGTTCGACGAAGACGGAGACGTCGACCACGGTCGACTCCGGCGTCACGCCCGCCGACTCGAGTCGGCGGGCGTCGACGGCCTGGTCCCGGCGGGGTCGACCGGCGAGGCGGCGACACTGAGTCACGACGAACACGTCGCGGTCGTCGAGACGGTCGCCGACGCCGTCGACGTTCCCGTCGTCGGCGGCGCCGGGTCGAACAGCACTCGTGAGGCGGTCTCGTTGACGCGACGCGTCGCCGCGGCGGGTGCGGACGCGATTCTCTCGATCGCACCGTACTACAACCGCCCGGAGCCGTCCGGCGTCCGCGAGCACTTCGGGGCGGTGGCCGACGCTGCGGCTGCCGCGAACGTCCCGGTGGTTCTGTACAACGTGCCCGGTCGGACCGGGCGATCGCTGACCACGGAGACGGTGGTCGCACTCGCCGGCCACGAGGCCGTTCGCGGGTACAAGGCCGCGAGCGGCGACCTCGAACACGTTTCGACGGTGATCGAACGCACGTCCGACGCCGCCGTCGACGTGCTCTCCGGCGACGACGGACTCACGCTGCCGATGGTGGCGGCGGGAGCAACTGGCGTCGTGAGCGTCGCCGCGAACGTCGTCCCGGAGCGGACGGCAGCGGCCGTCCACGCCGCCCTCGACGGCGACTTCGAACGCGCCCGCCGTCGCCACCACGAACTCGGGCCGCTGTTCCGGGCACTGTTTGCCGAGACCAACCCAGTGCCGGTGAAGGAGGCGGTCGCACTGCTCGACGGTGACGACCCGACGTTGCGGTCACCGCTGTCCCGGGCGACACCGGCGACCCGCGAGCGAGTCCGCTCGACGCTCGACGACCTCGGCGTCGACGCGGTCGGCTCCCGGGCGGCTTCGGCCCCCGAGACGGGGGGGTCGCGATGACCGAGACCGACACCCCGACGGTCGCGGTCACCGGCGCGACCGGTCGGATGGGACGAACGGTCCTCCAGACAGCAACCGAACGGCCGGGCGTCGAGGTCGTCGGTGCCGTCACCCGGGATCCGGCGGTCGAGACCGTGGCCGGTGTCGCCGTCGACCCGGCGACGGACCTGCCGGCGCTGCTCTCGACGACCGACGCCGACGCCGTTATCGACTTCACCGCTCCCGACGCCGCGGCGAGCCACGCGGAGACGGCGGCCGACGCCGGCGCGGCGTTCGTCACCGGGACGACAGGGTTCGAGGACCGCACCGCGCTGTGGCGGGCCGCCGAGACGGTTCCGGTCGTCCACGCACGCAACTTCGCCCCGGGGGCGGCGGTCCTGCGGGCGCTCGCCGAACGGGCGGCCGCCCGTCTCCCGTCGTACGACGTCGAGGTCGTCGAGACTCACCACGCCGGCAAGCGCGACGCGCCCAGCGGGACCGCTCGCGGACTCGTCGAGGCCGTCGAGGAGGGTCACACTCCCGACGACGGGGGGCTGCAGCGCGTCCACGGCCGCGAGGGAACGGCGCCGCGCACCCCGGATGAAGTCGGCGTCCACGCCGTACGGGCGGGGACGGTGACGGGCGAACACACTGTCCTGTTCGCCGGCGCCGGCGAACAGGTCCGTCTCGAGCACCGCGTCGGCGATCGCGGGGCCTTCGCTGCCGGCGCGCTCCGGGCCGCCGAGGCGGTCGTCGACGGCGATCCGGGGCTGTACGGACCGGAGGTGGTTCGATGAGTGACGACGGTCCGTCGCCGGGATCGGCAGTCGAACGCGCGGTGCGGAATCTGTGGCGCCGCCACGAGGCCGGAACGGTTTCGCCCGGCGACCCCGAGGCCCTCGACACGCTCGACGCCTTTCTCGACGCTCTGGAGACGGGCGACGTCGCCCCCGTGGAGCGTGGCGAGCGCGACGGCGACGGGACCGAGACCGGCTGGCGAGCGGTCCCGTGGGTGAAACGAGGCGTCCTGCTGAACTTTGCGCTCCGCGAAACCGTCGACCACGACCACGGTGGTGTCACCCACCGCGACGTTCTCCCGGTCCGGGGTCGTGACGGCGACCCGCTCGCGCCCGGTGTCCGGAACACGCCGACCGGCACGGTGGTCCGTCGCGGTGCCGCGGTGGGGACCGACGCCGTGTTGATGTCGCCCTCGTTCGTCAACGTCGGGGCGAGTGTGGGCTCCGAGACTCTTGTCGACTCCTGTGTGACCGTCGGTTCCTGTGCTCGCGTCGGCGCCGACGTGAAACTCGGCGCGAACACGCTGGTCGGCGGCGTTCTGGAACCGGTCGAGGAGGTGCCGGTTGTCGTCGAGAACGGCGTGACCCTCGGTGCTGGCTGTCGGGTCACCAGCGGCTTCGTCGTCGGCCGCGACACCGTCGTTGCCGAGAACACGCTGCTCACCCCCCGGATTCCGGTGTACGACCTGGTCGACGGCCGGGTCCGGCACGGCTACCTTCCGCCGGAGCGACGGGCCGTCGCGCGGTACGTTCCCTCCTCGCTCACCGAGGCCGAGGGCGGCGACCTGCTTCCGGACCGGACGCTGAAGCCGGCGGTCGTCGCGACCGAACTCGGGGCCGACACCGTCGCGGCCGTCGAACGCGAGGCGGTGTTGCGCTCGTGACCGCCGCCTCGACCGCGTCGCCCGTGCGCCGTCTCGAGGACTGGGACGCCGCCGCGCTCCGGGCGGTCGCGACCGACTACGGGACGCCGTTGTACGTTCTCGACGTCGACCGGGTCCGGGCGAACTACCGACGGCTCCGTGTGGCACTCCGGCGCGTCGCGCGCTCGGACGGTCGGTTCGAGCGGTCTCCCGACACGGTTCGCGTCCGCTACGCGGCGAAGGCGAACCTCTCTCCGGCGGTCCTCGGGACGCTACAGGCGATGGATGCCGGCGTCGAGGTGGCGTCTGCGGCCGAACTCGTGGCCGTCCGCGAGGCCGGGTTCCCGCCCGGTGCGGTCCAGTACACCGCGGTCAACCCGCCGTCCGAGGACCTCGCGGCGGTGCTCCGGTACCAGCGGGAGACGGACGGGCCGGCGGCAGTTACTGTCGGAGCGCGTGACACCCTCGACCGCCTCGCCGAACGTGGGTACGACGGACCGGTGGCCGTCCGCGTCCGACCCGACGCCGGCACCGGTCATCACGACGGCGTCGTCACCGGGACCGACCGGGGGTTCGGGGTCGCGCTGTCGACGGCACCGGCGGTTCTCGCCGACGCTGCCCGTCGGTTCGACCTCGTCGGGCTCCACGCCCACGTCGGCTCCGGGGTCCTGCCCGACGACCTGGACGCCCACGCCGCCGCCCTGGACCGCGTCGGGGCCCTTGCGCGCCGAGTCACGGGCGACACTCGCGGTTCGACTGCCGGGGCCGACGACCCGGACGTGACCGCTGACCTCGACTTCGTCGACCTCGGCGGCGGGTTCGGCGTCCCGTACGACTCCCGACAGGCGCCGCTGGACCCGGACCGCGCGGCCGAGGTCGTCCTGTCGGCGGTCCGTGGCGTCGACGCCGAGGTCGTCGTCGAACCGGGCCGGTATCTCGTTGCGGACGCGGGCGTGCTACTGACGCGAGTGAACACGGTCAGACCGCCCCAGTCCGGCGACCCGACCGACCGGTCACCGATGCTCGTCGGCGTCGATGCCGGACTACACACCCTCGCCCGGGCGGCGATGTTCGACACGAGCCACCCCGTCCGGAACCTGGCTGCCGACGCGGCCGGTCGCGCTGCCGTGCCGACGACGGTCGTCGGGCCGGTCTGTTCCAGTGCCGACCGTCTCTGCACGGCCCGTCCGCTCGCTCGTGCCCGGCGGGACGACCTCGTCGCGGTCGGGATGACCGGCGCGTACGGTGTCGAACTCGCGAGTCGGTTCCACGGACGACCGCTCCCGACGGAGGTCGCGGTCGACGGGACGGACGCGAGCAGTGGGTCGTTCGACCC
>CAZQHW010000044.1:0-8943 GCA_964593395.1 uncultured Halobacteriales archaeon
CCGGTCCTCCTGAGCTACGTCGAGACGGGGAGTATGGAACCGACGTTGGAGCCAGGGGAGGGGTTCGTCGCGATTCCAGCAGAGCTTGCTGGACCCATCGACGACGGCGACGTGATCGTCTTTGAGGCCGAAGCGGTGCAGGGCGGCGGCCTCACCACCCACCGCGTCGTCGGCGAGACCGAGCGCGGGTACGTCACGAAGGGCGACGCCAACCCGTTCACCGACCAGGACGGCGGCGAACCGCCGGTGAAGGACGCCCAGGTCGTCGCGACGGCCCTGCAGGTGAACGGCCAGGTGGTCACGATCCCGCACCTCGGCACGGTCGTCACCGGGATCGGTGAAACGCTGTCGTGGACGCAGCGGCAGTTGGCCGTCCTGTTCGGCACGCGGGCGTTCCTCGGCGCGCAGGGACTCGCCTATCTCCTGCTCGTCGCCAGCGCGGGGCTGTACGCCGTCGACGTCTACCGCGAGCGGACGACGAAGCGACGCTCCCGCGAGGACGCCCGCCGCCGGGAGACGGGACGGGACACCCGACTCGTGGTCGGCGCGATGGCGGCGGCGCTCGTGCTGGCGGCGACCGCCGCGATGGTCGTCCCCGCCGGCACCCAGGAGTACGGCGTCGTCAGCGCGGAGTTCGACTCCGAGCGCCCGACCGTCGTGCCGGCGGGTGAGTCCTCGACCCTGGAGTACCCCGTCGGCAACGGCGGCACCCTCCCGGTGGTGAGCTACGTCGAACCCGCCAGCGAGGGCGTCGCCGTCGAGCCGCGTCGCCAGCGCGTGGGTCCCGGCGAGACGGCGACGACTGCGGTGACGCTGCGCGCCCCCGAGGAGACGGGGTTCTACCGCCGGTACGTCGTCGAGCACCGGTACCTCGCCGTGCTCCCGACCGGGGTGATCGACGCGCTGTACGGGGTCCACCCCTGGCTCCCGGTAATCGCCGTCGACGCCGTGCTCGGCGTCCCCTTCTACCTCCTCGGCGTCCGCCTCGTCGGCACTGGCCGGGTCCGCTCCCGGTCGCGGGACGGCCCCTCCTGGCTACGACGCCTCCTCGCCCGGTTACGGTGACCCAGTAGTGTAATTCAAAACGACTATCTGTTCTCGCAAAATGTACGTGATCGGATGCTGGGGGGGCGTCGCGCCGTCACTGTCCGGGACCGGCTCGACCGGTGGTTCCTGGCGCTCGTGGTGGTCGGTGTGGTGGTCGTCGCCGTCGGCGGACTGCTGACCGCGGACGCGTACCTCGGTACGGACACCCGTTCCGAGACGCGACAGGGGGCGAGTTGGGAGTCCGTCGGGACGTTCGACCACCGTGCCGAGGTCCTCGAGAGCGCCGGGCCGTTCGAGGCCGGGACGGTGCTCACGAACCGCTCGACGTACTTTCTAAAGGCCACGCCCGTTCTCGACGGGCAGTTCGACTACTCCTACGAGGCGAGCGACGGCGGGTCACTCGACGTGGAGACGAGGGTGGTGCTGGTCACGCGGTCCGTCGTCGGCGAGGACGACGAGGAGACCGTACTCTGGCGCGATGAGGAGGAACTCGCCGTCGAGCGGGTCGACTCGCTGTCGCCTGGCGAGTCGGTCGAGGTACCGTTCTCGTGGAACGTGAGCGCGGCCCAGGCAGAGGCGGCGGCGACCGAGGAGCAACTCGGGGTCACCACCGGTGACACGGAGATGTTCGTGGAGGCCCGGGTCGCCGCGGAGGGAACCCGCAACGGTCGACCCGTCGACGTCGAGCGGACGTACCCGCTGAACGTCACGTTCGACGCCGGCGTCTACCGCGTCGACGACCCGGGACGGGTCACACGGGGTGACACCCGGACGCGAACCGTCTCCGTCACGGTCCCACCGGGGACGTTGGAACGGGTCGGTGGTCCAGTCATGCTGGTCGCCGGTGCTGTCGCCACGCTGGGCCTGCTCGTCGGCCGGTACAAGCGGTGGCTGACCGTCGACGAGTCCGAACGGGAGTGGCTGGCGTACCAGTCGACCCGTCGTGAGTTCGACGACTGGATCACGACAGTCCAATCCGGGGAGGACGCTGTCTGTAGCGAGTACGTTCGTGTCGAGTCACTGCAGGGCCTGGTCGACCTCGCCATCGACACCGACGCCCGGGTCGTCGAGGACGCCAGCAGCGGTCGCTGTCTGGTCGCCCGCGAGGACGTGTGTTACGTGTTCGACCCACCGACGACCCCGGAGACCGTCGACGACGTCCGCCCTGCGGGACTGCGCTGGGGCGGGACCACCGACCCGAGTGCGGGAGACGGACGAGAGGACCGGACGGACGGTGGGGGTGGAGATGACGCCGACGACAGCGTGACGACGGGTGCCGACGGAGAATCGGACGGGGACGGCGACGGTCGCGGCAGCGACGGGTGAGTCACGGCCAAGCGGTGTCCGCCGGTCAGTTCTGACCCAAGAGGTCGACGCTCGCCCCGAGATCCGCCAGCGTCTCGAAGAAGCCCGGGAACGAGACGGCGACGTGTTCGGCCCCCGCCACGGTGGTCGGTCCCTCGGCGACGAGTCCGACGACCGACAGCGCCATTCCCAGGCGGTGGTCGCCGCGGGCGTCCACGCGGGTTCCCGCCAGGTCCGACTCGCCGCCGTGGACGATCAGGGTGTCGGGGCGCTCCTCGACGGTGGCGCCCAGGCGGTCGAGTTCGGCCGCCATCGCCGCCACCCGGTCGGTCTCCTTGTAGCGGACGTGCTCGCAGTTCTCGACCCGCGTCTCGCCGTCGGCGATAGCGCCGAGGGCAGCCACCGTCGGCAACAGGTCCGGCGTGTCGCCAACGTCGACCGCGGTGCCCGAGAGCGGGGTGCGCCTTACCTCGACCCGCCCGGCGTCGCGGTCCCACTCGACCGACGCCCCCATCCGGTCGAGTACGTCGACGATCGCCGCGTCGCCCTGCGGTCCCGGGCGGAGGTTCTCGACCTGGAGACCGTCGGGCGCGGCGACCGCGCCGGCAGCGAGCAGGTACGACGCCGAGGAGAAGTCACCGGGGACGACGTAGGGGTCCCCGCGCCGGTAGGCCTGGTCGCCGCCGACCGCAAAGCCCTCCCCGGTGTGGCGGGTGTCCACCCCGAAGGCGTCGAGCACCTCGCGGGTGATCGCGACGTACGGCGCGGACTTCAGTTCGGTCTCCAGCGCCACGCTGATGCCGTCGTCCGTCCGGGCGCCGGCAAACAGCAGGGCAGTGACGAACTGCGAGGAGACGTCGCCGGGGATCGCGACGCGGCCGCCCTCGATCGGCCCGCCGACCACGAGCGGTGCCTGGCCGTTCGAGCGGGTGCTCTCTGCCCGTCCGCCGAGCGACGCCAGGGCGGACAGGAGCGGGCCCTGCGGTCGCGAGCGCAGCGACTCGTCGCCGGTGAGCACCGTCGTCCCGTCCGCCAGGCCGGCGGTCGCGGTCACCAACCGCAGGGTCGTCCCGCTGTTCGCGCAGTCGACCACGTCTGCGGGCACCGCGGGTCGTCCGCCGACGCCGTCGACAGCGAGTCGGGTGGTGTCGGTGGGGATCGCCCTCTCGTCGCTGGCTTGCTCCTCCGTCGAGGGGTCGCCGTCGACCGGGCGAACGTCGGCGCCAAAGGCCTCGACTGCCCGGACGGTGGCGCGGGTGTCGGCGCTCACGAGGGGTGCCTCGACGCGGGCGCCGTCGCCGTAGGCCGCCGCCAGCAGTGCCCGGTGCGTGTAACTCTTCGAGGGCGGGGCGTCGACGGTTCCGCCCACCGTCGAGGGGTCGATACGGGCGTCCATGGACGACGCTCGCGAGGGCGACACAAACCAGTCACGGAGACGGGGCGGTTTTGTGGCCGGCCCGTGATAGTGCGGGCGTGACCGACGGCGAGGACGGGGACGGTGGCCGCGAGCGGGGCGACGACGCCCCGGAGAGACGACCGTCCGACACCGGCGAGACGGAGCCGCGTCGGGTGCGCGCCGTCGCGGTCCACGCCGAGGACGTGGTCGCCGCCCTGGAGACGAACCGCCGGGGCAGCGCCGACGGGCGGGCGGTGCTCCGGGTCACCCCGCCGTTTAGCGGTCGGATGCGTGCTCGTATCCACCTCGACCAGGGGGTCGACGACGGCACGGTGGCGGTGCCGCCCGAACGACTCGTAAACGACGCCCCGCCGCTGCCGACGCCGGACGACACCGCCGACGACCTGCGGGCCGACCCCGACGCCGAGTACACCCGGGAGCGCCACCGACAGCGACACGAGGCGGCTCTGGAGGAGTGGCGTGTGACCGTCCGCGAGCGGATCGGTGACCGCGTGCGACTCGTCGACGAGCACACCGTCGACGTCGTCGTGATCGGCGAGGGGTGAGTTCGATCCTGACGCGTGGGAGTCAGACCCCTCAGCACGCTCTCATCAGTTGCACTCGGATCCGAGTCGGTGATCTGCGACGCTCTCGGCGTTGCCGGCGCCGCACGCGCCGACGACCCACAGCAGGCGACCGGACGCTACCGCCGGGCGAGGGGCGCGCGGAGCGTGACCGAAGGGAGCGGTCCCACGCGAGAGACGAGGTAGCGGTCGCGGGGGGCGGAGGCTTTCTGGGCAGTCTCGTCGGCGACAGTCCCGTTCGAGACCAGCGGGCAGAGGGGCTTTTCGCGTCGTCACCACGGCAGCGAGAACGCCCGAGACGCCGGCCGGACGACCCGGACGAGGTGGACCCGACGGCTTTTGTACGCCGGCCCGCCTGAACCGCTCTATGAGCGACGCCGAGACACGGAGCGCGGAACCGGAGCACGACCCGGACCTGTCCGCCATCGCGGACCGACTCCAGGAGGTGGGCGCGGACGGCTACCTCGTCTACGACGACAGTGACGACTCCGACCAGCGGTACGTCTCGGGGTTCGACGCGCCCGACCCGTTCAGCACGCTGGTCACGCCGGGGGGGACCCACCTGCTCGTCTCCGGGATGGAGTACGGCCGCGCCCGCTCCGAGAGCCGTGCGGACACCGTCGAACGGAACTCGGAGTTCGACTACCGCGATGTTGCCGCCGAGTACGGTCCCCGCGAGGCGAAACACCGGGTGCTCGCCGCGTTTCTCGCGAGTGTCGGCCCCGACGGCGACGGGGCAGGCGTCGAGAGCGTGCTCGTGCCGGAGAGTTTCCCGCTCGGAACGGCCGAGGGGCTGCGCGAGCAGGGAGTCACCGTCGAGGTGGAAACCGAGGGCGTCGTCAGGGAGATTCGCGCGACAAAGACCGACCGCGAGGTCGACCACGTCCGCGCCGCACAGGCGGCGAACGAGCGGGCGATGGACGCCGCCGAGGAACTCCTGCGGGCGGCGACCGTCGAGGACGGCACGCTGCACCACGACGGCGAACCGCTGACGAGCGAGCGGGTCAAGACCGTCATCGAGACGACGCTGCTAGAACACGGCTGTGCACTGGACGAGACGATCGTCGCCGGCGGTGCAGACGGCGCTGACCCGCACGACCGCGGGAGTGGCCCGCTACCGGCGGACGAGCCGATCGTGATCGACATCTTCCCGCGGTCAAAGGCGAGCAAGTACCACGCCGACATGACTCGGACGTTCGTCGTGGGCGAGCCCAGCGACGCCGTGCGAGAGCGCCACGAGGACACCCTCGCGGCGATGGAGGCCGCCTTCGAGGCGCTGGAACCGGGCACCACGGGCGAGGCGGTCCACGACGCCGTCTGTGACGTGTACGAGGAGCGCGGGTACGACACGCTACGGTCGAACCCGCAGGCGGAGACCGGCTTCATCCACTCCACCGGCCACGGCGTCGGCCTGGACGTCCACGAAGGCCCCAGGGTCTCCCCCGACGGCGGCGACCTGGAACCCGGCCACGTGATCACGATCGAACCCGGCCTGTACGACCCCGCCCACGGCGGGATGCGAGTCGAGGACCTCGTCGTCGTGCGCGAGAACGGCTACGAGAACCTCACCGACTACCACACCGACCTGGTCGTCTGATCGGGGGCAGACCGCGACACGTGCGGAGTCGTCCCGTCGTGGCCTCACCCCTCGGCCAGACGGGCGAGGCGCCCGCCGAACACCGCGAAGTCGAAGCGGTCGGTGCGGACGAGGCCGGCGGCGAGGGCGAGGGCGATCCCCGCGGGCACCGCCTGGAGGTACAGGGCGTTGATCCCCCCCCACAGGAGAACGAAACTCACCATGTCGTCGAGCATGAACTCACACTCCGCGAGTCGTGTTCGCAGCGCCGCCCGGTCGAAGGCGAGATCGAAGACGGCGACGGCGATCGTGCCCGAGAGCACCCACCCGGCGTAGTTCGAGGCGGGGACGCCGTGGTACGGGCCCGGCGGCAGGTACTCCCAGAAGCCGATCGCCACGGCGGCGGGGTCGAGAACGAGGTCGATCGCCAGCACGGCGGCGACGGTCACCCCGAGTCGCAACGCCAGCGAGCGCGCCCGGTCGCCCAGAAGCAACAGACTGAGCAGGTAGGCGTTCAACACCAGCGGCAGAAAGAACACCGGCAGGCCGACGGGAACCTTCCCCTCGATCATCGGCCCCAGGTCGATGCCGTACTGGAACTCGCCGTACGGCCACCCGGTCGTGACGCCGACGAGTTCGATCCCGTAGGCGTAGGCGGTGAGGGCGACGACGGCGGCGGCCACCCGCCGGCCGGACACCGGGAGCAGTCCGACGACCAGCGGCAGTCGCATGACGGCGGTGCCAAACAGGATGAGCGCGGCGTTGTACGACAGCGGCGCCGGCAACAGGCTCTCGTTGCTGGCGACCAGCAACACGGCGCCAAACAGCGGAAAGACGACGGCGATCGTGAAGCGGTTCTCCCGCACGAGAGCGTCGAGAGTGGTCTCGACGAGCGGGCGATTCCACCCCTCCGAGCGGAGCCGCTCGACGCCGTCGCGGGCGGTGGCTGGTGCTGGCGCGGAGTCGACCGCTCCCGGCGGTGTGCTGGCCTCGTCGCGGGGGTCGAACGGCTCCTCACCCGCCGTGGCGGAGCCGTCAGACATTCGTGATCGTCCACAGTTTGCCCATCGTCAACAGCGCGCCGACGACGGTGTTCAGCGCGGGGTACCACCAGTACGCGCGGTCGACGTCGACCCTCGAGAGGGCGATCCCGCTGAGAAAGGCGGGGTACAGAAGCATCGCCACGCCCAGTCGGAAGTCGATGAGCCAGAAGCCGGCGGCCGCGAACACCCACAGCAGTCCGCAGTAGGCGTAGGTGCGGTCCTGTCCGAGAACGGTCGCGGTCGTCCTGATACCCGCCTCGCGGTCGGGTTCGATGTCCGGGATCGCCGAGAAGGTGTGCATCGCCATCGTCCACAGCCACCCGCCGACGACGGCCGCGAGTGGGGGTGCAGACCCGGCGACGGCGGTGAAGGCTGCCACCCCGGGCAACACGTACAGGCCGTTCGACACCGAGTCAAGAAACGGCGTCGTCTTGAACCGCAGCGGCGGGGCGCTGTACTCGGTCGCCAACAGGACGTAGGCGCCGAGCCAGGGGTACGCCGCCGCCGGCACCAACGGCACCAGCGCCGCGATTCCCAGGCCCGTGACGACGACGGCGGCGACGACGAACTCCTGGCCCTGGAAGCGCACCTCGCGCTCCTCTTTTTTCGGGTTGTCCTCGTCGACGTCCTGGTCGAAGATGTCGTTGACACCGTAGAGGTAGACGTTCGCGGGCAACAGAAAGTACGCGAACAGCGCGAGCGTCGTCGGCGTGAACAGGTCCGCCGGGGAACTCGCGGCGTAGGTGACCCCGACTATCACTGGACCGGCGAGGTACAGCCAGAACCGCGGGCGGGAGAGTTTGAACAGGTACGCCGCCCTCGTCCGGAGGGCTCCACCCTGGCGAGTGGTTTGCTCGGCGCTTACGCTCGCGGTGTCCGCTCCAGCACCGGTCCCCGCCTCCGTGTCGGGGTCGGGGTCGGTCTCGGGGTCTGTGTCTGTGTCGGCGTCCGCGGTCGCCATTCGTGTTGAGGTTCGGATCTGGGCTTACAAGTATTCCCGGTCAGCGGAACAGGGAGGTGATCGTCTCCGGCGAGGCGACGGCCTTCGAGCGGGGCTCGACGGGGACGTCCTCGTCCTCGCAGACCATGTCTGCGGTCACCTCGCCGCTGATGACACACATCGGTACGCCGATGCCGGGCGTGGTGTACGAGCCGGCGTAGTACAGTCCGTCGACGCCCTTTGCGCGGTGGGAGGGCCGGAAGGCGGCAGTCTGGTCGAGCGTGTGCGCGATGCCCAGTGCCGTCCCGCGCTCGGCGTTGTAGCGGTCGGCGAAGTCCGAGATGGTGAACGTCTCCTCGACGACCAAGCGGTCCCGGAGGTCGACGCCAGTGTTCTCGGCGATGTCTTCGAGTATCAGGTCGCGGTACTCCTGGCGGGTCTGTTCGTCGTCGTCCAGGCCCGCGGCGATCGGCACCAGGACGAACAGGTTACTGTGGCCCTCGGGGGCGACGGCGTCGTCGGTGTCCGACGGCACACACAGGTAGTACGCGGGGTCGTCGGGCCACTGTGGGTCCTCGAATATCTGGTCGAAGTGTGGCTCCCAGTCCGTCGGCAACACGAGCGAGTGGTGAGCCAACTCGTCGACGTCACCTTCGACGCCCATGTAGATGAGAAACGCCGAGGGAGCGTACGTGCGGTCGTCCCAGTAGTCGTCGTCGAGGGACTGCTTCTCCGGCGGCAGTAACTCGCGTTCGGTGTGGGCGTAGTCGGCGTTCGAGACGACGACGTCCGGCAGGTAGTGGCCGTGCTCGGTCTCCACCTTGAACCCGCCGCGGCGCCCCTTTATGCCGGTGACCGGCTCGTTCGTGTGGATGTCCACGCCGAGGTCCTCGGCGAGCGAGCGGAAGGCGTCGACGACGGTGCCGACTCCGCCGCTGTCGGACTCCGCGGTGACTGGCTGCGGGTAGTAGACGCCGAGGTTGAAGTCGACGTGACTCATCAGGTTGTACAGCGCCGGCGTGTTCTTCGGCGACCCGCCGAGAAACACCAGC
>CAZQHW010000044.1:8953-16851 GCA_964593395.1 uncultured Halobacteriales archaeon
ACTGCATGATCTGCTGGAGTTTGGGGTGGTCGAAGTAGTCCTCGACGTGGTCCTGCATCGTCCCGACCAGGTTGATCCCGTTCGCGTACCGGGCCAGCGACGGGTCGATGAAGTCACGGAACCGCGAGCGGTCCTCGTAGACGAAGTTCTCCATTCCCACCTCGTATGTGTACTTCGCCTCCTCGAGGTACTCCTCCAGAGCTTCGGCGGCGCCGTCCTCGTAGGACTCGAACACCTCCTTTGCCTTCTCGAGGTCGGCGGGGATGTCCACCTGGTCGCCGTCTTTAAAGAAGATGCGGTAGTGTGGGTCGAGCCGTTCCAGTTCGTAGAACTCCTCGGGCGAGCGGTCGAAGTGCGAGAAGTAGCGCTCGAACACGTCGGGCATCAGGTACCACGACGGCCCCATGTCGAAGGTGAACCCGTCCTTTTCGAGGCGGCTGGCGCGACCACCCACCTGTTCGTTGCGCTCGACGATGTCCACGTCGAACCCACGGTCAGCCAGGTACGAGGCCGTCGACAGCCCACCGAACCCGCCGCCGATCACCGTCACGGACCGCTCTCTGTTCATGTTCGATCGTCGGTGACGAACGGATAAAAAGCCGTCTCTCCGGCCGCCACTCGCCGGTGTCGTTCGTGGTGGTCGTGAGGGGGTGCGTGACGTGGTGATCGCTCGACGGCGGACCCGCCGTACCGGACCCCGGGGACGCCTGCAGTTCGCTGCTCTCGTTTGTCGCCCTGCGAGAGGGACCGCCAGGGGGCCACGCTGAGGACTCCGAAGGTCGCACTAAAGTACCCCCGTCTCCGAGTCCAGATATGGACGGAACGGCAGTCGTCACGGGTGTGTCCCGGGGCATCGGGCGGGCAGTCGCAGACGCGCTGGCGGCGGAGGGAATGACCGTCGTCGGGTGTGCGCGAGACGCCGACACGGTCGAGAACGCGATCGAGGACGGGGAGTTCCACGGCGTCCGTGCGGACGTCCGCGACGAGTACGACGTCGAGCGACTGATGGAGATCGCCGCCCGAGAGGGCGACGGTATCGACTTGGTGGTGGCGAACGCGGGGGTGTACCACGGCAACCCCGGCGAGACGCCGGTCGACGAGGACTCCTACGCGGCGTTCGACGACCACATGCGGACGAACGTCCGGGGCGTGTTCGCCACGCTGCAGGAGGCGCTGCCCCACCTCACGGATGGGGGCCGGATGCTGGTCACGACGGGACCGGTGGCCCGCAACCCGACGCCGGGAACGGGGTCGTACGCGGTGTCGAAGGCGGGCGCGGAGGCGGTGATGCGGCAGTTCGCCGCCGACACCGACGCCGTCGTGGGCTGTGTCGACCCCGGGCAGGTCGAGACGGGACTGTCCGGCGGGCCGGGACGGGACCCGGAGGAGATAGCGGAGATGTTCGTCTGGGCGGCGACCCACGACGACGACGCGGTTGACGGCGAGGTGCTCGACCTGCGGGCTTGGCGGTCGGCGACGCGCTAGTCGTTGGACTCGATCTCGAAGACGATCACCCGGAGGTTGAGCGCCGAGGAGCCGAGTCCGGAGTCCTCGGGGTCGGGGTACCGGACGGGCGGACTGGGGTAGCACGGTCCGACGCCGTTGTCGTCGCGGTCGTAGTAGTTCGTGGCGTTGTCGCGGTCGACGAACAGCCCGTACGGGTCGCCCTCGTACTTATCGGGCACCCGGTCGGGCGTGTCGTGGCTGTCACACCGTAGACCGACCGCCCCGGCCCGCTCGGCGGTGTCGTCCTCCCAGGGCTCGTCCCAGGCGTACGGCGGGTTCTTCCACCTGTCCCGGGTGCCGTCATCGTTGTAGTCGTCGCCGTCCGGGTCGCCGACGCTGCCGGGGAACGCGCGGTCGGGGTTGTTGTCCTTTATTTGCTCCCACTCCTCCGGACACCCCTGGTAGGTGCCGTTCTCGCTGCCGGTCGGGCCCGCGTTAGCGGCGAGAAACGGGCACTCGTCCTCGTAGCTGCCGTTCGGCGTCGGCTCCGGACCCGTCAGCCCCTCGGGGTTCTCGTAGCCGTCGTTGTCGATATCGGTGTCGCAGGCGTCGCCGCGGCCGTGCCAGCCGGACTGTCCGGCGTCGAGGTTTCGCTGGGCGGGGTTGTGGACGCGGGGACAGTTGTCGCCGCTCGCGGCGGTGGGGGGAACGACGTTGCCCTTGCCCCGTGAGGCGCCGGTCTCCCAGGGGTCGAGGACGCCGTCGCCGTCGTCGTCGGGGTCACAGGCGTCGCCCATCGGCGGCGGGTGTGTGGCGTTGCCCGCCAGCGAGGTCGCCTCGTCCGCGTAGTCGGCGTTTGGCTGGTCGGTCCACTTCTGGGAGTCCTCGCTGGCGTTGACCACCCAGTCCGCCCGCGGCCGGGGCGGGTTGTAGTGTTTCGTGCAGGTGTCACGGGGGTCGGACTGGCCGTCGCCGTCCGCGTCCCGCAGCGCCGAGTTCTCCTCGCAGCGGTTGCCGACGGTGTCGCCGTCCCAGTTGCGCTGCTCGGGGTTGTACGTCTTCTGACAGTTGTCGGCCGGGGGGAGCCCGTACATCGACTCGTTGCGGGGTGGACTGCGGGGCTCGTCGGGGTAGACGTCGGTGGTGTACTCCGCCTCGTTGTCGTTCAGGTTGCCCAGCGGGTCGTCGGCGCGACCGGTCCCGTTGGGGTACGCGCCGACGTCGCCCTTCGTCCAGTTGGCCGGGTCGGCGTAGTAGTCGCCGCTGGGACTGCTGACGTCGCTCGGGTCGACGTTGTCCGGGTCCCGCGGGTCGTCGGGGAAGCCGTCGTCGTCGTCGTCGGGGTCGCACTCGTCGCCGACCGTGTCACCGTCGTTGACCGATGGGTCGTAGTCCGTGTTCTGCTGGGTTGGGTTGAACTGTAGCGGGCAGTTGTCCGCGTCGGCGGGGATGCCGTCGCCGTCGTGGTCGAAGCCGCCGACGTCCTCGTCGTACAGCACCACGCCGACGGTGGTGTCGCCGTCGCCACGGTCGACGATCCGCGCCTCCGAACTGGCGAAGTCGTCGGCGAACTCCCGCTCGAGGTGCTCGGCCCACCCCTCGTGGTACGGACTGGTGACGTTGATGTACAGGCGAACGTCCTCGGGGATGTCGGAGAAGTCGGACTGTCGCCCGGCGGCCGAGGCGTTCACCCGCCAGCACTCACCGAGTGTCGGGTCACTCGTCTGCAACACGTCGTACTCGGTTTCGTTCGTGCGGTCGACCGACTCGGACACGTCCTTCACCGCCTGTATGCCGCCGCTGCTGGCGAAGTCACCCCGGATGTGCGTGGCGGTCATCGAGACGTTCCGGCCGTTGTACTGGAGACTCGGCTGCTGGACCTGCAACACGGTGTCCGGGGCGCTCGCGTCCGCCTCCTCGCCGGGGATCCGCCAGACACCACCCGCCTCGTACACGAGTTCGGTCCCGTCCGGGTCCACGTAGGCGATCGTCCCCATCTCGACCGTCGCCGAGCAGTACGACTTCCCGTTGAGGCTTATGTTGACCCTGGTGACGTCCTCTCGGACCTCCATGCGGCCCTTGTCGTCGGGCGATGGGAACTCGAGGCGGGTCAGGTCGACGTCCTGCTGGTACACGAGCGTCGACAGTTCCGAGTTGAGTTCAGACATCGTCACCTCCATCGTCGTCAGTCGACTCTCGTCGCTTATCTCGTCCTGCAAGGCGGTGCCGGAGACGATGAGCAACCCGACACCGACAGTCACCAACCCGAACAGGAGGACGACGCCGACCACCTCGGACGCGCCTCGCTCCGCCGACCGGTCTACCCCGTCGTTCGACACTGTCGTTCACTTTCGATACCGACGCCGAACGTATGAAACTAACGGGCGATCGCCCCCGTCGGCGGTGTTCCGTCAGGGGATCCGAACGTTACGCCGGGCAGCGAAACGGGGGCAGTCGGGCCCGGTCGTTCGGGACCCCCGGCGTGGCGGTCACCGCCCGAGTCGCTCGTGGGCGGCCGCGAGGTGTCGCGAGGACAGCGCCGCGAGCAGGGACAGTTCGCCGCCGAGTGCCCCCGCCGCGATCGTCTCCGCGAGGGCGTCGGCGTTCGACCCCGGTGGGTCGCCGCCGCCCGCGACACCCATCGCCTCCAGAGCCGCCCGCTGTGTGGGCAGGCCGGTTCCGCCGCCGACGGTCCCCACCTCCAGGCTCGCCAGGCTCACGCTGGCGTACAGACGGGGCTCGTTACCCTCGTCTGCACCCGGTTCGCGCACCTCGACCGTGGTGATCGCGTTCGCGCCCTCGACGACCTGGGCCTCGTCCTGGCCCGTCGCGAGAAAGGCCGCCGCAACGACGTTCGCCGCCTGGGCGTTGAACCCCAGACTGCCCGCCTTCGCGCTGCCGACTAGATTCTTGCGGGTGTTTGCCTCCCGCATCGCCGTCGGTCGTGTGCCGAGCCGATCACGAACCAGTTCGGCGGACAACTCCACGTCCGCCACGACGGTCCGTCCGCGACCCTCCACTGCGTTGATCGCCGCCGGCTTCTTGTCCGTACAGAGGTTGCCCGACAGCGCCACGAGGTCGGCGGGCGTCTCGCTCTCGACCACCTCACTGGCCGCCTCCGTCGCGATCGTGGCCATGTTCATTCCCATCGCGTCCTTCGTGTCGTAGACGAACCGCAGGTACACCGCGTCGCCGACGACGTAGGGATCCACGTCCAGCAACTCGCCGTGACTCGTCGTCGCCTCCGCCGCTTCGCGCAGGCGCCCTTGATTCCGGCGCACCCACTCGACGGTCTCCGCGGCCTCTGCTACCCCCGCCGTGCGGAACACCGGCGCACGGGTCATCCCCGAGTCGACGATCCGCACCGTCGCGCCGCCCGCGGCCCGGATCACCGCCAGCCCACGGTTGACACTCGCCACGAGCGCGCCCTCGGTCGTCGCCAGCGGGAGGTACCGCTCCGCCGTGCCGTCGGTCGTCTCGCCGTCCACCGGCACCGGGCCGGCGACGCCCATGGGCACCGCCGCCGCGCCGATCATGTTCTCCACGTTCGACTCCGCCTCGGCGGCGTCGAGGCCGTGCTCGCCCAGCGCGGAGAGGTCCGCGCCGGTCTCGCTCGCGAGGTACGCACGGCGAGTCTCCGCGGCGGTGTCCGGGTCGGCGTGCTGTTCGAGTTCGTGGAGTCGTACGTCGCCGGTCCTGAGACGCTCGCGGAGTCGCTCCGTCTGGTCGGCCGTGTCAGTGTCCGCGTCCGTTCCCGCGTCGGCGTCGTCGGTCATGTCCGCCCGCTCGGGGCGGGTACTGCTAACCGTTGGGGTCTCGCGGCGTGTCGCGACACTCGGTTCGTCGCGCTGCGGTCGGCGGCGACCCCCTCATTTGTCCCGGTCACTCGCCGTCGCCCGTGTCGCCGAGAGAGACCCCCCACAGTTCGCCAGCGTCGACCCCGTCGTACGTCGCAGGGTCCAGCGGCGGCAGCGAACCCTCGTCGGCCTCACCGACCCACCGGCCGCCGAGTGCCGCCGCGACGGCTCGCAGGAACTCCGGGTCCCCGGCGCGGACGTACACTGTCGTCGTCGCGCGTGTGCCGTCGTCCTCCACCTCGGGGTCGGTGTACGGCACGATCGTGTCGCCGTCGCTCGTCGTCTGCGTGAGGTCCTCGTAGCGCTCCCGCAGCGCGGGGTCGTCGGTCTCCAGCGTGCCGTCGACGTCGACCGTCCCGACGACCGTCCCCCCGTGGCCGTCGTGGACCTGTAGCATCGTCACGTCACCCGCCTGGAGCGCCCGCAGACATGAACTCGGGCCCCGAACGGTTTTGTCGGGCGCGCCCGGGGACCGAACATGACCGACCAAGCCGACCTCGTCCTCCGGAACGGGGAGGTACACACCCTCACGCCGGGTGACCCGACCGCCGAGGCCGTCGCCGTCCGCGACGGGGAGATCGTTCGCGTCGGCCCGGACTACGAGGTGGACTTTCTCGAGGGCGTCGACACCCGCGTGGTGGACCTCGACGGTCGCGTCCTGTTGCCGGGCTTCGTCGACGCCCACACGCACATGGAAAGCGCCGGCAAGTACCTCGTCCACGCCGACCTCTCCGGGGCGACGGACCGGCAGGACGCCCTGGACCGCCTCGCCGACCGGGCGCGAGACACGGACGACGAGTGGGTGCTTGGCTACGGCTACGACGAGTCCGACTGGCCCGAGTCGCGGTATCTCACCCGGGAGGACCTCGACGCCGTCAGCGAGGACCGGCCCGTTGCCGCCTACCGGGTGGACATGCACACCGCCTCGCTGAACGCGGTCGCGCTGGACCGCCTCCGTGGGGAGATGCCCGACGACCTCGTCCGGACGGCGGGCGGTCGAGCGACGGGTGTCGTCGTCGAGGACGCCGTCGGGGTGGTCCGCGACGCCGTGGCGTCGGGCGTCGAGGACACCCGGCGACTGGTCGAGGCGGCCCGTGACCGGGCGCACGAACTCGGCGTCACCGGCGTCCACGAACTCCTCCGGAACTCACACGCCCCACGCGTCTACCGCGAGTTGGCCGCCCGCGACGAACTGGACCTGCGGGTGCGGGTGAACTACTGGAGTGACCACCTCGACGCCGTGGTCGAGACGGGGATGCGGACGAACGGCGGCGGCGAGTTCGTCCAGGTGGGTGGTATAAAGACGTTCACCGACGGGTCGATCGGCGCCCGGACCGCCCGTCTCTCGGAGCCGTACGCGGACGCCGACGCCGAGGGAGACGGAAACGGAGCGGCGACCGGCGAGTGGGTGGTCGACCCCGACGAGTTGGACGCGCTGGTCGAGCGGGCACACGACGCCGGCCTGCAGGTGTGTGCCCACGCCATCGGCGACGAGGCGATCGAGGCGGCGGTGTCGGCGTTCGAGGCGGCGACCGACGACGCCGGCGACGGAGAGAGCGCCGGCGACGGCGGTCCGCTGACCGGCGTGCGCGAGGAGCCCCGGCACCGGATCGAACACGTCGAACTCGCCACGGACGACCATCTCCGGCGAATGGCCGAGGCGGGCGTGGTCGCCTGCATGCAACCGAACTTCCTGCGGTGGGCCGACGAGGGCGGCCTGTACGACACCCGACTGGGCGAACAGCGCAGTCGGGGCTCCAACCGCTTCCGTGACGCCCTGGAGGCGGGCGTCGACCTCGCCTTCGGCAGCGACTGCATGCCGATGGACCCGCTGTTGGGGGTGCACCACGCGGTCACCGCCCGCGACGAGCGCCAGCGTCTCTCCGTCACCGAGGCGCTGCGGGCCTACACGCTGGGCGCCGCCCGCGCCGGCTTCGACGAGAACCGCATGGGCACCGTCGAGACCGGCAAACGCGCAGACCTGGTGGTTCTCGAGGCGTCACCGTGGGAGACCGACGCGATCGACGAAGTCGACGTGGCGACGACCGTCGTCGACGGCGCGGTCGTCTACGAGCGCTGACCCACGCCGATCGTCGCCGTCCCCCGCTATTGTGGGTAAACAGTCTTCGATATCCAACTCAGCCCTCGTTCGACCACACAATACCGAACAGCGAACGCATCTTCTGTCGAACCCCCTATTGAAGAAAAATTCTTTTCAATACTCGAGTCCGTAGGCTGGGACAGAGACGATGCCACGAATGGAGACAGCGGACATCGAGACGGACCTGAGCCTGTTCAAGTACGACAACTTGGAGCGGCTACCGCCCAGGTACCGCGACCTCGACCGCGAGGAGCGCACCGAGCGCATCGAGGCGGCCCTCGAGGAGTTGGGCGACGACGTGGTCGTTCTCGGGCACAACTACCAGCGCGAGGAGATAGTCGAGCACGCCGACTTCGTCGGCGACTCGTACGGACTCTCGACGGAGGCAGCGAGCGCGGACGCCCCCTACGTCGTGTTCTGCGGGGTGACGTTCATGGCGGAGTCGGCGGACATCATCACCGACGACGACCAGACGGTGCTGTTGCCGTCGATGG
>CAZQHW010000045.1:0-16540 GCA_964593395.1 uncultured Halobacteriales archaeon
GTCGGCTTCTACGGGCAGGTGGTGATGGCTCACCTCTGGGCAGACGGCTACATCGACACCTTCGAACTGGAGTCACGGTCGGCGACCCGGTCCGTGGCCGACACCAGGTGAACCGCCTCGGGGTCGAGCCACGAGGCTTCCCGTGGATTAGTAAAACACCGTGGGACCGGGCGACACTCCGCCGTCTACGTCTGCCGACCGCCCTCGTCCGGTCCGGCGTGGGTTTTATTCGGTTGGGTGGTGATCCCGAACTATGTCACCGGACGACGACCGAGCGGACGCCTTCGAGGGGCGGTTCGGGGACGACGGTGGCGGCGGCGACGGCGGTAGGGGCGAGAACGACGGCGGCGGAGCGTCCGCGCTGGCAGACGCCCTCGCAGACGTCGACGACGAGGGTGACGCCGAGGACCTCGCTCGGGCAGTCGCTGCGGCCCAAGGGGGACCGGACGGTGGGGACGGAGACACCGACGACGCTGACGACGATGCGTCGTCGCCGGCGGAGGACTTCGGACTGGTGTTCGGACTGGTCGTGGCGGCGGTGGTGGTCGGGTCGCTGTTCGTCGGGCCACTGCGACTGTTCGACGTGGTGTTCGGCTCCGGTGGCCTGCTCCCGCTCGCGGTCCGTGACGAGGTGACGAACGAGCCGTTTCTGGTGGCCGCTGGGGCGACGCTGGTGGTCGGCACCGTCGCCGGCTTCGCCTTTCCCCTGACCGACCGGCGCGCGACGAAGGCGGTTTCGCGGGGAATGGCTGGAGTACCCCTGCCCACCGGGGACGACTACCGCTCGGAGATGGCGATCGGTCTCGTGATCCCGTCGATGGCGACGTTCGCACTGCTCGCGGCCCTGGGGCTTCTGGTCCCTGTCGGCGAGGCGCTGGCCGCGGGCCAGGTCGTCCAGGCGACGATCCGACTCGTGGTGGTCGCCGTCGTGGTTGCTATCGCCCTCGGCGCCTCCGTGGTGGTCATCGCGCTGGTCGTGGTCGCGTCGGTGTACTTCGTCATCCCCTCGTTCGTCGGGGTGTTTCTCGGGGCGTTCGTGGGCGAACTGGTCGCCGGCGCTCCGGAGCCACCCGAGGACGCCACGAGAGACGCGCCGGATGACTGAGTCGCCCTGGCCCGAGGGCGGGCCTGGGGTCGGCACCGCGGCGACGGTGAGCGCGGATCGCCCACATTGATAGTGGCCGCTTGCGTGCCGTACACCGACAGGATGGTACGAGGCGTGGTCCCCTGGCGACGGACGACGACGGACGCCGAGGTGAGTGGCGGTGACTGGACGGTAGGCAGGCGAGCGGACACTGCCAGCACACGATGACAGCGTCGCGCACCCTCGCGGTCACCTGCGGACTGCCCGGCGTGGGCAAGACGACCGTCGCGGAGACGGTCGCCGACCGGATCGACGGCGTACTCTACCGGACCGACGTGGTCCGCAAGGAACTGCTCTCGGAGCCGGAGTACACCCCAGAGGAGACCCGCATGGTGTACGAGGAACTGCTCGACCGCGGCCGCCGGGCGGTCGAGGACGGACGCGACGCCGTTCTCGACGGCACTTTCTTCAAGCAGCGCTACCGCCGGTTGGCGCGAGACACAGCCGTCGAGGCCGACGCCGACGTGGACTTCCGCCTGGTGAAGGTCGAGTGTTCGGAGTCCGTCGTTCGCGAGCGAATCCGTGCCCGGACCGACGACGCCAGCGACGCCGACTTCGACGTCTACCAGTTGCACAAGGATTCGTTTGAACCGGTCGACGGCTCACACCTCACCGTCGACAACTCGGACGGCCTGTCGGCCACCCGCCAGCAGGTCGCCGACCACTTCTGAGTCGCCCTTGCCGCTCGTCGCTCGCCTCAGTCCTCGCCGCCGGTCGGCACCGACTGGACGGTGACCAGTTCGCCGATCGTCGCCTCCACGTCGATGAGGACGTTGTTCGCCTTCACGTGCAGGAGTGCCTCGGCGTCGCTCTCCCCGGCGCCGACGGGCGAGGCGTGACTCATCACGCCCGCTCGCAGGAGGTTCTCCTGTGGGAGCACCAGACCGACGTGGTCTTCGGGCACGTCGAGGTCCTCCTCGAACTCCACGTAGTAGGTGTGTTCCTCGGTCAGTCGGTAGAACTCCCGGTCGGAGTCGTCGGCCACCCCGGCCTCGCCCAACAGGGCGCTGGCGTCGGCCTGGCCGCGCTTCTCGTAGTAATCGCGGGTGTGGGTGTTCAACGCGACGCGCTCTTGACGGAGCAGGCCGCCGCTGCCGACGACGGCGTAGCCGTCCTGTCGGTAGACCGCGCCAGGACTGAGCCTCCGGCTGTCGCCACGACCCAACTCCTCGGGCACGGGAAGCCGCTCCTCGACGTAGTCGTTCATCCGGATGACCATACCTCCGGTGCGGAGACCGACGGCATAAGCGTTGGCCGCCGTCTCGCGTGACAGGCTCCTTTTGTCCTGGCCGCCCTGAGTCGGGACATGGACGACGACCGCCCGGACGACGCCGACCCGGCCGGCCTGCGCTGGGAGACGCTCGCCCGCGAGACGGCCTACACCTGCGAGGGGTTCGACGTTGTCAACGACCGCGTCCGGCTCCCCGACGGCACCCAGGCCGAGTACGACCACGTCACCGAGCCGCCGAGCGTGGTGGTCCTGCCGGTGGTCGCCCCCGACGTGTCGGTGGACGACGAGCCCCTCGACTGGCCCGCTCCAGCGACGCCCGGGAGTGACGAGCCCGACTGGACGGACGCAAGTGGTGACGCTGCCCCGGACGAGATCGGGGACGACCGCCGGGTGGTGCTGGTCGAGGAGTGGCGCCAGGCGGTCGGGCGAGTGAACCGCGGACTGCCTGCCGGCAGCACGGAGCCGGGAGAGAATCCGCTCGTGGCCGCTCGCCGGGAGTTGCGCGAGGAGACCGGGTTCGCCGCGGACCGCGTCGAGCCGCTGGTCACCGTCGAACCCTCGAACGGCGTCGGGAACCAACTGTTCCACCACGTACTGGCCCTGGACTGCCGGCCGACGGCGGAGCAGGACCTCGACACCGACGAGTCGATCCGGGTGGCGACCGCCCGCCTGGGGGCGCTCCGGGCGGCGGTCGCCGCCGGACGGGTGCGGGACGGCCGCACCGTCACTGGCGTCCTGTACCACCAGTTGCACGACTGACTGGGCTGGGGCCGACGGCGGGGGCCTGCCGGAACCGCAGGGTTCGAGACCCGCCCCGCCGAGAGAGTTGTATGACCGACCTGGACGCGATGCCACGGTTCGGCCTGGGGACGTACGAACTCGCGGACGAGGAGTGTGTCGAGAGCGTGGCCCGGGCGGTGTCGGCGGGCTACCGGCACGTCGACAGCGCACAGGGCTACGAGAACGAGCGCGAGGTGCGGGCGGGGGTCGAGCGTGCCGACCCCGACGACGAGGTGTTCGTCGCCTCGAAACTCCGAACGGGCAACCTCTCGTACGACGACGTCGTGGCGACGACCGAGCGAAGCGTCGAACGACTCGGCGTGGACTCGATCGACCTGTTGTACGTCCACTGGCCGATCCGCACCTACGACCCCGCGGAGACACTGCCCGCGCTGGACGAGGTCGTCGACCGGGGGCTCGTGGACCGGGTCGGACTGTCGAACTTCACGCCCGTCCAACTCGAGACGGCCATCGACCGCCTGGAGACGCCCGTGTTCGCCCACCAGGTGGAGTGCCACCCGATGCTCCCACAGGAGAAACTGCGCCGGATGGCCCGTGAGGACGACCACTGGCTCGTTGCGTACTCGCCGATCGCGCGCAACCAGGTCGCCGACCTGCCGGCGGTCCAGACAGTCGCCGAGAAGCACGACGCAACGCCCGCCCAAGTGTCGCTGGCGTGGCTGCTGTCGAAGGCGCGCGTGGCGGTGATCCCGAAGGCCCGCGGCGACCACATCGAGGAGAACTTCGCCGCCCGCGACATCGACCTCGACCCGGAGGACGTCGAGCGGATCGACGCCGTCGAGAAGCGCAAGCGGATCGTCGACTTCGACGGGGCGCCCTGGGACCAGGACGCCGCCGCGGACTGACCCCGACGGGACGGTCCATCCGTCCTCGACACCGGTCTCCACCCGGGTCACCGGTTCGTGACAGGCGTCGTTCAGCCGAGAAAACATTTTAAACTGTCACGACGTAGTGAAAACGATGACCCCTCACAGCCGTTCTGCGGCCCGGAGGCGGTCGGCGTGAGAGTCGGGCGGGCGCCGTTGGGGGTTCGAGTGGTCACCGTAACGGGACTGATCGGGGCAGCGTGGGCCCTGCTCGTCGGCCTCCTGTGGCTGTGGACGGCGGCGGAGTCCGGGAGGACCGTCTCGCTCGCGCTCGCGGCGGGGACCTGTCTGTCGAGTTGTTCGCTGCTGGTCGGCCTCGCGGGCGTCCTGAAACTCCGGTCGTGGGCGTACGTGCTGACGGTCGTGACGGTGGTCCCGTGGCTGCTGACGTTCGCTGTCGTCCCGTACGTCACTGGGGTCGCGTTCGCGGTGCTGGCGACGCTCGAGTCGGCCGCGTCGGTCGTCGCGCTGCTGGCGTGGGCGCCCTCGCTGGTCGCCGTCGTCGTCGAGGTGGCGGTTCTGCTGTATCTCCCGTTGCGACGGTCGGCGTTCTTTGCTCGTGCCGGGGCCAGCGAGCGTGGGGCTGACGACCGTCGGGGTCGCTACCAGCGCGGCCTGCGGTAGTCCGGCGGTCGCGTTCGCAACGCTTAGGCACAGGCCCACCCTCGCCCCGGAGAGATGCGCGACGCCTTCGAGGTGTTCGACGTCGACGCCGCCGGTCGGCGGGGCGAACTCACCGTGCCCCGTGGCCCGTCGGTGGAGACGCCCGCTCTCCTCCCGGTGATCAACCCGCACGTCGAGACGATCGCCCCCGAGCGACTCGCCACGGAGTTCGGCGTCGACGCGCTGATCACGAACGCCTACATCGTCCACGACGACGACGAGTTGCGCGAGGCGGCACTCTCCCGCGGCCTGCACGACGTGCTCGGCTTCGACGGCGTCGTGATGACCGACTCCGGTTCGTTCCAACTCGCCGAGTACGGCGAGATCGACGTGACCACCGAGGAGATACTGACCTTCCAGCGCGAGGCGGCGTCGGACATCGCGACGCCGGTCGACGTGCCCACGCCTCCCGAGGCCGACCGCGAGACGGCCGAGACGGACCTGGCGACCACCCAGGAGCGGTTGGGGACCGCCGACTCGCTCTCGATGGGCGAGACGCTCGTCTCCGCGCCGGTCCAGGGCGGGCGCTTTCCGGACCTGCGCGAGGCGGCAGGGCGACACGCCGCCGACACCGACCTGGACGTGTTCCCGGTCGGGGGGATGGTGCCCCTGCTGAACGCCTACCGGTACGACGAGGTGGTCGAGACCGTGCTGGCCGCCAAGCGCGGACTTGACCCCGACTGTCCGGTCCACCTGTTCGGCGCCGGTCACCCGATGACGTTCGCGCTGGCCGCCGCGACCGGGTGTGACCTGTTTGACTCCGCCGCCTACGCGCTGTTCGCCCGCGACGACCGCTACCTCACCGCCCGGGGCACCCGGCACCTGGCGGACCTGGCGACGTTTCCCTGCGAGTGTCCCGTCTGCACGCGGCTGACCCCCGACGACGTGCGGGACCACGACGGTCACGACCGCGAGGAACTGCTCGCGGCGCACAACCTTCACGTCTCCCTCGGTGAGATCCGCCGCGTGCGGGACGCGATCCGCCGGGGCACCCTGCTCGAACTCGTCGAGACGAGAGCACACTCACACCCGGCGGTGCTCGACGGCTACCGGGCGCTGCTCGCCCACGCCGACGAACTGGAGCGGTCGACACCCACCCGGCGGGACACCTTCCGCTACCTCTCTGCCGAGAGCGCCCGTCGCCCGACGGTGCGTCGGCACCACGACCGCCTCGACCGCGTGACGACGCCCGACCGCCTGCTGCTCACCGAGGGGCCGGGCGTGGACGGCTACGGCGTCTCGTGGGCGCTGGTGCCGCCGTTCGGTCCCGTGCCGGACGACCTCGTGCACACGACGCCGCTGACCGCCGAGACGCCGGACCGCACCGACCGCGCCGCCCGCCGGGCGGCCGCCCGCGGCGTCGCCGAACTCGCCGCCGCAAACCCCGGGACCGAGTTCGCCGTCGCCCACCGTGGGTGGCGCCCGGAGACGCTCGCGCCGGTTCCCGACGGCGTCACGCTGATCGACCTCGACGAGCGCCGGGGGCCTGGCGGTCCCGGGAGCGACACGACGGGCGAGTTCGGCCACGGCGACGCTGGAGGTGAGGGCTCGTGACCGACTACTTCGAGGTGCAGCGGCGGGACGGCCCGGCGCGGCTGGCGGACCTGCGACTGTCGGACCCGGTGCGCACGCCCGCCGTAGTGACCGAGGCCGACGCCGAGAACGACCACCCGCGGCCGGCGGGTGACGAACCGCGGGCGGTGTTGCACGACGCCGGCAGCCTGTGGTCACGGGACCGCGAGACGCCATCCCCCGACCGCGATCGCCTGACGGTGCTCCCGCACCGTGGCTTTCCCGCGGGCACCGAGCCCGAGGTCGAGGCGGCGTTCGACGTCACCTACCCGGACGTGGACGCGCCGACGGCGGCGGTCGTCAGCCCCCGGACCGCCGAGAACCGTGGCACGGACGCATACCTGCTGTCAACGGGTGTCGGCGTCGCAGACCACGCCGAGGCGCTGGCCGAGGCACTGGTCGCCACGCGGCGGGCGATCCCGGACGACACGGCGCTGGGACTGGCCGGGGTGGCGACTCCGCGGACGCTGCCGGCGCTCGTCTACGCCGGCGTCGACCTCGTGGACGACGCCCGGGCCGTCGTGCGGGGCACGCAGGGCCGGTACCTCACCCGTGACGGCGCGTGGGACCTCGCGGACCTGGGCGAGTTGCCCTGTCACTGCCCGGTCTGCCGGGACACGACGCCCGCCGACCTGTCTCGCGAGGACTGCGTGGCCCACAACCGCGGGGCGCTGGCCGCCGCCGCCCGGCGGGTGCGCGAGGCGGTCCGCCAGGGCACCTTGCGGGACTACCTGGAGGGACAGGTGCGTCACGACAACACGACGACGGCCCTGTTACGACACCTCGACCAGGAGTGGTCCTACCTGGAGGAGCGCACCCCGATCTTCCGGCCGGGCGTGGTGGACGACCACGGACGACCCCGGTCGGACCGCGGCGGGATCCGGGCGACGACGGCGGACACGCTGCGGCGCCCGGAGATCCGGCGGTTCGCCGACCGCGTCACCTCGCGGTACCGCTGTCGGTACGACACGCCGCTCGCCCTGGTCCCCTGCTCGGCGCGCAAGCCGTACACCGAGTCTCAGAGCCACGCCCAGTTCCACCGGGCGGTCGACTACCGTGCCCACACCGTCTCGATGACCTCGCCGATCGGCGTCGTCCCGCAGGAACTCGAACGCACATACCCCGCCGCACACTACGACGCCGTCGTCACCGGCCGGTGGACCGAGACCGAAACCGAATTCGTCGCGAGCGTCCTCGCGCGCTACCTCGAGCGCAACGAGTACCCCTACGTCGTCGCCAACGTCCCACGGGAGTACCGCGAGGTCTGCCGGCGGGCCTTCGAGCAGGTGTCGTGGATCGACGCGGTCCGTGCGGCCGGCGGCGACCCGGTCGCCGCCGAGGACCCCGAGCGTGGCACTGCCGTGTTCACCGCCGACGACCACCCGACGACGGCGGACTCCCTCGCCGCGCTGTCGGCGGCCCTGGAGGGCCAGCAGCGGTACCGCAAGCGTGAGCGTCTCCGGCGACGGGTGCGGGCGACCGTCGACTACCAGTTCGGCGACGGCGCGGGCACGGCCCTGTTCGACGGGTTCGAGGTGGGCGGTCGCGACCCGCAGTTGCGTGTTCTCGACGGTGACACCCAACTCGCGGCCGCCTCGACTGCCTACGGCACCCTCTCGCTCACCCTCGCCGGCGCCCGCCGCTGGCTCGACTCGCCCGTCGAGACTGCCCGCGTCGAGATCGACGACTTCGTTCCCCACGGCAGCGTCCTCGCGCCGGGCGTCGTCGACGCCGACGACTCCATCCGCGTCGGCGACGAGGTCGTCGTCGAGGGACCACAGGCGGTGGCCGTCGGCCGGGCCCGCGCTCACGGCCGGGCCATGGTCGAGTCGACTCGCGGCGTCGTCGTCGACGTGCGCCACGTCGAACGGCGCTGACCCCGGATCGAAACCGACTTTTCTCCTGGTTGCATCATATACGGTGCAATGACACCCGACGGCGGGCGCACGGACGGTGAGGAGCGTGGCGCCGGGGCCGACGACGGGGAGCCCCTGGTCGAGTCTGTCGAGCGGACGTACACGTGCACGGTCTGTGGGTACGGGACGCGAGAGACGGTCGCGCCGCTGCAGGGCACGGTCCAGGGGACCTGCGTGGAGTGTGGCGACTGGACAGTGTCGACGGCTGATCCCGGGGCGCTGGTCGAGGCGGCGCGCGACGTGGCGGCGACGCTCTCGGGCCCCGTTCTCACGGAGCGGCAGGCGCTTGCGTACCTGCTTCGGGAGGCGGTCGACCTCGGGCGCACTGCCGCCGCGGAGGCGATGGACACCTCGGCGTCGAACGTCGACAATCTCCAGCGTCGCGGGGCACAGAAGGTCGCCGAGGCACACCGCGTACTCGACACGCTCACCGCCGCGCAGGGTACCAACCGCCCGTCGGTCGAGTCCTGACCGCGGCGGCACGGCGTACCCGCGCCGGCACGAGGCGCCTGGTCACCCCTCGTCCGTCGCCACCTCGCCCAGCACGTCCGCCGCGCGTTTGCTCTGGGCGCCGCTCTCGACGAACACCAGCGCCGCCGGGGGCTCGCTCGCTCGCGGCCGGCCCCGGAGGGCACGCTGCGCCGCGGCAGAGAGTGCCCGCTCTGGCGTCCGGTGTACCTCCACGCGAGTCCGGTCCGGTTGGACGTACACCGTCGCGACATGGGTGCCACCGGACTCGCTCCCCTCGCTCTGGTCGTTGCCGTCGGCGTCCCGGTGGACCACGTCGTAGGCTCGCGCTCCGTCGGTCGTCGGCTCGATGTCTGGCGTCGCGTCGACGACCGATAGCCCGGCGAGTGCGCCCGCCCGCCCCTCGACCTCGGAGGCCAGCAACTCCGCGATCCGGCGCCCGTCGGTGATCCGCTCCTCGACCATACTCGTGGGTGAGTCGGCGGTGAAATAGCTCCGTCGGGTTCGTGGCACGTGCTGGACCAACGGCACGCCGTGACGGCTGGTCAGTTCAACGTCGACGAAACTCGCGTCCCCCGTGGACCCGTATCCCGCGCTCGCCCCGGATCGTCCCGAGCACGACTAGATACGCCCGGCACTGCCGCTTCTCGCTGACGTACTGCTGATAGAGGTTCGACAACTGCTCACCACGCTCGAACGTGTGACGGTGTCGACCTCGCGCTGGTCGACGTGCAGGTCGATCCCCGTGGTCCCGTTCGACCCCTCGACGGGCATCCTCGCGACGACCTCCTTGAGGTCGTCCAGTTCCCTGTCAGTCAGTGGTCGCCGGTCGCTACCGACGACGACCACGGAGAGGTCGGTCCGGCGCCGGCTGCCACCAGGGGTCTCACGTATGGCCCGAGCACGGCGTCGACGCTGACGGGAGTCCCGACACCCGGTGTTTCCGGCCTCTCCGGTGACCGGTCAGTCGCCCTCCTCGTCCATCGCCTGCAGGGCGCGTTCGGCGACGTCTGCCACGTCGACACCGACCCGGCGGGCGTAGACGGCGGCGGCGGCCTCGATCGAGACGGCCAACTCCTGTTGCAACTGGTTGATCTCGGCGACGGCGGTCTGCTTGTCGTGGCCAGCGTCGACTACGCGTTCGAGAACCCGCTCGAACGGCGAGCGCTCACGCAGCAGCGACTCTTCGGGGGTGAACTCCTCGGGCACGCGCACCTCGGTGGGGTCGAACGTCGCCACGAGGTCGGCGCCGTCGCGGTCGAGTAGGCCCTCGCCGGCGGCGACGTCGACGAGCCGCTTTGCCTGGTCCGGCGAGAACCAGTCGCGGTCCAGCGACAGCGCGACGACGAACTCACTCTGGCCCATTCGCCGCGTCCCTCGCTGGCGGAACGGCGCCGCGACGGTCACCCGCAGACTCACGTCCACCAGAGGTGTCGAGCGGGGCATAGTGGTGGCGATCCGCGTTCACGGCCGCCGGACGCCCGACGCCCGACGGTGGTCGGAGACAGTTCTGGGTGGTCGTGTGGCATCCGGGGCGTTGAAGTGGCCGGTGGGCCGAGAGGAGGTATGGACCACGGAGACTCCACACGCCGGCGGACGGGTGGCCGGCGACGACCGTCGAGTGACCGCAAGAAGCACCAGGCCGGCAGCGAGCCGACCGAGACCACGGTCGGCGAACAGCGCCTGAAGACCGTCGACGCCCGTGGCGACGTCCGGAAGGTGCGGGCGCTGCAGACGGACGTCGTGAACGTCGCCGACGGCGGCGACACCGTCCGCACCGAGATCGAGAACGTCATCGAGAACGACGCGGACCCGAACTACGCGCGACGGAACATCATCACGAAGGGTGCAGTCGTCGAAACCGGTGAGGGGCGGGCGCGAGTCACCTCTCGGCCGGGACAGGACGGCCAGGTCGACGCCGTTCTCCTCGACTAAGGCGACGGCGCGGCCCGCTGGAGTGCGCTCTCGGCGATGTTGCCGCCGTAGTCGGCGGCCCGCGACAGTGAGTCGACGACGAGTCCGAGCGCCTGTGCCTGCCGTGGCTTGAGATCGGCCTCGCGGAGTACCTCGTCGGCGTCGCGAGTGCGGTCCTCGACGGTGGGCACCTGTGCCCGGGCGTCGTTCGCCAGTTCCGTCGCCTCGTCGTCGTCGTCGGTGAACAACGCGTCCATCGCCTCGCTGATTATCTGCGCCGAATCGGCGTGCAACTCGCTCAGCGCGTCGGCCACCTCCGGCGGCACCGCGTCGAGTTCCAGGGCGTGCTCGGCGATCTTCGCGGCGTGGTCGGCCACGCGCTCGAGTTGCCGGGCGGAGGTGTGCAGGTCGAAACACACCTCCCGAGAGACGCCAATCTCCTCGGCCGCGAGCGGCGAGCGTAGCGTTGTCCGGAAGATACGGGCGACGGCGTACCAGAGGCGGTCGACGTCTTCGTCGCGCTCGACCACGTCCTGAGCGAGGTCGTCGTCGTTCTCGACCAGTGCGGTGATGGCGTCCTCGAGCATCGAGCGAGCGATGAGCCGCATCCGCGTCACGGCGTTGTGGATGGACAGTTCGGAGGAGTCCAACAGGTCCTGGATGACGACGCTGTCGTTTGTCTCCTCCAGTACCTCGACGCCGACGAGTCCCTGCACCGCTTCGCGGATCGACCGGCGCTGGTCGGTAGTGATCCGGCCCGACTCCAGGCGGACCACGTCGAAGCCGCTGACGTACATCGTCATCACCGCCCGGATCAGCTGGTCCCCCGTGAGCTCGGAGATGTCCATCTGCCCCTCGGTACGCTCGGTCTCGGACTTCGGGGTCAACAGGAGGGCGTCCTCCTCGGGGTAAAACTCGATGACGCTACCCGCACTCACTCCGTTCTCTGTCGCCCAGTCCTTCGGCAACGAGACGGTGAACGTCGACCCGCCGGTCACCTGAACCTTACGCGTCTCCATACTCCCCGTCGCGGCGGACAAGCAATAAACCATTTCATCCCTATATACTCCTTCCCCCGGTCGTCCCCGGAGCACCCAACGGGGTGGACCGATACGTACTGTCTGGACCGTTCACACCACGCGTTGGTCCTCGACTCTCGCGTCGGACGGACACAATTTTCGGGGTCGGGCGAGGCAAAAACCTCGCTGAGGATGGCCCAACAGTTCGGCTCTTGCGCACTACCGTCGCACGGACGACCTTGGGATATACTCTGATTGCATCGTATATATAGAACTCATAGCAGGCTACTTATTGGCGACCGATCGACCCGTATCCGATGCCACACGACAGCGATACAGGGGGATCCGGAGGGGTATCACGTCGCAAGTTCCTCGCTGCCAGTGTCGGGACGTCGGTCGCGCTGGCGGGGTGCACCGGCGGCGGTGACTCCAGCGAGTCGCTTTCGGGAGAGATCCGCATCTCCGGCAGCAGCACCGTCTTCCCGGTCGCACAGGAGGTCGGGCGCCGGTTCCAGGAGGAGTACCCCGACGTCAACATCAACCTCAGCAAGGACGGCAGCAGCGGTGGGTTCGAGAACGTCTTTATTCCGGGCGACGCCGACATCAACAACGCGAGCCGGCCGATCTCCGACGAGGAGGTCCAGCGGTGCCGGGACACCGGCTTCGAGCCGGTCGAGTTCTTTATCGCACAGGACGCATTGACCGTGGTCGTAAACAACGAGAACGACTGGGTCGATTCGATGTCGATCGATCAAGTTGCGGAGGTCTTCTCCCCGGACACGGCCCCGGAAATGTGGTCGGATGTCAACTCCGACTGGCCGGACGAACCCTTCGACCTGTACGGGGCGGCCTCGACCTCGGGGACCTACGACTACTTCACCGAGACAGTCATCGGCGAGGAAGGCAAAATCCGCGACGACATCGAGGGAACCGAACGGGACGACCAGATCGCCCAGGGTGTCAGCGGCAACCCGTATGCCATGGGCTACCTGCCGTTCGCCTACTACACGAACAACCCCGATTCGGTCAAGGCACTGTCCATCAGCGACGGCGGCGACCCCGTCGAACCGAGCCTGGAGGGCGCCAAAAGCGGGAACTACCCGCTCGCCCGCCCGCTGTTCTTCTACGCAAACATGAACAAACTCCAGGAGAAGACCCGTCTCCAGGAGTACATCAGCTTCTACATCGACCAGGCTGCGATGGACTACATCGCTAGCGACATCGGCTACGTCCCGTCGAGCCAGGAGATGGTCGACGCCAACACGGAAAACCTCGAGGCGGGAACCAACGGGGAGTACGAGTACGAACCGATCCCGCTCTACTGACGTCACATTTAAAATAGGGCCACCCACACGACATTCATATTTGAGATGAGCAACAAACAGCGGGAGCCGGATTCACTCCAGCGAAACAGTTTCGTCGTCCGGAAGGAACGACTCTACCGACGGCTACTCGCTGCCTGTGCGGTGGTGACGATCCTCGTCACGGTCGGCATCATCCTGGCGTTGATCGGACGGGCGCTGACGTTTTTTGAGATGGTCGACCCCATCCAGTTCCTGACGGGAACGACATGGGCACCCCTGAGTAACGAGCCGAAGTGGGGGGTTCTCCCGCTGTTGTGGGGGACCCTCCTCGTGACGATTACATCGGCAGTCATCGCACTGCCCGTCGGCGTCGGTGTTGCCATCTATCTCAGCGAGTACTCGAGTCACAAAGCACGTTCGGTGCTCAAGCCGGCACTGGAAATCCTCGCCGGCATCCCGACGGTCGTCTACGGCTACTTCGGACTGGTGTATCTCACGCCGCTCGTCAACGCGGTTCTCCCGATCGAACAGACGATCGTCCCCGCGGGTGTCCCGGTGGTGCCGGAGTTCACGTTCTTCATGCCCCAGTTGCGGACGTTTAACGCGCTAGGGGCCGGTATCGTCGTCGGCATCATGATCATCCCGATGGTCTCGTCGATCAGCGAGGACGCCATGAGTTCGGTCCCGGACAATCTCCGCGAAGCGGGGTACGGGCTCGGGTCGACGAAGTTCGACGTATCGACGAAGATCGTCGTACCGGCTGCGACGTCCGGTATCATCTCCTCGTATGTGCTAGCGCTCTCGCGAGCGATTGGCGAGACGATGGCGGTGACGATGATTCTGGGACAGAGTCCCCGGATGCCTATTTTCCCCAACATTCTGGAGAACCTCGCGGTGTCGGGTGAGACGATGACGGCCGCGATGGTCAAAATCGCGAGCGCCGAATCTCTCGGGGAGAGCGTCGCGTACGAGTCGATGTTCGCTATCGGTATCACGCTGTTTGCGTTCACGCTGACGATGAACCTGTTCGCCGAGTACGCCCGCCGACGGTTCAAGGAGGACTACCAGTAATGGCAACGGAACCCGAGTCCACAAGCCTGGCCACCGGAACCGGAGCGCGCCTGCGAGCCCTTCGCGGCGCGGTCTTCGAGGGCGTCCTGATCCTCGCGACGCTCGTCGGAATCGTCTCGCTGGTGGTGCTGTTCGGATACCTGGCCTTCGACGCGGTCAAACCGATGTCGGCGTCGCTGGAGTGGTACCTCCTGTTTTTCGGGACACTCGTCGCCCCGACCGCCGGCTTCACGCTGTACACGCGGCGACACCGAGCAGTCAGGGACGCGAGTGCGAAAAGTTTCGCCGTCGTGACCGGTTCCCTGACGCTCAGCGTGGCTGGGTTCGCCGTCCTGCAGGCCGTCTCCCCACAAGACGTTCTCATCTTCGCGGTCGGTGGGACCGTTCCACCGTTGGCGGTTCAGTTGTACGGTCGATACCGTGACAGTCTCTACATCGGACCCGGGACGGCCGCGGCCGCCGTCTTCGGCATCCTCGGGTCCTTCGGCGTCGATTGGCTCGTCGGCCTCCTTATCAAGATCGTCTTCTGGGTTCTCGAAACGGTCCTGGGGCCGGTCCCGGTTCTCGGATCGCTGCCGATTCCGGTCGGACTGGAGACGCTCGTCTACGCGACCGCGGTCGGACTCCCAACCGTCGCCCTTACCGGGTATTTCGCCAGAGCCGGCCGGTACCGGGACGCCGCCGTGGCCGCCCCGATTACTGCTGCGCTCACGTGGGTCGGGACCACGGGCGTGTACGAACTGACGAGCCCGTTCGTGAGTGTCCTCACCGACTGGGTCGTCTACGTGATGATCGTGGTCGTGCCCATCGCAGCCGTCACGGCGTTTCTCACGGCCCGTCGCTCGTCGACCCGTCGTGGAGCGTTGGCCGGCGCGCTCGTTCTGGGGGCGAACATAGCTATCGTTGGCGGCGGACTTGCAACCGGCATCGACCCCGCGTTCTGGATCGTGTTCCTCTCGGGGTTCGTCGTCCCGACGGTCTACGTTCTCGGCACGACAGTCGTCGACAACCCGGAGGGCAGGGTCGGGACGCTCGGCCCCTTCGTCGTCGCCGGTGGCGTCGCCCTCGGTGCCCTCATCGAACGGCAGGTCGGTATCCAGGGGCTCGACCCGTGGCTCACACCGACCCTCTTCGTCAACAGTTGGGACGGATTGACTGCAACGAACGCGGGCGCGTACCCCTCTATCGTCGGCTCCGTCCTCCTGATCGGGTTCATGGGATTCATGATGTTCCCGATCGGCGTCGGGGCGGCGATTTACCTCGAGGAGTACGCTCCCGAAACCGGACTGTGGGGCCGACTGGCGAGCCTGCTCGAGGTCAATGTCTCGAACCTCGCGGGCGTCCCGTCGGTCGTCTACGGACTGCTCGGACTGGCCCTGTTCAGGGTGGCGCTCGACTTCGCCCCCGGGCTCGTGATAATCGCCTCGGTGACGCTCGGTCTCCTCGTCCTCCCGATCGTCATCGTCTCCACACAGGAGGCACTCCGGTCCGTTCCGGATTCGCTCCGGAAGGCGTCCTACGGGATGGGTGCGAGTCGGTGGCAGACGCTCAAGAACGTCGTCCTGCCGGAGGCGGTTCCCGGGATCCTCACCGGAACCATCCTCGCGCTGGGACGGGCAATCGGGGAAACCGCTCCGCTCATCCTCATCGGCGTCGCGACGACCTCGTTCAGTGCGCCCACTGGACTGATGTCCGGTGCGACCGCGCTGCCGCTGCGGTTGTTCGCCGCGTCCGCGAACGCGAAGCCGGAGTTCCGATTCGGAGTTGTCGCCGCTATCGCAGTCGTGTTGCTGGTCTTGATGCTGACGATGAACGGTGCCGCGATCCTGATCCGAAACCGATACCAGAATAACTGACTAGTTATGAGTAGTGACAACGTGAACGAACAGGAGGAATCGACAGCGACCTCGTCGATCCAGGCGCCCGAAGTGACGACAGACGGAACGAACACCTCCGGTCGCGGGGAGAGCGTCCTCGAAATCCGGAACCTCGACGTCTTCTACGGGGACGAACAGGCGCTCCAGAACGTGAGTCTTGACATCTACGAGAACCAGGTGACCGCCATGATCGGGCCCTCCGGCTGTGGCAAGTCGACGTTTCTCCGGTGTCTCAACCGAATGAACGACCTGGTCGAGTCCGCACGAATCGAGGGCGAGGTCCGACTGAACGGGACGCCCCTCTACGACGAGGACGTCGACCCGGTCGCGCTCCGACGTCGCATCGGGATGGTGTTCCAGCACCCCAACCCGTTCCCGAAGAGCATCTACGACAACGTCGCCTACGGGCTTCGTGTCCAGAACAAGCCCGTCAGCGACGACATCGTCGAACAGGCACTCAAACGGGCCGCGCTCTGGGACGAAGTGAAAGACCAGCTCGACCAGTCGGCACTGGATCTCTCCGGCGGCCAACAACAGCGCCTCTGTATCGCTCGCGCCATCGCCGTCGACCCCGAAGTGATCCTGATGGACGAGCCCGCATCCGCGCTTGACCCCATCGCCACCTCGAAAATCGAGGACCTCATCGACGAACTCGCCGAGGAGTACACTGTCGTCATCGTCACACACAACATGC
>CAZQHW010000046.1:0-5539 GCA_964593395.1 uncultured Halobacteriales archaeon
CCGAGTGGCGCAGGCGGTCGATCTCGTCGTTGATCGAGGCGTCCTTGTCGATGTAGGTGTCGGAGGACTCGACGTAGGCCTCTGGCTGGTAGTAGTCGTAGTACGAGACAAAGTACTCGACGGCGTTGTCGGGAAACAGTTCGCGGAACTCCTCGTACAGTTGTGCCGCGAGCGTCTTGTTGTGGGCGATGACGAGCGTGGGCATCTCGAGTTCCTCCATCACCCAGGAGACGGTGTTCGTCTTTCCGGAGCCGGTCACGCCAAGCAGCGTCTGCTGGTCCATGCCGGACTCGAAGCCCTCGACGAGTCGTTCGATCGCGTCGGGTTGGTCGCCCGCGGGGTCGAACGGGGCGTCCACCTCGAAACTGCACTCGGCGTCCGGGCGGTCCGGCGACAGCGGGCCGGAACTCTCGCTCATGAACGTGTGACGGGCCGGGGACACTTGAGCGGGACGCTCCCGGCGGACGGGGTGACAGGCGGCGCCAATCACGGGGGCGATCACTTAACCGTCGCCTGCCAAAGACCAGGTGATGGACGGAGACGAGGCGATCGGCGCCGCCCGGCGGCTGTTGCGTCGTCGCCCCGGCGAGGTGTTGCCGCCGTTCGTCGCCGAGGCCGGCGTGCAGGCGGTCTTACAGGCGGTCGGCGGGGCGGTCGCGCTGACTGTCCTGCTGACCTCGCGGGGAACCGGCCGGGTCGACCGGGTGGTCGCCGCGGGCGAGAACCTGCTCGACGCCTCGACGAGAGCGGAGGTCGCCGCGGGTGAAACGGCGCTGCGAGAGGCCGTGGTGGCGCTGTTTACGCCGACGGTGGTCGCCGTCGCGCTGGTGGGGGTGGCCGTCGTCGTCGTCGCGAGAGGGGCGGTCGGGGCCGCGAAAGTCCACGTCGCCCGGGCGACGCTGCGCTCGGAGCCCCGGGCCGGTGTCGGGCGGGAGACCGACCGAGACGGGCACGTCGAGACCGTCCCCGACGGCGGACGGGGCCCGCTGGCGACGGCGGTCGAGGGGGCGTTCGCGGACACCTGGCGGTTCGCCGGGATCACGGCGCTGCGGGGGGCGGTGCTGGTCGGGCCGGCGCTCGCCGGACTCGCGGCGACAGGGTGGACGCTGACGCCCGTCGTCGCCCTCCTGGGGCTCGCCGGGTTGTTGGCCGCGTACTTCGGGTTCCTGTTCGTCGGTGACGCGGTCGTCGTCGACGACGTGGGGCCGCTCGGGGCGATCCAGCGAAGCGCCGCCTTCGTCCGGCGTCGGCCCGGGCGGGCGGCGCTGTACGTCGCCGTCGAGGTGGCGACCTACGTCGCCCTGTTCGTCGTCGTGCAGGTGTTGGCCGTGCTGGGGGTCGGCCGTGGCGTCGACCTGCTCACGCTGTTTCTCGTCTTTCCCTTTCTCGGGCTGGTGCGGATGGGACTGTACCTGCCGGAGCGCCAGGCGGGCCCACGAGCAGGGCCGTCGACGCCGACGGGGGCGGCGGCGAGAACGGCGGCAGACAGCGAGGGTGAGACGGAACACGAGACGGGGACGCCAGACCCAGACCCAGACCCCGACACCGGGGCCGGCAGGGGACTCGTCGACGACCTTCTAAGGGTGGTGCGCGAGGGGGTGGCGGAACTGCGGCGGTTCGTCGCGGGGAACGTGGGGCTGGTGGTCGTCGCGTTCGGGTTGTTTCTGGCCGGAGGGGTCGCCGGCCGGGTCGTGGGGCCGGACGCGGCGAGGTCGATCGCGGGCGACCCGTCGGAGACGTTCGGCGCGATCCCGGTCGACGTGGCCGTCGAGATAGCGCTGAACAACTGGCAGGTCGGGATCGCCGAGGGGTACGGCGGGATCGGGCTGGGGGTGCCGACGGCCGCCGCGCTCCTGTTCAACGGGGTGGTCGTCGGGGTCACGTCGGGGCTGTTCGAGCCGGTCGCCTTTGCCGCGCTGATCGTCCCGCACGCGGTGATCGAGGTGCCGGCCCTGGCCGTCGGCGGTGCACTCGGACTTCACCTCGGCCGCGAGACGCTGCGTACGGCCCGGGGCGAGGCGTCGGCGGCCCACCTCGGCGGGGAACTCCGCCGGGCGCTCTCGGTGCTCGTCGGACTGTTGCCGGTGTTCGTGGTCGCCGGTGTCGTCGAGGCGTTTCTCACGCCGGCGATCGCGGGGCTGGTTCTCGGGTGATCACTCCGGGGCGACGGCCTCGGCGGGCATCGCCTCGCGGACGTCCAGCGCGACGTAGCTGACGACGGCCACGCCCCCGATCAGTCCGATCGCGGGGGCGACGAAGCCGATCGTCGGGAACGGGAAGTCGGCGGCCAGCCACAGTGCCGCGTCTAGAGCAGGCGCCGCCGACAACAGCACCATCGGCGGGACGCCGTACGTCATCAACAACCGGGCACGGTCGCTCATGTACTGGCCGTAGCCGTCCAGGGCGTAGTACCAGCCGACCAGCGCGGTCAGCGCCACCGCCGCCGTGACGACCGCGAGCCCGATAAACGCGTTCAACAGCAGTCCCATCGCAGTCGGGTTACTCACGGGCGAGGTAACCTCTTTCGCTTCCTGTCAAGAAAAAATTGTGTCTGGGGCGGCGACCGTCAGTCGTCGGCGGGGCCGGTCGCGACGGGGGCGCGGATGGTGTTGCCCCACTCGGTCCAGGAGCCGTCGTAGTTCTCGACGTTCTCGAAGCCGAGCAGTTCGGTGAGCACGAACCAGGCGATCGAGGAGCGCTCGCCGACGCGACAGTAGGTGACGACCTCGTCGTCCTCGGTGATCCCCTCTCGGGCGTACAGGTCACGCAGTTGTTCGGGCGGGAGGAACCGGCCGGTGTCGTCGTCGAGCACCGAGGCGGTGGGGACGTTGCGAGCACCGGGGATGTGGCCGCCGCGCTGGGCGGTCTCCATCAGGCCCTCGGGGGCGATGACCTCGCCGGTGAACTCCGCGGGACTGCGCACGTCGACGAGTGGGACCTCGCGCTCGATGGCGTCTTGGACCTCGTCACGGTACGCACGGATGTCGTCGTTTCCTTCGCCGGCCTCGTACGTCTGTTCGGGGTAGTCCGGCACGTCGGTCGACAGTTCGTAGTCGTTGTCCACCCAGTAGTTCTTTCCGCCGTCCAACACGCGGATGTCGTCGTGGCCGTAGTACTTGTACTCCCAGTAGGCAAACAGGGCGAACCAGTTGGGCACGCGCCCGCCGCCGTAGATGACGATCGTCGACTCGTCGCTCACGCCGGCCTCGCCGTTGACCTGCTCGAACTTCTCCTGGGAGGCGATGTCACGAGTCGTCTCGTCCGAGAGGTCCTCCTCCCAGTGAAAGAAGACGGCGCCGGGGATGTGGCCGTCCTCGTACGGAGTGTAGTCCGAGTCGTCCGTGACGGTGGGGTTGTTCACCTCGACCAGGCGGTGCGAGGGGTCGTCACTCTGGAACTCATCGAGTCGCTCCGCCACCCAGTCGGCGGAGACGAGCGTGTCGTCGGAGTAGTGTTCTGTCATGCGTTCGATCCTCGGGACGCCGCCCCTTAACGCCACTCCGTACCGGCAGGTCCCGCCGTCCGTGCGAGGAAGCAGAAAATAATGTCGCTTTTTCGGGTCGACTCACCGGGGGTGGACGACGGGAGTCGGGGAGTGCGCGAGGGTGACGCACGACAGCACGGCGCGTGGCCGCATGGGAAGAAGCGGCAATAATTTCTTACTCTCGGGACTCGGGGTCGTCCGCCTGCGGGGCACCGTCAGCGTGGGGCGGTCCCGGGGGGGTGTCCGGGGACGACTCGGTGCCCTCGGAGGCGGTCTCGCCGGGGTCGTCGCCGACCCCTCGCAACGGCGGGGAGACCCCACGCCGGCCGCCGTCGGTGGCGGAGGTGGTGTCGAGTGGTGCCTCGTCCGGGTCGACGTCGGGCGTGACCGCCGGGCCGTACTGCCCGGGTCTCACCGTCGTGCCGTGGGGCGCGCGCATCTCCTCGGCGAGCATCCGGACGGCCTCACCGAGCACGGAGACGACCAGCGGGCCAGCGATGACCCCGACGACGCCGATCGTGAACAGCCCGCCGGTGAACCCGACAAAGTAGAGACTGCCGGGCATATCGGCGGTGCGGCGAGCGAGCCGTGGGCGGACGATCGCGTCCGGAAGCCAGCCGACGAGCACCAGACCGGCGCCGACGACGACCGTCGCCCGGGTGACTTCGCCGACGGCGACGTCGATCCCGGCCAGTCCGAGAACGAGGACCGACGGACCGACGATCGGAATGAACTGCAGGAAGCCGGCGATCGTCGCCAGCGTGAACGGGAACTGGTAGCCAAGCAGGAGAAAGAAGGGCACAGAGATGGTGAACGTCGCCAGCGCCGTCGCCGCCTGCAACACGTAGATCGCAAACAGCGTGTCCCGTGCGCGCCCGGTCAACCGGCTCACGGCGTCCTGGTAGTCCTCGGGGACGACCGCCCGGACAGCGTTGTGGAGTCGCCACCGGGCCAACAACAGGGCGAACACCACCATCGCGAACAGCGTGGCCTTCAGGGCGATCACCGGCGCCGCGCCGGCGAGTGACAGCGCCAGACTCCGGAGGTAGTCGATCGCGGCGGGCACCAGTTCCGCCAGGCGGACCGTCCGGGTGAACCCGTACAGCGAGACGGTGACACTGTCCGGGATCGCCCCGCTCGGGACCAGACTCTGGAGTTCGTCGACCCCGCCGAGTCCGTTGAACCGGAAGTACACGACACCCACGAGCGGCGAGAGCACGAGACCAGCGATCCCGAGACCCGTGATCGTCGTCGCCAGCGCCGACCACCACCGCGGCAGGCCGTGACTCGAGTACCACCGCTCGACCGGGGCCAGCACGTAGGCCACCGTGCCCGCGACGAACACCGTCGCGATCACCTCACGGAGGATGTACGCCGCCACCGCTCCGACGACCACGACGATCCCCGCGAGAACGTGTCGGCGATCCATCGACTTAGACGAAGTGCGCCGTAGACAAAAACGGTTCGTGCGTCACTCCCCGCCGGCGAGCGTACTCGCCAGCGTCTCGCGCCACTGCTGGATGTCGTTTATCTGCTCGCGGACCGCCTCGAGGTCCTCGCTCAGGTCCTCCGAGAGGTTCCCACGGACCGCCTCGATGTCGTTCTCGAGGGCGGTGAGGTCCTCCCGCAGCGCCGCCACGTCCTCGTCGAGGTCGACCAGCGGCTCCAACCGGGCGTCGTTGAACGCCACGTCGTCGCTCAGGTCGTCCGTGCGGTCGTCAAGAGTCGCCACCTCGTCTCGCAGCGATTCCAACTCGGAAACGACGTCGTCGTCGTCGCCGACCCGGTCGAGGATCCGCTCCAGGGCGTCGGTGTAGGCCTCGAGGTCGTCGAGACGGGCCTGGGTCCGGTCGAGACGGGTCTCGGCCGACGTCGGCAGGGTCGGCTGGAGGTGCTCGTTGAGCGCCGCCCGCGTCTCGTCGTCGACACGACCCCGTTCGAGTTCGGTGACGAGCGCGGCCGCGACCGTGTCCGCCTCGATGTCCGGGCCACCGGCCGTTCCGGAGCCGTCGTCGCCGCCGGTCGGCGCCGGGTCTGTCGTCGGCTCCGGTTCGG
>CAZQHW010000046.1:5639-15152 GCA_964593395.1 uncultured Halobacteriales archaeon
CCGCCACCGTTGCCGGCCGCGTCGACGACCTCGTCGATCTCCGGGGCGGCCAGGAGGGCCGCGGGCTGGTCGACGTTGGCGACGCGGAGACCATAGACGGTTTCCATCTCCTCGTCGGGGGCGAGACGGCCTTCGAACTGCAGGTCGCCGCCGCGGCGTCGCCACCCCTCGCTGTCGTACTCTGGGTGGAGACCGACGTCGTCGGGGTCGATCTCCTCCGGGAGCGGGTCGGTTATTTTCAGGTAAGTCACCTCGTCCCGGTCCGAGACGACAGTAAAGACGATCGCCGGGGTGTCGAACTCCTCGAGCGTGAGGGACTTCTCGATACGCACGCCGTCTTTCTCGACGGTCACCGTGCGAGAGTCCTCGTCCGCTGACTCTGTCCCACTCATCTCTCTTATCCTCGACACCGACACACAAAAAGGTACGCCGGCGTCGCGGGACGAGTGCGCGCTGTTTTAGTACCACGCAGTGCGAACACCCGGTTATGAGCGACACGGGCGACACCGACGGTGGGCGGGGAGACCGCACGACGGGACGGACACGGCGGGCGTTTCTCGCCGCCGCCGGGGCGGGCGCCGCCGGGCTGGCCGGGTGTGCCGGGCAGTCGGACGACGGCGCTGACGACACCACCGACCCCACCGAGACCGACACGACGACTGACGGGGACGGGGGAGGCGGCACCGACACGACGACCGTCGGCGACACGGGCGAGACGCTGTTCCGGGTGGCGACGTACTCCTCCTTTGTCGACGCCGCCTCCGACTCCAGTCCGGGGTCCTGGGTGAAAGAGCAGTTCGAGTCCGAGTTCGACGCAACCCTCGAGTGGTTCGTCCCGAACAACGGGTTGAACTACTTTATCCAGCGTCGCTCGGCCGGCGTCACGATAGACGCCGACGCCTACGTCGGACTGAACGTCGACGACCTCGTTCGGATCGACGAGCGACTGGGCGACCGGCGACTGCTACTCGACCTCGACCGTTCGGCGATGGACAACGCCGGCGGCGTCAAGCCCGGCCTGGAGATCGACCCCGACGACCGGGCGATCCCGTACGATACGGGCTACATCAGTCTCGTGTACGACGGCCGCACGGTGGAGAACCCCGCCACCTTCGAGGCGCTCACCGAACCCGCCTACGAGGGGACACTCCTCGCCCAGAACGCCCAGAGTTCGGACCCTGGGCGGGCGTTCCTGCTGTGGACGATAAACGAGTACGGCGCGGACGGCTACCTCGACTACTGGCGGCGACTGCTGGACAACGACGTGCGCATCCTGGGGTCGTGGGACGACGCGTACGGCGCCTGGCAAGACGGCGAGCGACCGGTCGTCGTCTCGTACTCCACCGACCGCGTCTTCGCCAACCGCTTCGACCAAGACCTCGAGAAGCACCAGGTCGGCTTTCTCAACGACCAGGGGTACGCCAACCCCGAGGGGATGGCCGTTCTCGAGGCCGCCGACGACCCCGACCTGGGGCGGCGCTTTCTGGACTGGATGCTGTCGACGCCGGTCCAAGAGGCGGTCGCCGTCCGCAACGTCCAGTTCCCCGCCGTCGCCGACGCCGACCCCGGCGGCGACTTCGGCGAGTTCGCCCTCGAACCACCCGACCCCGTCACCTTCAGTTACGACGACCTCGCTGGCAACGTGAGCGGGTGGGTCGAGCAGTGGGCACGGGCGGTCACGACCGCGTGACCCGCGGGCCGTGAGCCCCACCCCCGGCCGCCCGGACGAGGACACCCCACCGCAGTCACGGCTCGTCGCCACGACACGACGGGCCGTCGAGCGCGGCGGCCTGCGGGCCGTGGGTGTGCTCACCGCCGCCGTTCTCCTCGTCGTTCTGTACCTGCCGGTCGGGATCGTCCTCGGAAAGGCACTCCTCTCGGACGGCCAGCCCTCGCTTTCGGCGGTGCGGGCGGTGCTGACCGACCCGTTCTACGTCGGTCACCTGGCAGGCGTGTTCGCCGACCCGCTCGCGGTGGGGCGTCACCTCGCTGGACTCGCCGGATGGCTGCTCGGGGTCGGGGGGTGGCTTCGCCAGTTGAACCCGCTCGACCCTAGCCTCTACGCCGACCTGTTCTGGGGCGTGGTCACGGCGCCGGTGTCGCTGGGTGAGTACGGAAGCGGGGTGCGAGACGCGCTTGGCCTGTTCGGCTTCACTGCCTACCAGGCGGCGGTATCGACCGTGGTGAGTGTCGCCGTCGGCCTGCCCGGCGCGTGGGTGCTCTCGCGGTTCTCCTTTCGGGGGCGAGCGACGCTGCGCTCGCTCACCGTGCTCCCCTTTGTCCTCCCGGGGATCATGGTCGCTGGGGGGTTCGTCGCCACCTTCGGTGTGGACGGCACGGTGAACGACGCCCTCGCCGCCGTCGGTCTCGGGCGGACGAGTCTCGTGGGCACACTCGAACTCGTCGTCGTCGCCCACGCCTTCTACAACGCGCCGCTGGTGACGCGGGTGACCGCCGCCGCCTGGGAGACCGTCGACTACCGCGCCGTCGAGACCGCCCGCACGCTGGGCGCGAGTCGTCGCCGGGCGTTCCGGGACGTCGTCGTCCCCCAGTTGACGCCGGCGATAGCCACCGGCGCGTTGCTTGCCTTTCTGTTCACGTTCATGACCTTCCCCATCGTCCTCGCGCTGGGCGGGTTGCGGCTGGCGACCGTCGAGGTGTGGGTGTTCGACCGCGTCTCCCAGTTGCGACTGGCGGAGGCCGCCGCCCTCGCGGTCGTCGAGACCGTGGTCACGCTGGGGATCACCTACGTCTACCTCCGGTACGAGGCCCGGACCCAGGCGGCGGCGTCCGAGGGCGACCGCGGCCCCGAGCGGATGCCGCTCGTGCCCTCGCTGGGGGCGCTCACCTCGCCGGGACGACTCGCCGTTCTCGGGTACGGCGGCGTGGCGGTCGTGCTGTTCGTCCTGCCGATGGCGTCGATGGTGGTCGAGTCACTCACGCTGGGCGGGCGAGTTACGCTCGCGAACTGGGAGTTTCTCCTCCGTCGGCAGGTCGAGGGCGCGAGCGTCCAGACGAAGCCGTGGCCAGCGGTGCGCAACTCCGTCGTCTTCGCCGCCGGCACGCTCGCCCTGGCGGTGCCGATGGGCGTCGCGGTCGCCGCCCTGACCACCGACCGGGCGGGCGAGGGCGAGGGCAGCGGGGGCGTCGCCCTGGAGACGCTTGCGCTCGCGCCGCTCGCAGTCAGCGGCGTCGTCGTCGGCGTCGGCCTGCTGGAGGGGCTGGTGTTCGGGATTCCCGTGCCTGGCTTCGGACGGGTCCAGGTGACCGGGCCGGTCGCGATCGTTCTCGCACACGCCGTCTCGGCGTACCCCTTTGTCGTCCGCAGCGTCGCCCCGCAACTGGCGAGCGTCGACCGCGAGACGGTGGAGTCCGCCCGCGTCCTCGGGGCGACGCGGACCCGGGCACTGCTGGACGTGGAGTTGCCACTGGTCGCGGCGGGCGTCGTCGCCGGCGCCGCGTTCGCGGTCGCCATCAGCGTCGGCGAGTTCGACTCGACAGTGATCCTCGCCCAGGGCGGCGAGTCGTACACGATGCCCGTCGCCGTCGAGCGGTACCTCGCCCGCCCGCAGAACCGCGGGCCAGCGATGGCGATGGGCACCGTCCTGCTGGCCGTGACGAGTGCCGCCTTTCTCGTCGTCGAACGTCTCGGGGGGTACGTGGAGTGACCGCCGTCGAGCGACGGGCGACGGCGCGACGACGCCGGCACCGAAACCCGCTTGCCGCCGGGGGCGAAACGGACGAGACGATGGCCGCGGCCGCCGTCGGGAGGTGACACGGATGGTCGAGTTGCGCCTGGAGGGCGTCACGAAGCGCTTCGGCGAGACGCGGGCAGTCGAAGACCTCTCGGTCACCGTCGCCGACGGCGAGTTCTTCACACTGGTCGGGCCCTCCGGGTGCGGGAAGACGACGACGCTGCGACTCGTCGCGGGAGTGGAGCGCCCGGACGCCGGGTCGATCTACCTGGACGGCGAGGCGGTCGCTGGCGAGGCGTGGCGCCCGCCCGAACGGCGCGACGTCGGCGTCGTCTTCCAGTCGTACGCCCTCTTTCCGCACATGACCGTCGCCGAGAACGTCGCCTACGGCCTGCGCTTTCGTGACCCGCCGGCGGGGACGCGAGACGAGCGCGTCACGGAGTTACTCGACCTGGTGGACATGGCAGGTATGGACGACCGCGACCCCGCGGCGCTGTCGGGCGGGCAGCGCCAGCGGGTGGCGCTGGCCCGGGCGCTGGCGCCGGGACCCGGTCTGTTGTTGCTGGACGAACCGATGAGCGCGTTAGACGCCCGCCTGCGGGAGTCGCTGCGCCGCGAGGTGCGGTCGATCCAGCAGGAGTTGGGGATCACGACGCTGTACGTCACCCACGACCAGGAGGAGGCGATGGCGACGAGCGACCGGATCGGCGTGCTCTCCGCGGGCCGCCTGGAGGGCGTCGGTGACCCGCGGGCGCTGTACCGCCGCCCACCCTCTCGCTTCGTCGCCTCCTTTCTCGGCGAGAGCAACCTGTTCGAGGGACGCGTGGTCGGCGTCGACCGTGCGGGTGACACGGACGGCGACGGCGACGGCAACACCACGAGTAATGACGCCCAGGTGATCGTCGAGGTGGGTGACCGTGAGTTCACCGTCACACGCGACGTGACAGCGGCGGGCGGGACGGGCGCGGCGGACGGGGACAGGGGGCTGTCGCCCGGCGACCGCGTCACGGTCTGCGTGCGGCCGGAGGCGCTGTCGGACGGCGAGACGGCGAACGCCTTATCGGTGCGGATCGGGGGCACGGAGTTCCTCGGCGAGGCCGTCCGGGCGTGGGGCGACTGGGAGGGTCGGCGCGTGCTGTTGCGTCTCGACGACCGCCCCGACGACGAGGTGCAGGTGGGGTTCGCGCCGGGGGACGCCCACCTGCTGGAGTGACCCCGACCCTGGATATATCTGTCAGCGGAGAGAACGGTCGGGGATGGCCGTGGTGAGCCCACTCCAGACGGGCGCGGTCGGACCGAGCGGCGTCGAGGTGGCAGGCAGGCTGGTCGCGGGCGTGGCGCTCATCCTGGCGAACGCCTTTTTCGTCGCGATCGAGTTCGCCCTGACCCGCGCCCGGCAGTTCACCGAGGAGGAGTTCCTCGCCGGCGACAGCGCGGGACTGCGTCGCGCCTGGGAGATGACCCAGAACCTCGAACTGTACCTGACGACCTGCCAGGTGGGGATCACCGCCACCAGCATCGCCGTGGGGATCGTCGCGGAGCCGGCGCTGGCGGCACTGTTCGAGCCGCTGTTCGAGGCGACGGTGCTGGCCTCTGTCGGGTCCGGGGCGGTGCTCGCCTTTCTGGTCATCAACCTCGTCCACCTGACCCACGGCGAGCAGACGCCCACCTACCTGGGCGTGGAGCGCTCGCGCACCGTCTGCCGGTACTGCGCGGAGCCGCTGTACTGGTTCCACTGGGCGGTCGGGCCGGTCATCACGGTCGGGGACACGGTGGCGAAGGCCACCCTGGGACTGTTCGGCGTCGAGATGACCGGCGCCTGGCTGGAGTCCGGCGAGGAGGCGATCGAGACCCGGCGGGAGCTGCGCAACCGCCTGCGGTCGACGCTCGACCAGGGTGACCTCTCCGAGGAGCGCCGCGAGGAGGTGCTCAACGCCCTCGCTGTCGGCGAGCAACCGGTCAGCGAGGTGATGGTGCCCACGGAGGAGATCGTCGCGCTGTCGACGGCGGTCGACCCCGCCGAGAACGTCGAGCGGATGGCCGAACACCCCCACACGCGGTACCCCGTCGTCGGCGCGGAACTCACCGACGTCCGGGGCGTGCTGTACGTGCCCGAACTGACGAGACACCGCGCGGCGCTGGCCGCCGGCGAGGTGGACGTCGAGGCCCTCGCCGCGCCGCCGATGACGCTGTCGCCCGACACGGACGTCAGCGACGCCGTCGACCAGTTCCAGGCCGAGAACCAGGAACTCGCGCTCGTCGTCGGGAACGGCGACGTGGTCGGGCTGGTCACGATCGAGGACCTGCTGGAGTCCGTCGTCGGCGAGATGGAGGACCCCATCGACCTGGAGTTCGAGACCCCCGGCGAGGGCGCTCCCTCCGGCGCCGATCCCACGCAGACCTGAGCCCGGCCGGGGAGCCGTCAGTCCCCGCGGTCCAGCGTCGACGCGAAAAACAGCGTCTCGAACCGCCGCAGGTCACCGTTCTCGTCGCGGGCGGGTTCGACGCAGGCCTCCGCCAGAACGGCGGCGTGGCGCTCGCCCAACTCGCGGACCTCCTCGTCGAACTCGTCGGGCACGTCGGGGTCCTCGGCCCGCTCCGTGTAGTAGTACAGCACGGGACCGTCCTCCGTCTCGTGGAGAAAGGCGGCCTCGGTGTAGTTGTCCTCGGCGTCGAGGGCACGCTCGACCAGGTCGCGGTCCGCGGCCAGCGACTCGAAGTGCTCACACAGCAGTGGTACCATCTCGGGGTCCACCCGTCGCCTCGACAGTACGACGTCGACCATGCCGGCACGCCGTCACGCGTCTAAAAAGAGCCACAGGTCACGTCACAGGGCACGAGACCGCGCGGGGGACGCGGCGAGAGACGGCATGGGGGACGCGGCAGGAGACCGCGCGGGGCGCGGCGAGAGAGAGCGCCACGGACGACCGGGCGAGCCGTGAGTCGCCACGCGTGCGGCGCTCGGGATGAGTCCGGCAGGGAACGGGAGCGACGTAACAGTTAGGTGGTGTGAACCGCACTGTCCGGTATGATAGAGAAGAACGTCGGGGGGCTGGACCGGCAGGTGAGACTCGTCGTCGGCGTCGTGCTGGGGGCGGTCGGGATCGCGGGTGGCCTGGGCTACCTGCCCGTTCTGGGTGCGCTCGGCGGCGCGGTCCTGATGGCCGCGAGCGCCGGTCTCTTGTTCAACGCCGTCACACAGCGTTGTCTCGCGAACCACCTCCTCGGCGTGGACACCTGCAAGCGTCCGAGCGGGGAGTAGCCGTCCGGCGACCGCCGGTGAGGGCAGGACAGGACGGGCCCGGGACGGAGCCGCTCAGTTCTCGACCGTGTCCCAGAACCGCTCCAGGCCGAGCGACAGCATGTCCGGACTGACCGCCCGGAACCCCTCGTGGTCGGGAACGAGGTCGCGCACCGAGTCCCAGGAGTCGCGGGCGTAGCGCTCGTCCAGTAGCACGCGGACGCCGGTCTCCTCTGGGCCGCGGATCACGCGGCCGACCGCCTGGCGGGCCTTGCGGACGGCGGGCACCGTCAGCGCGTAGCGGAAGCCGTCGCCGAAGGCGTCCTCGTAGGCGGTCCGCACCGCTCGCGTGCGGGGACTGGCGGTGTTGACGATGGGCACGCCACAGACGACCGCCGCCCGCAGGCGGTCGCCCTGGTAGTCGACGCCCTCGGTGAGCGTGCCCCGCAAGGAGGTGACGAGCACCTTCGACTCGCCGGCGAAGAACTCGGCCTTGAGCGACTCGGTCACGTCGTCGTCACTGGACTCGTCAAGCAACACTGGCTTGTCGAGCGTGGAGCGAAGCGTCGCCGCCATCCAGGCCGCCTCGGCGTAGGAGGGCATCCCAACGAGCACGTTGCCCGGACCGCTGGCGACCGCCGACGTGGCCTCGACGTACTGCCGGCGCACCCGGGCGCGGTCCGGTTCGTCGGCCGTCTCGGGGTCCGGTGGGGCAAGTTTCTCGTCGTCCGCCCGGGGCGGGGGACCGCGGTTGTCGTAGGTGAACTTCGGGGCGGCGACGGCGAAGGAGGCGCGGTTCTGCTCGGGAAAGTGCAGGCCGTACGTTCGCTCGACCACCGGCCGGTCGTCGAGGTCGTCCAGGCCGGTCACCGCGCGGAGCACCTCCAGGGGTTCGAGCGTGGCGCTCATCAGCACGCCGCCACCGAACGACTCGAGACGGTCGCCGATCGGGTCGCTCGGTACGCAGTTGTGCAGTGCCAGCCGCGCGTTGTACGCCCGTCGCCAGGAGCCGGCAGGTTCGGCCTCGTTCCAGGTGCGCTCTAACTCGAGTTCACGGAAGTAGTGCTCGTGGTCGTGGCGGTACCAGTCCGCCAGGGTACGGCCGACGCCGGGGGCGGCGCGGTCGCGGTCCTCGTCTTCGAGTTCGTCCAGCACGCGGCCGACAAAGGCGCCGACCGCCTCCGTTCGCACCCAGGCGCCGCCGTCGTAGCCCGCCTCCGTCGCCCACTCCGTTAAGTCGTCCACGGCGGGTTGCTCGGGGTCACGCAGCGGGATCTCCTCGTCGTTCAGCTCGGCCAGTCGTTCGCGCCACCCGGGTTCGACGCGGTCGAGGTGGTCGGTCACGCGGCGGTCGAGTTCCTCGCGGAGGTCCCGGACGAACGCCCGGGTCGTCTCGATCTCCCCGCGGGAGACGCCCGCCTCGGCGAGTTCGGCGCGGATCGTCTCGACGTCGGACTGCTCGCGATTGCCGGCGACGCTGTCCGGCCCCGAGACGCCGCGGCGGTCACGGGGGTCCGGCGTGTCGCTCTCGGCGGCCGCAAGCGGTTGGAGCACCTGCGTGAGTTCGGCTTCGGTGCGACGCAGGGACTCGTCGGCGGCGCGGTCCCCGACCAGGTCCCGCACCCGGGGTTCGAGCATGTGGGCCTCGTCACAGACCACGAACGTCGACTCGTCGACCAGGGCGCCGGTAAAGGACTCTACGGTCGTCGGGTCAAAGGCGTGGTAGTAGTTGCCGACGACGACCTCCACCTCGCCCAGCGCGAGTCCCATCATCGAGTGCGGGCAGGTGCCGTGGGCGGTCGAGCGGGCGACGAGGTCCTGCGTGTCGAGCAGGCCGTGGTCCGTCGGGTCAAAGGGCAGCGCCTCGGCCTGGTTTCCCTCGTCGGGGCGGTCGGCGAGGTACTGCGCGTAAAACGGACAGAACTCGGTGTCCTCGAACGCCGGCGTCTCGGGGGCGTACGGGGAGGGCTCGCCCGCGGTCTCCAGATACTCGGCGTTCTCGCCGATGCCGACCTGCTGGGAGCGGCCCTCCTCGGCGAGACCGGCCGCCGACGTGTCACTGGAGTCCGCGAGGTTGCGGGTCCGCTCGCGCAACCCCTCACACCGGTCGTACACGTTCACGTCGTCGATCCCGGCGGCCTCCTCGCGACTGTACGGGCAGACGTCGGCCTTTCCGACGAGGGTGAGCGCCGACACCGCGTGCTCGTCCTCGGGCAGGCGCTCGTTCATCGTCCGGATGTCGGCCTCGAACTGGCGCAACTGCTGTTTGACACTCGTCAGCGCGACCACCCGCTCGTACCGCGTCTCCGGGTCTCGCACCAGCGAGACGCCGGCGGTGAGCGCGAGCATCGTCTTGCCGGTGCCGGTGGCACCCTCCAGAACGAGGTAGCCGCCGTCGCGGCCGGTGTCGATCGCCGTCTCGATCCCGTCGACCTGCGGGTCGTACGGCTCGTCGTGGCCGAAGATCGCCCGCCACGGCTGCTCGTCGTCGCTCGTCGCGTCGACACCGGTCGCGTCGTCACCCCCTGCCATCGGTTGTCCGTCTTGGCTCACGATCCGGTTTACACGTGTCGGTCC
>CAZQHW010000046.1:15252-16326 GCA_964593395.1 uncultured Halobacteriales archaeon
CACACGGACGCCCCCCTGTTTTGCCCGTCGAGTGCGTAGGGAGACCATGAGCGAGTCAGAGTTCGACGTCGACGTCTGGCGCCGCGACCTCGAGAGAGAGCGCGAGCAGAAGGACCGCTTTCTCGCCGAACACCCACACTCGCCGGTGCCGCCCGAGCGCCGCGACGCCGTCGAGGGGCTGGACTACTACGACCCCGATCCGGCGTACCGGGTCCGGGCGACCGTCGAGACCCACGACGACCCCGAGCACCTGGAGATGGAGACCACCACGGGCGAGGTGCGAGAGTACGCCCACGTCGTGACGCTACAGTTCGAGGTGGACGGCACGACGGCGACGCTGGCGGGGTACGAGCGGGTCGACGGCGACGAACCGGGGCTGTTCGTCCCGTTCCGTGACGCCACCAGCGGCGCGGAGACGTACGGCGCCGGTCGGTACCTCGAACTCGACGCCGACCCGCCGTACACGGACGGCCAGACGGTCGTCGTGGACTTCAACGGCGCCTACTCGCCGTTCTGTGCGTTCAGCGACGAGTACTCCTGTCCGTTGCCGCCGACCGAGAACTGGCTCGACATCCCGGTGCGGGCGGGCGAGCGACACGACCCCGACGCCGCCTACGCCGCCGACCACTGACGCCGGCCCGCGCCGGATCCGTCCGTCGACGGGCGGCGGCGACACTCTCACCCGGGGACGACCCCGACCGTGAGCAGGGTGCCGTGTTCGCGGTACCGCTCGACCATCGCCTCGCGGGTGTCGAACTCCTCGGTCGGAAACGACTCGGCGGGCGGGATGTCCGTCTCGCGGTCGGGGATGCGGTTCTGTGCGCCGACGTGGAGGCCGACCTCGCGGAACGCCTCGCGGTACTCCCGTTCGCTCCAGCGGGTCATCGGCACGTCGACCCACTCGGCCCACTCCTCTGTGTGGGTGCTCTCGGCGAAGTAGTCGACAGCGACGGCGACGGTGCCGCCGGGCCGGAGCACGCGCCGGAGTTCGCGGAGGGCGGCGTGGGGGTCGCTCGCGTAATAAAACGCCTCCATCGAGAAGCAGTGGTCGACGCCGTCGGTCGAAAACGGCAG
>CAZQHW010000047.1:0-16068 GCA_964593395.1 uncultured Halobacteriales archaeon
TCTCGACGCCGGACGGCGCCACGCTCACCTACCGCGAGGAACTCGACGCCCGGCCGCACGGGGCCGGCGTGCAGGTACTGTGGCCCCCCGAGCGGTCCGTCTGCCCGCTCGTCACCGACTGCGGTCTGGAGGGGACGTACCTCCCCGACAGACCGGATCCCCGACTGCCAGACGCTCGGATGAACTCGACGCTCACCGTCGTCGAGGACCCGTAGCCCGGCGCCGCTGGGCTATGCGTTCAGTTCCGCGGCGAGAAACACCCAGTCGGGGTCGTCGGCGTCCTCGTGGTCCCGCTCCTCGCCGTCGTCCCCGAGTCGCTCGACGGTGTCCCACGACGCAGTGACCCGGAACCCCGCGTCGTGCAGTTGCTCGCGGGTCCGCTCGACGCCGGCGATCTCCCAGGCCATCTCGACGCCGCTGTCGAGCCAGTCGGGGTTCTCGCCCACCCACTCCTCCGGCCCCTCACACAGCAGCACACGCCCACCCGGACGGAGGACACGGGCGAACTCCTCGACTGTGGCCGGGTGGTCTGCCAGGGGAACGTGAATGAGCGACCAGTAGGCGACGACGGCGTCGAACGAGCGGGGGGCGAACGGCAGTCGGGTCATGTCGCCCTGGACGAGCGGCCCCGTGACGTGCTCGTCTGCGAAATAAAGCATCTCACGAGAGACGTCGAGGCCGACGCCGTCCGCCGTCTCCTCGACCCGGGTCAGCACCGGCTCTCCCTGCCCGCACCCGGCATCCAGCACGCGCTTTGTGGCCCCGGCGTCGAGAAACTCGTCCAGGATCACCGTCGCCCGCTCGTCTGTCGACCGCTGTGTCGCGTACGTCTCCGCGAGGTCGTCGTACGCCCGGCGGACGCCGTCGGGATCTGCCATCGGGCACTGGACGCCCCCCGTCGGTAAAGTCGGATCGCCCGTGTGTCAGCCAGTGGCGCGGCGTAGGTGTTCCTGCGCGCAGGCAGTCGCGATGGATGACCGATCGCCGCCCCGCCACGCAGCGGGTCGAGCGTGGTCTCGCCGGGGGTGTCGACGACGGTCACGTCGTGGTCCGCGCCTGCCGACGGAGGTGCTCGAGTCGGCGCTCGAGCGGCGGGTGTGTGGCCGACAGCAGGGGGCCGTCGTTCTGGAACCAGCCGGACCCCTGCCAGCGTGATCCGACGACGTTCAGCACCGCCGGGACGGTGGTCTCCTCGCGGAGGTCCGACTCCGGGGGCTGCTCGTCGTGTATCCGCTCGAGCGCCGCGGCCAGCGCCGCCGGGTCGCCGCTGATCTCGGCGGCAGCGGCGTCGGCGACGAGTTCCCGGGCCGGGAAGTAGATCCGTCCGGCGAGCGAGACAACGACCAACTGCACGAGTCCGAGGATCACGAACACCAGCCCGACCAGGGCACCCCGGTTGCCGAGCTTGGTGAACAGCATGGCGGGAAACGCGAGGAAACTGATGAGATGCATCAGCAACGAGAGTACCGTCGCCGCCCGCACGTCACCGTTGACGAGGTGTGCGACCTCGTGTGCCAGCGTCGCCTCGAGTTCGTCGCCGTCGAGGAGTTCGAGGAGTCCCTCGGAGACGACCAGCGTCGGCACGCCCTCCAGTCGCACCGTGAACGCCACCGGCTCGTCGACGGTCGCCACCAGCACGGTCGGGGCGGACGTGTCGACCTGCCGCGTGAGCCGGTCGACGACGTCGACGACCCGCCGCTCGTCGCCAGACGGCCGTCTGGTGTCCGCCAGCATCGCCTGCCGCTCGGCCCTGACCGCCAGCCACGCGCCGGCGAGTGCGATCACCCCTCCTGTCACCGCCAGCGGGACCGCCAGCGTGACGACCCACTCCGCGAACACCCAGTCCGGGGTCGCCCGTACCAGTTCCGGGATCACCGGGTCCTCGCCCGGGAGCGTGCCGTACAACTGGAGTCCCAGGCCCGCGGCGATCACCAGAACCGCCAGGACGATCACCACCAGCACGGCCACGCTCAGCGTCGCCGTGGCGACCGCGACCGGGAACGCCGACAGCGCGACCAGCCAGGCGACCACGGAGCGCACCCCCAGGCCCCACTCGTGTCGTCGCATACCTCTCTCACCGGTCCTGAAAATTAAATAAATTCTGCCGGAAAATTCCTGACTCTCTGGTGTCGGCAGGGACGTCGTCGCCACAGGGCCGGGGAACGCCGTCGCCGTAGGCTCCGGCCCGGTCGGCACCGCCGACCCGGGTCAGACGGTGTCGGCGAGACGCCGGAGGTGTTCCTCGCCACAGACCTTCGCGATGGAGTAGCCGATGGCGGCGCCACCCCTGAGCGGGTCGAGCGTGGTCTCGCCGGCACGCTCGCGGTAGTCGATCGGCGTCTCCCGCACGTCGTAGCCACGCATCGCGGGTCGCAGAAGGAGTTCGGCCGACAGCCCCGTGTTCTCGGTCCACTCGACGGCGTCTATCACCTCCCGGCGGTAGGCGCGCATCCCGGTGGTCACGTCGTGAACCCGGGTGCCAAGCAGGGCGCTCGCCCCGAGCGCGAACAGGTGGTTACCCAGGCGGTTCAGCGGCGGCATCGCCCCGGCGCCACCCGAGAGTCGATCACAACTCACGACGTCTGCACCGTCGTTGACCAGCGAGAGCAGCCACGGCAGTCGCTCCATCGGGTAGGTGTCGTCGCAGTCCGTGGTGACGACAACCGGTCTGGACGCCTCCCGCAGCGCCCGCTCGACGGCGACCCCGTAGCCCTGGGGCGCCTGCTCCACGACGCGGGCGCCGTGTTCGCGGGCGATCTCCGGCGTCCGGTCGGCGGACCCGTCGACACAGACCACCTCCGCGCGCCCGTCGGTGACGCGGTCGACGTCATCGAGGACGGTGCCGATCGCCGCCGCCTCGTTGTAGGTGCCCATCACGACGCTCACGTCGCCGAACTCAAAGGGCGGTGCGTTGTCCGCGTCCTCCGATCCCTCCCCGTCTCCCGGGGCGTTGACGCCCTCATCGTCCGTCGGGCCGGACGCTCCACCTCCGTCGGCGTCCGGCGGCGGTTCGGCGTGGTCACTCATGCCTCTCTGGAGCACGTGTGTGTTAATCATACCTCTGATCCCGCCCGGCGTGGCCCGCCCGTCCCCGAATTGTCGGGATCGCCGGCTACCCAAACCTTAGGTCGGTCGGCTTGATTGTCCAAGACGAGACGAGACGATGGGTGGGCAGTCCGGGGTCGCGGCCGCACTCGACAGGGTCGACCGGCCGGTGTTCGCGCTCGACGGCGACTGGCGGGTGACGTACGCGAACGCGGCGACGGGACGACTGCTGACCGACGGAGCCGACCTCACTGGCCGGGTGTTCTGGGACGCGGTGCCGGGCGTGACCGACACCGACGTGCCCGAGACGGTCCACACCGCCGTGGCCGACGGCGAGGCCCGGCAGACGGTGGTCACGCTGTCGGACGGGCGCCGCGTGCAGTTCCGTGCCTTTCCCGACGACGGCGACGGGGTCACGGTGCTCGTCGAGGACGTCACGGACCGCTACCGGGAGGTGCGCCGCTACGAGGCAATGTTCGAGGCGTCGGTCGACCCGGTGTGTGTCGTCGACGGCCAGGGGTGTTTCGAGGACGTCAACGCGGCCGCCGAGGAGGTAACGGGGTACGACCGCGACCGCCTGGTCGGCGCCCGTGCTGGACTGGTGTTCGACGACTACCAGCGTCTTCGGCGCCACGCCGCCGACGACGAGTCGGGCGAACTGGAGGTGACCGTCGAGACGGCGACCGGGACCGAGCGGCGCTGCTCGGTCGGCGCGGCCACCCTGGCCGACGGGTTCGTCGTCGTCATCCGCGACCTGACCGGGCGGCGCTCCCGCGAGCAGCGCGTGGCGGTGCTCGACCGCGTCCTGCGACACAACATCCGCAACGGCATGAACGTCGTCATGGGCCGGGCCGACGCCGCGCTCGCGGCGGCCGACGAGGAGGCCAGTGAGCACCTGGGACACATCCGCGAGACGGCCGAAGACCTCGTCCACGTCAGCCGGGACGTGCGCCGCTTCGCCGACGCGATCGACCCCGACGCCGGCTCCGCGACCACCAGAGACGCCGTCGCTCTGGTGCAGTGGGCCGTCGACGAGGTCGAGCGCCGTCACCCCGACGCCGACGTCCGGGTGGTCGTCCGTGAACCTGTCACCGTGCGGTCGTACCAGTCGGTGCGGGCCGCCGTCGAGGAACTGCTAGAGAACGCCGTCGCCCACTCGGACCGCGAGACGCCGACGGTCACGGCGACGGTCGACGCCACGGCGGACAACGGCGTCGTCAGCGTGGCCGACCGCGGCCCGGGACTGCCCGACCCCGAACAGCAGGTGCTCACCGAGGGTGGCGAGACACAACTGACACACGCAAGCGGCGTGGGACTGTGGCTGGTCAACTGGGCGGTCACGAAGTCCGGCGGCGACCTCTCGTTCGAGCCGAACGACCCCCGCGGGTCGGTTGTCACCCTGCGACTGCCGCGTGCGACCGACTCCGGCGAGGGCGCCGTCCCCTCCCCGACCGACGGCGACGGCGAGAGCGCGAGCGGTGCCTTCGGCGAGTGAGCACGGTCACGGCAGCGGGTGCAGGAACGTCTGCACCTCGACCGTGCGCCCGTCGGGGTCGTCGGCGAAGAACTGGTAGATGTCGTACTGCTCGTTTTCCTCGGGTGGCCCGCGAGCCACGTCCGACAGTCGCTCGTGCATCCGGTCTACGTCCGCCCGCTCCGGGTAATAGAACGTCACGGTCCCGCAGTCGTCGGTGCGGTCGCGGTCACAGAAGCCGAACTTGAATCCGTCGCGGGCGAGCACCGTACACCCCGGCTGCTCCAGCCACGTCTCGGCGTCTAGTCGCTCCCGGTAGAACTCGACGACCGCGTCGTGTGCCGTCGTGTCGAAGAAGACGATCCCTGACACGTGGGGGACCACGCCCGGTGTCCACATAACTCGTTGGAACTCAAAGAGCGAATCGCTGGAGGGTCGATCCTTGTGACTCCGTCTCACGTTCCGTCACAACAGTTAAATCCGAAGGTCGCCCACTCTCAACTATGCATAAGGACGAACTCTTGGAGCTACACGAGCAGATGGTCGTCATCAAGAACTACTTTCAGTCGCGAGACGAGGTCGAGGACGGCATTTTCGAGCCGTACGACGGGCTAGACGTCACCCCCGACGACGTCCACAAATCAAAGAGCGAGCACAAACACGCCGTCTTCGTGCTGGGCAACGTGCTGGCGGGTGCGATGAGCGAAGGCGAGTTCTCCAGTGCCGGTCGCCTGGGCAAGCGCATGGAGGAACTCGCCGACGACGCCGAGAGCAAGATCTAACGCCGGAGGTCACACCTTTTTGTCGACTGGACGCCTGGTCGAGGCATGGACCAACGCGTCCGGGACCGCGTCGGTGACTGGAGCGAGCGCCCGGTCGAGGGACTCGACGGACTGGGCGCGCTCGCCGACGAGGGGTTCTCCGGCGTCGTCGAGCACAGCGCCGGCAGCGCCTGGTTCGCGATGCTCAACGGGTCGATTCTCGGGGTACACGGCGGCCGAGTCGAGGACTTCGAGGGGGGCGAGGCCCTCGCCCGGTCGGCACCCAGCCCCGGCGTCGCGTTGCTGATGGCGATGCTCGCCGCCGACGCAGAGCCGGAAGAGCGGTACTACACCGAGGACACTGCCGTCTCGCAGGCCCACGAGACGCTCAGTTCCGGCGGGTTCGCGGGCTACCTCGAACTCTCCGAGAACGTCCTCAGCGGCGACTACTACGTGGCCTACTACGGCGACCACTCAGCGCCGGTCGGGTTCGTCGGCAACAGCGACCGACTGGTCACCGGCGACGAGGCCCTCGACCGCGCCGACGACGAGGTCGGCATCTACCAGGTGTACGCCGTCGACCTCGATGTCGTCGACCTCCCGGACCGAGTGACCGACACCGGCGCCGCCGGCGCGACGGACACGGACGTCCACGAGCCCTCGAACGGAGAGCGGACGACGAACGCGCGCACAGACACCACCGAAGACGCCAACACGAGACGCATCGAGCCACCGGACACGGGCGACAGTTCGCCAACGGGCGCCGGCAGCGACGCCTCCCGAGCAGTCGGCACCGACCCGGCGGCGGACGCCGGTCCTGGCGGCGGGACACGGACCGTCGACCCCGACGAGGCCGACGCTCGGTCCGGCCGGGACCGGGAGACGGAGTACGGCTCCTCGACGAGCTACGGCACCCCACCCGGCGGCGGGACGAGCGACCCCGACACCGACCCCGAGCGCGAGTTCTACTCCGACCTCGACCCCGAGAACGACGAACAGAGCGGGGCGAACGCCGACCGCTCGGGAGAGGTGACGACCGAGACGGACAGTGACACCGACACCGGCCCTGGACCGGCCGAGAACCGGACCCGCGGCGACGAACCACGCGGGGTGGAGACCACGGAGACCCGGACCGACCCGGCCCCGATGGACACCGAGACCCGGACCGACTCGACCGCCACGGAGGGGCGAACCGAGACGCCGGCGACGGACACCGACGCGGACCGACCCGGCGAGTCGCCGGCAGACGGCCCGGGAACGCCCCCCGACGCACCACCGTCGAACGGCGCGTCCGGCTCCGGGTCGTCGGCCACCGAGCCAGCAGGTGACGCCTCGAGTGGGGAACGCGGCACTCCCGGCGGGGAAGCGCGCGACGCCGAGGACGCCCCAGAGAGCGCCGGGGTTCCCGCTGACCTCCGGCGACGCATCGAGGACCACGAGCGCAGTTTGGAGGGGTTGCGCGAGCGGGCGGCCAGCCTGGAGGCGGTTGACGAGCGTGCCCGCGAGGCCCACGAGGGACTCCGCGCCGACGTCGAGGACATCGCCGCCGACCTGAGCGACCTCCGCCGGACCGTGATGCGACTCGACCGGACCGTCGAGCGCTTAGAGGCCGGGGGCGCGACGCGGGCAGACACCGAGGAGCCGACGGACGCTGCTCCAGACCCGCCGGACGAGACGGCGACAGACGCGGGCACGACCGACGGGAGAGACATGAGCCCGGAGACGGCGCTCGCGGAGACGACACTGTTGCTGCGCTACGGGTCGCGCGGGGCACCGACGCTGTCGGCCGCCCACGACGACACCGGCGTCGAGCGGGCCGCCGTCGAGGAGAACCTCCGTGTCGACGTCCACACTCCCTTCGACGACCGGGCGGCGACCGTCGACGGCCGGCCGTTCGGGGAGTTCATCGAGAACCGCATCGAGTACCGCTTCTTCGAGTGGCTCGTCCGCGACCTGTTGTTCGAGATACGCGAGACCGGCACCCAGAACGCACTGCGGGACCTGTACGACGCCCTGCCGTCGATCGACCGCGCGGAACTCCGGACGGCGGTCGTCGTGGGCGAAGACGACGAGGACGACCGCGTCGAGTTCGATGTCGTCGTTCGGGACGCCCACGAGCGGCCCCTCGTCGTGGCGCGGATCAACGCCTCACGTGACCCGGCGACCGAGGAGATGGTCGTCGGCCTGCGCGACAGCGCCAGTCACGTCGGTGAGGACGCCGACCTCGCGGCCGCCTTCTCCGTGACCGAGAGTTACTTTTCGGGCAGCGCCCGTGACGCCGCCGAGGAGGCCACCGCCGACAGCATCCTCAGTCGGAACTCAAAGGAGAGCTACGTGAAACTGTCCCGCAAGCGCGGGTACCACCTGTGTTTAGTCGCGGTCGGCTCCGACGAGGAGTTCCACCTCCGCGTGCCGGATCTCTAATCCGAGGAGACGGTCTCTGCGTCGACGAACTTCATGTCTTCGAGGGTACCGATGATGTCGTCCATCTTCTCGTCGAGGTCGTCGACGAACTCCTCGGTGTCCTCGGTCGTTATCGCCCCCTGACTCGACGGCTCGATGAGGTTCTCCTCCTCGAGCACCCGTAGGGAGTACCGGACCTTGTGATGGGGGTAGCCAGTCTCGTTCGACATCTTCACGATGCCGATGGGCTCGTTCTCGATGACCATCCGCAACACCTGGAGGTGACGTTCGAGCATGTCTACCTCCTTCTCGAGACGATCGATCATGCCACTTGCTAACTATTCTCTGTGCCCGCATAAACCTTGTCGTCTGGTAGAGCCGCCGTCACGTCCCGACGTTCCGTCCTCCTTCTCCCGGTCGAGTAATAAACGGTCCGGTGTACGACGGCGGGGTCACGGGGGACCGTAATCCGTATGTCCGGGCCGGGGGAAGCCGGTGGCGTGATACTCACCATCGTCGGCACGCAGTTCGGCGACGAGGGAAAGGGCCGGGTCGTCGACAGCTACGGCGACCGGGCAGACGTGGTGGTTCGGTACCAGGGCGGGGACAACGCCGGCCACACGGTCGTCGCCGGCGGCGAGGAGTACAAACTGTCGTTGGTGCCGAGTGGCGCCGTCCGCGGCACCGTCGGCCTGCTGGGCCCCGGGTGCGTGGTCAACCCCGAGACGCTGTTCACCGAACTCGACGACCTCCGGGGGCGCGGACTCGACCCGGACGTTCGCGTCGCCCGACGAGCCCACGTTATCGCCCCGTACCACCGGGTGCTCGACGGCGCCGAGGAGGCCGCAAAGAGCGACGAGGGCGTCGAGGCCGGCACCACCGGTCGCGGTATCGGCCCCACGTACGAGGACAAGGTCGGCCGCCGCGGGGTACGGGTCAGTGACCTGCTCGACCCCGACCTGCTCCGGGAGCGCCTGGAGTACGTCGTCCCCACGAAGCGGGCGCTCGCCGCCGACGTGTTCGACGTGGACCTCTCGGAACACCCCGAGGCGTTCGACGTCGACGCCCTGTACGACCACCTCGAGTCCCACGGCAGTCGCCTGCGAGAGGAGGACCTGACAGTCAACGCCGAGCGCTACCTCGCCGCCCGCCGCGAGGCCGGCGACCGGGTCCTGCTCGAGGGCGCACAGGGCACCGGCCTCGACATCGACCACGGCACGTACCCGTACGTCACCTCCTCGAACCCGTCGGCGGGCTACGCCGCCACGGGGTCGAGCCTGGGCGTGACGAGAGTCGGCCGCGGCGAGGTCGTCGGCGCGGTAAAGGCGTACACCTCTCGTGTCGGCACTGGCCCACTGCCGACCGAACTCGACGGCGACGTTGCGGAGCGAATCCGCGAGCGCGGCGGCGAGTACGGCACCGTCACCGGCCGCCCGCGCCGCGTCGGCTGGCTCGACCTGCCCGTGTTGCGCCACGCCGACCGCGTCTGCGGGTTCACCGGCGTCGCGGTCAACCACGTCGACACTCTCGCGGGACTCGACCCCGTCCGGGTGTGCCACGCTTACGAGCGCGACGGCGAGACACTGCTCACTCCACCCGCCGCCACCGAGCACTGGGCGGACTGTGACCCCGTCTACCGCGAGTTCGACGGCTGGGACGACGTCGACTGGAACGCGGTCGCCGACGGTGGGTACGACGCCCTCCCGGCGGCCGCCCGCGAGTACCTCGAGTACCTGGTGGGCGAACTCGACGCCGACCTCTACGCCGTCGGCGTCGGGCCCGACCGCGAGGACACCGTCGAACTCGTCCACCCCTTTGAGTGACCCGTCGGGCGCCGCTGCCGGTCAGTCGGTCGTCCTGTCGACGGTCGCGGCCAGTTCCACCACGGTGTCGACGAGCGTCGCTGCCTTTCCGGCGAACAGCCTGACCATCGGTTCCTTGCCGTGAGCGCCGCGGTCGAACACCGCGTCGGGGGCGCTGTCGCGGTCGGCGGTGACGCGCTCGGCCACCCACCCCATCGTGGTGCCCTCCCGCTCGCTTTCGGCCGGCGGCTGGTCGGTGCGGTCCACTTCGACAACGGTCAATGACGTGCCGTCGAGTGCGGCGCCGACGGCGTCGTCGAACCGGACGTTACACGCGGCGCCGACCCGCGGGTCACGGTCACGGACGGCGAGGAGGAGACGGGCGACGTGACTCGACGCGCCGAGTCTGGGTGGCCCGGCGGGGCGCACGCCGCGGTCGGTCGCGGCGAGTCGCCCCTCGACTGCGGCGACCTCGGCGGGGTCCCGTGCGTACGGCGTGGCGACTGCGACGTTCGTGCCGACCTCCGGAATTAATCGAGTGACGTCGGCGTCGTCGGCAGTTATCAGGTCGTCGACCGCCGTGCGGACTGACTCGACGGCGTCGTACCGTGTGGCATCGTTACGCAGGCCGGCGAGTCCGTGGACCGCACCGTACCCCTGGCCGACGTCCAGGCCGTGGCGGACGGCGCGGTCGACGAGGTCGACCGCCGACACTGTCGCCGTCGGCACGGAACTGTCCCGGGCGAGTTCGGCGGCCAGCGCCGCCGACAGCGTACACCCGCTGCCGTGGGTGGCGTCGGTCGTCACGCGGTCACGGACGACCGACAGCGTCCGGTCGTCGTGCCGCTCGACCCGTACCCCGGTCGGCGACGACGGGACCGGGACGGGTCTCTCCACCCCCGCCTTCTCGGGGTCAACCCGCAGGACGTCACGCACCTGGTCGCCGTCGAGGTGGCCGCCGGTGACAAGCGCCGCGGCAGGGCCGTCCGCCACGAGGCGCTCGGCGGCGCGTACCGCCGTCTCCGCGCCGTCGACGTCGACGCCGGTCAACAACTCGGCCTCCGGCACGTTCGGGGTCACGACGGTCGCCGTCGGCACCAGTCGGTCGGCCACTGCGTCCTCGCCGTCCTCGGTCAGCAGTCGGTCGCCACTCTGGGCGACCATCACCGGGTCGACGACCGTCGGCGGACCGCCGTCGAGGGCGTCGGCGACGGCTTCGACGGTCGTCGCGTCGCCGAGCATCCCGGTTTTCGCCGCGCCGACGGCGAAGTCGTCGAGAACGGCGGCGACCTGCTCGCTCACGGTGTCGGGCGCCACGCCCTCGACGGCCCGGACGCCACGACTGTTCTGTGCGGTCACCGCCGTCACCGCGCTCGTCCCGAACACGCCACGAGCGGCCATCGCACGGAGGTCGGCCGCGACGCCGGCCCCGCCGCCGCTGTCGGTCCCGGCGACCGTCAGCGCCACCGGGGGGTCTGCGGGGTCGGGGTACGGCCGTCGGCCGCTCTGGCCGTCACCGTTCACGACGACCACCGCCCGCGAGCGGACCGGGCGAGCACACCGGGACGGGTCATCAGTCGTCGGCGCCGGCCGGCGACGGGGTCAGGTCGAGGCCGGCGTCGACGCCGAGTTCGGAGAGCGCGACCGTCGCGGCACGGCGTCCCGACAGCAGCATCGCGCCGAACGTCGGGCCCATCCGCGGGAGTCCGTGAGTCGTGGCGACGGTCATCCCCGCGGCGATCAGACCGTCGTGGACGACGCCGGTGTGTTCGACGACGCTTGGCTCCGCCTCGTTCGCCCACATCGACCCGTGTCCCGGCGAGTCGTGTCCCGGTGCGCCGTAGGCGTCCTCGGCGGTCGCGTCCATGCCGGCGTCGCGACCCGTCAGTCCAGGTGCGTCGATCACGCCGCGTTCGTGCAGTTTCGACACCGCCATCGCGTCGTGACCGGTGGCGTCGATCACCAGGTCAGCCTCGATCGCGACGGGGTCGACACAGGTCAGTTCGCGGGGGAGGGCGTGGACCGGCGTGTAGTTGATCACCGTTCCGGCGACGCGGCCGTTTTCCCGGACGACGAGGTCGGTGAACTCGGTCATGTTCTGGACGTGGACGCCCGTGTCACAGGTCGCCGCGATCAGCGCCGAACAGGCGTGTGGACCGGCGGCCACGTACAGTCCGTCGGCCTCGTCGCTCGGCTCGTACGGCACGCCCAACTCGTCGAGCACGCGGTGGGCCGGCGCCCGGACGGTGACCTTGTTCATCAGGAACCCGCCGAGCCAGAACCCACCCCCGAGGTAGTTGTTCTTCTCGACGACGGTCGTCTCGACGCCGCGCTGGGACAGTGCCCGGGCGGCGCTCAGCCCCGCCGGGCCGCCGCCGACGACTATCACGTCACTCTCCGTTATCTCGCGAAACTCGGACTCCCACTCGTCGAGGATCGCCCGGGTCACCGACGCCTCCGAGACGTCGCTGAAACTCGGTCGCTCGGTGTCGTGTTGCCGGTCGTCGCTCGTTTGTCCTGCCATGTATCGGTTGTACCACCGAGTAATCAAAAGTTCGTCGCTACGCCAACCCCATCCCACCGTCGACGTCGAGCACCGTCCCCTGGACGTACGGGTTCTCCAGGAGGTAGACGACGGTGTGGGCGACGGTGTCCGGGTCGCAGGCGTACTGTGAGAGGTAGGTGTCGACGTCCTCGTGACCGCGAAAGCCGGTCGACTCCAGGTAGTCGAGTATCTCGTCGTTCAGGTCCGTCTCGGCCGGACCGGGAGCGACGGCGTTCACCTGTACGTCCTCGGCACCGTACTCCCTGGCGAGCGCCCGGGTCAGTCCGTGTAGACCGGCCTTGCTGGCGGCGTAACTCGCGTCGACGGTCCCGTGGGTGCCGCCGATCGAGGAGACGAACACCACGTCACCGCCCGGCGTGAGACGTGGCATCGCCGCTCGTGTGACGTAGAACGCCCCGGTGAGGTTCACCGAGAGCACCCGCCGCCACTGGTCGTCGCCGATCTCGGGGAGTCGGTCGGGGTCGACCACACCGGCGTTGTTCACGACGGCGTCGAGTCCGCCAAACGCCGAGGCGCTCTCCTCGACCAGTCGTTTGGCTTCCTCGGGGTCGCTCACGTCCGCCCGCACCGTCGTCGCCTCACCGCCGGCGTCTCTGACCGTCTCTGCCACCGTCGCTGCCGCTGCCGTCGACTCTCTGTGGTTGATCGCCACGTCGTGGTCGCCCGCGAGTCGCTCCGCCGTCGCTCGTCCGATCCCGCGACTCGCCCCCGTGACCAGTACGCGCATGCTAGTAGCAGGTTGTATTACCAACTAATAACTGGCGATGTCCGCCGCTGGCGTGGGTCACGCAGTCCGGAGGTACTCGTTCGTGAACAGCGCGTCCACGGCGAGGGCGTCCGGGTCCAGCGGTTCGCCCTCGACGCCACGCAACACGTCGTGGTCCAACAGCCAGTCCACGAAGGTCGCCCACCGCTCGCGGTCCATCCGGCCCCACTCACCAGCGTCGGTGAGAACGGCGTCCTGGAGTCTGCGGGCGCTCTCGCGGAGGAACTCACCGTCGTCGAGGTGGGGACCGTTCGCGACGCGGGCGAGGTCGTCGGCCGCCGCCGCGGGGGTCTCGACGGCGACCCGGTAGCCCCGCCCGGCCGCCGCGAGGGTGTCGGCGATCGCCTCGCCTCGCTCTTCGAGCGTGTCGGGGTGGGCGAGCAACAGCGGCGTGTAGCCGTACGGGACGCCGTACTCGTCCAGTTCGAAGTGCCGCAGCGGGGTGCCCGAGCGCTCGGCGAGTAGCCCCTCCCAGGGCGTGAACACCCAGGTCGCGTCGGCCGCCCCCGAGAGCAGGACGTCGGGCACCGCAAGCATCTCCGGTTCGACGGTCTCGAACTCGCCGTCGCCGCCGTCCGACCGGATCAACTCGGCGACGATGTCGTCCTCGAAGCGGGCGCCGTAGGAGGCGTAGGTGCGGCCGTCCAGGTCACGGGGTCGGTTGACGTCCGAGTCGTCGAGGACGCTGATGGCGCTGGTGTCGCGCTGTGCGACGGCGGCGACGGCCACGAGGTCGTCGTACGAGGGGTGAGTGGCGTAGCTGATGACGCTCTCGGAGGGGGCGATCCCGAGTTCGGCCTCGCCCGTGGCGACGCGCTTGGCCGGCGTCTTCGCGTAGTCGTCGCGGGCAGGCGAAAACAGGTCCACGTCCAGGCCGCGGTCCTCGTACCAGCCCCGCGCGGCGGCGACGAACAGCCCCAGGTGGTTCGTGTTCGGCGTCCAGTCGAGGGCGACGGTGAGCGACATCGCGCCGGGGTACTCACGCCGCTCAGAAACCGCTGACGGATCGCACGACAGCACGGTGTCGACCGGGGGTCAGCCCGGTAGGTACTCGTTGGTGTACAGCGTCCCCAGGTCAAGCGCCGCGGGGTCGAGTGGCTCGTCGAGGTCGTCGAGAACCCCGGTTTCGCGCAGCCACTGGACGTACGTCTCCCACTGGTCGTGGTCCATCCGACCCCACCTGCCCTCGTCGTCGAGCAGGTTGGGTACGAACCGGCGGGCGCTCTCACGAAGGAACTCGCCGTCGTCGAGGTGTGGACCGCTCGCGACGCGGGCGAGGTCGTTCGCCGCCGCCACGGGGTCTGCCGCCGCGGCGCGGTAGCCGCGGGCCGCGGCCGACAGAAACGACTCGAGTTCCCCGGGCGAGAGGTCCGTGTCCTGTCGGACGAACAGCACCGGCCCCTGACCGTGCGGGACGCTGTACTCGCGAAACGAGAACGACCGCAGCGGGACGCCACCGCGCTCGGCGAGCAGGCCCTCCCAGTGCGGGAACACCCAGGTGGCGTCGGCTTGGCCCCGACAGAGCACGCCCGGTACGTCCATCGAGTCGGGCCGGACGACGTCGAAGGTGCCGTCGCCACCGTCCGACCGGATCAGTTCGGCGACAGCGACGGGTTCGAACCGCGTGGCGAAGGCGGCGTACGTGCACCCGTCCAGGTCACGCGGCCGTTCTTTCTTTGAGTCGGCGAGAACACCGACCGCGCTGGTGTCCCGCTGTGTGACGGCGGCCACGGCCACGAGGTCGGTGCGCTCGGGGTGGGCGACCTGTCGGACGAGACCCTCCGTCGGGCCGACGCCGACGTCGGCGTCACCCCTCGCGACGTCGCCGGCCGGGGCGAGTACGCAGTCGTTCTCCCCGCGCCCCGACGAACAGAGCGTGACCGAGAGCCCATGCTCCGCGTACCACCCGCGGGCCAACGCGAGGTACAGCCCCACGTGCATGGTCGTCGGCGTCCACTCGAGGGCCACCCTCATTCCTACCTTTTAATTTTTCAACTTCAGATTAAAATCCCTGTCGATGATCCGAAGTGTCACGAATAGTCACTGTCTCCTCGCTGTCGTCGGACGCTCGCGGCGTGACCCCCACGCTTTTTGTGGCTGCGTCCCTCGCTCGGGCCATGAACGGTGATCCGGCGTGAAGGAGGAACTGATGGACATCCTCTGCTGCCCGCTCGACAAGGCCGACCTCGAACTGGCGGTCGACGAGCGTGACGGCGAGGAGGTGACAGAGGGCACGCTGCGGTGCACCGACTGCGGCGAGACGTACCCCATCGAGGAGGGCATCCCCAACCTCCTCCCGCCGGACATGCGAGAGGAGGGAGAGGAGGCCTCCGCGTAGGGCCGTGGACCGACTCGCCGTCTCCGTCAGCGAGGGACAACTCCACGAGGTCGCCGCGCCAGCGGAGTTCGAGACGGACGGGCCGTTTCTGGTCGAGGTCTCGAACCGCGGGCGGGACGCCCACGTCCATCTCCGCCTGGACGACGCCCTCGCCGGCGTCGCCACCCTCGCTGAGACCAACCCCCACGTCCCCCGCGACGAGACGGTCGAGATCGTCGCCGACGTCGACGCCGTCGCCACCTCGGTCGCCGGGTTCCTGACCGTCGAGACTGGTTACGGCGCCGACGGTAGCGAGGTCGCGGTGACGGTGCACCCGCCTGCCGTCACCGAGAGTGCCGGCACCACGCGAGCCAGCGACGGCGGCGCCCCCGCCGCGACCGCGGCGACCGGTGACGCTGACGCTGCCGGCGAGGCGACGGCGTCCAGCCCCGTCGACAGCGAGCGACTGTCGACCGACAGCGGGGTCGACCTCGTCACCGTGGTCGTCGCGTTGCTCGCGCTCGGTGCCGTCGGCGTCGCCGCCGGCGCCGTCGCACTCGTCGCCGACCCCATCGTCGCGCTCGGGGCCGCCGCCGTCGTCCTCGCCGTCGTCGCCGCCGTCCTCCTGCTGGTCAGGTAGCGTCGGGCGTCCTCGCCGCCCCGGACCGAACCGCTTTACTCGCCGCCCTGCGCCGCCTCCGTCGATGGCATCTCTCGCAGAGCGCACCCGCGACGCCGTCCGTCGCCGCCCGGCGTTACGGACCGCACTCGCCGCCGGCGTCGTCAACCACACCGCCGCCGCCCGCCTGCTGGCCGACGAGGTGGACGCGACTGGCGACGACTTGGAGGCCGTCGCCGCCGCCCTCCGCCGGTACGCCGAGACGCTCTCCGTCGAGCGCACCGACGCCGGCGGCAGCGTCCGCATGGTCACCGG
>CAZQHW010000048.1:0-15932 GCA_964593395.1 uncultured Halobacteriales archaeon
GGTATCCTCAGCGCATGGGGTGCGTTGGACCCGAGTTCAATTCTCGGCGGTCCCATTCTCTCGACGAACGACCTGCGGAGTCGGAAGTGTGGCAAGAGAACGAACACGGCACGTTCTTTCCAGTCCTGCTCTTACCCCCAGAACCACGACAGCGGGCGGCGAGAGCCCCCAGACGACCGGCACTGAGCCCCAAGTGACGACCCCGAGGTCACTCCTCCTGGCGTGCGACGAGCACGTACCCGCCGTATCCCAGGAGTCCGGCGGCCAGCGCCGCGCCAGCCACGCCAGTTCTCGACCCGAACGAGGTCGCGCCGTTGCCGAAGACGATGGCGAACACCGCGAGACCAACGATCACGCCGCCGGTGTCCACGCTGCCGGCGTCGGAGGCGTCGCCGTCACTCATGTACTACGGTGGTGCGGCCGCGATCAAAACGCTGGTGGTCCGGTCGCGACGGCGAGCGCGGACGGCTCCGACCGACAGGACACGAAGCCCGGGGGGTCTCGGGCGACTCCTCTTCTCCCGGTCTCGCCCTCGCCCCGTGAGAGACACCTTCGTCTCGGGATGGGGATCCTGCTTATGAATCTCCGGTCCGGAGCGAGAACAGAGGTCGCTGGTCCGACGACGCAGTGAGGGCGCCGGGTTGGTGACAGAACAATACGCATGGTATCTAGCACGGTACTCAAGGCAGGCGCCGTCGGTGTCGGTGTGCTTCTCCTCCTCGGGTTGTTGACGATCCCGCTGTGGACGCACACGACGCCCGAAGGGCACGTCGGCGTACAGAAGGACTGGGGAGCAGTGACGGGCAACTCGTACGATCCGGGCTTTCACGTCGTCGCGCCGATCTCCGAGGGCGTCCAAGACGTCGAGGTCCGGCCACGGACCTACACGATGACCCAGGACGTCGGGGAGGGCGACCGCAACGACGCGGACGCCATCACGGTGAAGACCGTCAACGGTTCGACGGTCGGGGTGGACCTGACGGTGCGGTACAGGATCGACTCCTCACAGACCGAGGCCTTTGTCGAGCGGTGGAACAACGCCGAACAGATGGAGCAACGTCTCATACGGCCGACGATCCGGTCGCAGTTGCGTGACGAGGCCTCGAGTCTGCAGACGACCGGAACGGACGCGATCTACACCCGTGACGGTCGTGAGGCGCTGGCGTCGACCGCTCGCGCCGCACTCCAAGAACAGTTCGCCGACCAGCCGATCGTTCTCGAGGCGGTCCAGGTCCGCAACATCGACCTCCCCGACGAGATCGACCAGACGCTCGACGAGAAGGAACAGGCCAAACAGCAGGTCGAGGTCGAGCGCGAGCGCGTCCAACAGGAGGAGGCCCGCGCCGAACAGGAGATCGTCCGGGCGGAGGCCGACGCCGAGGCCACCGAGATCCGGGCGGAGGCGATCCGCGACAACCCGGTTATCCTCCAGAACCGGTACATCGAGGCGCTCCGGCAGGGATCGGTGTTCGTCGTCGGCGGCGGTAACGGGAGTAGTCCCCCGATCATCGTCGACGGAACAGACGCCACTGGTACGAGTAGCGTCGGCGGTGTCGGCGTCAACGGTACGGCAGTCGACCCGCCAGAGGCCGAGAGCGGCGGGGGCTGATGGTCGTCCGACTGCTGCCGTTCGCGCTGGTCGGTCTGCTCGTCGTCGGGTTCGTCACCTACCTCGCCTACCGGTACTTCGACAGGCGGGCACGGGAACGGGCCGAGCGTCGCAAGCGCGAGATGGAACTAGAGGAAAAAGAGATGGAGCAGGTCGACGAGTTGGTCGAGATGGCCGAGTCAGAGCGCCACGAACTCGACGACGAGACGGAGTAACCGTCACCGTCGCCGCCCGCAGAAACGACCGCCGGCTCACGGCGCTGTCCACGTCAGCCACAGGCACTCCTGACCGTCGCAAAACCGATCCGGTCCGGTTCGCCCGTCTCTGCACCTGTGCCATTTGTTTACTTTAGCACTTTTACTAACAGTAATATTCGACAGAATTAAGTTTATAGCATAATACTAATTATCAAAGCAGATGGCAACGTCAGGTGAGACGGGGCCCGGCCCGACCGCGGCCGACCTCGTTCCGGCGGAGGTGCCCCGGGTCGGGACGAACGTTCTCCTTGCGGGCCCGACACCGGCGGTACTCGGCGACCTGCCCCGGCGGGTGCTCTCGACGCGGACCAGTGACGGGGAGGCGGTCGTCGCTGCCTCGACGCGACGGGAGGCGCCGGTCGTCGAGCGGTCGCTCGCTGCCGCGGACCTCTCGGGACCGGTGGGGACGATCGACTGCACGCCGACACACGACGTCGCCCCCGACGACCCCCGGCGACTCCGGTGGTCGGTACGCTCGCCGACCGACCTCACCGGCACCAGCATCGCCGTCGAGAAGTGTGTCGACAGGCTCGCTGTCGCCGACCCCGACGCCGTCCACCTATTTTACGACTCGCTGTCGACGACGGTGAACGCTCTCGACACGGAGACCGTCGTCCGCTTCGTCGACCACGCCGGTCGGTCTCTCGCCTCCGGGGTCGCCTTTTATGTCGCGTACACGAGCGTTCTGGACCGCCGGCAACTCGCCTGCCTGCGGACCGCGATGGACGCCGCTATCGACGTTCGCAAGCGGGACGACCGCCGCGAGGTCCGCTGTCGTCGCGTCCGGGGCGCCCCCGACGGCTGGACGCCGCTTGCGCCCGCCGACGCCGCCCGGAACGCCGCTCTCTCGGACTGACCGCTCGCGGCCCTCGACCGTGTCACCCCGCTCGTTCGGAGCGGTCACACACCGACACCAATCGTAAGTCGGTGTGGTCGCACGGACGGGTGTGTTCCCGACGACGCTGGCGACCGAACGGCTCTCCCTGGAGCGACTTTCCCGTGACACCGTCGACCTGCGGACGTACAACCAACACTGCTCGCGGGCGGCAGCGGCCATCGAGGAGGTGACCCGTTACCTCCCGTGGAACCCGCACGAGAACCTGGGGGAGACGCGTGAGTACCTCCGGCGGATGGAGCGCGAGTGGGAGGCGGGAGAGCGTGCGGAGTACGTGATCCGGCCGACGACTGGGGCGGACGCGGGTGAGATCGCCGGTAGCGCCGGGCTGATCTGCGAGTGGGAGACGGACCTCGCAAAGCCCGCGATCTGGCTGCGGCGGCGGTTCTGGGGGCGGGGCTACTCCGGCGAGCGTGCGGACGCCCTCCTCCGGGTGGCCTTCGAGCACCTCGGCGTCGGCGTCGTCGCGATCCCGGTCCACGGTGAGAACGACCGCTCGTACCGCGCGGTCGAGCGGTACGTCGAGCGCCACGGCGGGCGCTACGAGGGGCGTCTCCGTAACCACGCCGGACGGTACGACACCCCCGCCGACCACCACCGCTTCTCGATCAGTCGCGCGGAGTACCTGGCCGCCGCGGACGCGACTGACTGACCCTCGTCGCGACGCAACGCAACCCCCTTGTCCGTCGCTCCCGCAGCGTGTTCATGGACGACAGGAGTCTCGACGCGCCGAGAGAGGCGGGTCGAGTGCGGGTGCGGACCGGGGCCCGCGTACACTTCGGGTTCGGCAACCTCTCGCTGGCCCGGCGACGGTTGTACGGCGGGATCGGTGCGGGGGTAGCCGCCCCCGGCGCGACGGTCGAGGTCACGCCCGCCTCCTCGGTGCGTGCGCCCGACGTCGTCAGGGAGTATGCGGAGCGGTCGGTCGAGCGACTGGGCGTCGAGGGCGCGAGCGTCGAGGTGGTCGAGGCGCTGCCCCGGCACGTCGGCCTCGGCAGCGGCACCCAGCACGCGCTGGCGGTGTTCGCCGGTGTCGCGGCGGCACACGGGGTCGACCCCGACTCGCGGGCCGCGGCGCCGGCGCTCGGTCGCGGGGGGCGCAGCGGCGTCGGTGTCGCCGTCTTCGAGGCCGGCGGCGTCGTCCTCGACGCCGGCCATCCCGCGGCGCGGTTCACTGCCGACCCGCCGCCGCTCGGCGAGTGGTCCGTGCCGGCCCCGGTCGCCCGCCACCAGCCTCCCGACGACTGGCGCGTACTGCTCGTGACCCCCGACGCGGAGCCGGGCCAGTCGGGCGACGAGGAGGACACTGCCGTGCGCTCGACCGTCGAGAGCGCCGACCCGGACGCCGCCGACCGGATCGCCGGTGTGCTCACTCGCGGACTGCTGCCCGCGGTCGTCGAGGGCGACCTGGCGGCCTTCGGCGAGGCGGTCGAGACGGTCTCCCGGCTCAACGGCGCGTGGTTCGCCGACCAGCAGGGCGGGGTGTACCGCCCGGCGGTCGCGCCCGTCGTGGAGACGCTGTCGGACGCCCCCGCCGTCGAGGGTGCCGGCCAGTCCTCCTGGGGGCCGACCGCGTTCGGGATCACCGCCGCGGACCGGGCCGAGCGGGCCCGCGAAGCGGGCCGTCGGGCACTCTCGGCCGCCGGTCACGACGGTACCGTCCGCCTGGTGCGGTTTGCCGACTCGGGAGCGACCGTAGAGCGAGCCGACTGACACGCTCTGATTGAAAGTGACGCCGGGACGCCGGGAGCCGGGCCGCCTTCGTTGGCGGCCAGCGAGCGGCGTCCACGCGACCCCAGCGGTCAGTCGTCAGTCGTCGTCCGCCTCCGCGCTCGCCTCCTCGGGGATGCGCGGAAGGTGACAGGCGGCGGCCTGTGGCTCGCCGGTCAGCGCGGGGTTGGTCGTCTCGCAGACGCTCTCGAACCGGTCGCGGAGCCGGTCGGCGGCCTCCGTCTCAGCGCCCTCGGCCACCAGTTCGAGCGCGTCGCGGACGACGGCTCGGTTCTCGCCGGTCAGTTCGGTGTCGAACAGTTCCGCCCGGAGGGCCTCGGCCAGGTCGACTCCACCCTGGGCCCGCTCGCGTGCGGCCTCCATGACGGACTCCGAGACGCCCCCGCGCTCCAGGCGGTCTCGCAGGTCCATCACCTCCCGGAAGGTCGCCTGATCGACGGTCACGTTCTCGGGGGCGATCACCTCCGGACACCGCGTCCGGAACCGACAGCCAGACGGCGGGTTCCGCGGGGAGGGTACGTCGCCCTGGAGTACGCGGACGTCGCGGTCGACCTCCTCGACGTCGGCCCGGGGGACGCTGTCGAGTAGGGCCCGCGTGTACGGGTGTTCCGGGGCCTCGAACACCCCGTCGACCGGTCCGACCTCGACGATCTCCCCGAGGTACATAACGGCGACGCGGTCGGCGATGTGACGTACCACCGAGAGGTCGTGGGCGATGAGCAGGTACGTCAGTCCGAGTTCGTTCTGGAGGTCGTCAAGCAGATTGAGCACCTGGGCCTGCACGCTGACGTCCAGCGCGCTCACCGGTTCGTCGAGCACCAGAAACTCCGGTTCCAAGGCGAGTGCCCGCGCGATGCCGATCCGCTGACGCTGGCCGCCGGAGAACTCGTGTGGGTACCTGTCGAACTGGCTTTCGGACAGTCCGACGAGTTCTAGCAACTCCAGAACGCGCTCGCGGCGCTCGGCAGGCGTCTTCCAGTCGTGGACGTCGAGGGCCTCTCGGATTATCTCGCCGGCGGTCATCCGGGGGTCCAGACTCGAGTAAGGGTCCTGAAAGACGATCTGTGCCTCCCGGCGGAACGCCGAGAGGTCCTCCTGTTCAAAGACGTTGGTCCCGTCGAAGGCGACCGTTCCGTCGGTTGGCTCGCGCAACCGCAACAGCGTCTCCGCGGTCGTCGACTTGCCACACCCCGACTCGCCCACCAGTCCGAGCGTCTCGCCCTCGTACACGTCGAAGGAGACGCCGTCGACGGCCCTGACGTGCTCTGGCTCTCGACCGAGGAGTCGGTCGAAGACGGTGTCCTGTTCGGTGTAGTACTTTCTGAGTCCCTCGACCCGGACCAGTGGCTCCCCGGTTACCGTCACGAGGTCCCCCCGTCGAAGTGGCTCTTCGGAAGCGCCTGGCTCTCGTCGTACGGTTCCTCGGCGAGGTAACACTTCGCGCCGTGCTCGCCGCCCAGGTCGAACTCCGGGGGCTTCGTGAGACACTCTTGCATCGCCTTCGGGCAGCGGTCGGCGAAGTAACACCGGTCGTCCATCTCCTCGTCGTACAGGTCGGGGACGTTGCCCTCGATCGGCTCCAGGCGGGGCGCGGGGTCGGTCAGGTCGGGAATCGAGCCCAACAGCCCCCGGGTGTACGGGTGGGTGGACTCTTCGAACACGTCGGCGAGAGTCCCACGCTCGACGACCTCCCCTGCGTACATCACCCCGACACGGTCGCACATCCGGGCGATCACCCCCAGGTTGTGCGTGATGAGCAGGATCGACATCCCTGTTTCTGCCTGGAGGTCATCGAGCAGGCTGAGGATCTGCGCCTGGATCGTGACGTCGAGGGCGGTCGTCGGTTCGTCGGCGATCAGCAGGTCGGGTTCGCCGGCCAGCGCCTGTGCGACCATCGCCCGCTGGAGCATTCCGCCGGAGAACTGGCTGGGGTACTCTTCGGCCCGCTCGACGGGGTCGGGGATGCCGACCTGCTCCAGCAGTTCGACCGCCTGCTCGTGGCTCTCGTCCGAGGCGTACCCCCGACCGGGGATCGCCATCGACGTGAGGAACTTGCCCAGGCCGAACCCCTGGGTCCGCGCCCGGGTCGAGCGCGGGTTCGCCGTTGCCCGGCGCTGTACCTCGACCGCCTCGGCTATCTGCTCGCCGACGGTGAGCGAGGGGTTGAAACTGCTCATCGGGTCCTGAAAGATCATCGAGAACCGTGGCCCCCTGAGTGACCGCCGGACGCCCGCCGGCAGCGTTCGCAGGTCGACGTAGTCGCCGTCGACGGCCACCGCACTCGAGTCGGCGAACTCGGCGGCCAGGTCCGCGTCGCGGAACCAGACCTCGCCCGCCGTGACCCGACCGGGCGACTCGATCAGGTCGACCAGCGACAGGGCCGTCACGGACTTGCCGGACCCCGACTCGCCGACGATGCCGAGAATTTCGTTCTCGCGGATGTCAAAGGACACTGACTCGACGGCGTTGACCTGTCCCTCCTCGGTGAAAAACCGCGTCGAGAGGTCGCGGACACTTATTATCGAGTCCTGTCCGCCTGGCCCGCGGTCGGCGTCTCGAAGGGTGTCCTGGCTCACGCGCCGCCACCTCCTTCGCCCTCGATCCCTGGGTCGAGTGCGTCGCGCAGCCAGTCACCCAGCAGGTTGACCCCGATCACGGACAGCATGATCGCGAACCCGGGCATCCCCGAGATCCACCACTGTCCCGAGGAGATGTAGTTACGCCCCTGGGAGATGTCGAACCCCCACGAGAGGGTAGTTCCCGAGAAGCCAAGAAAGGAGAGGGCGCTCTCGAGCAGAATGATCGCGGCGATCTGGACGGTGCCGAGGACGATGATCGGCGTGATCGCGTTCGGGAGAACGTGCCCGACGAGGATGCCCCGGTCGCTCTCGCCCAGCGCGCGGGCGGCCTTTACGTACTCCTGGGTCCGGATGGACAGTGCCTCGCCGCGGGCGACCCGGGCGAACCACACCCAGTTGACCAACCCGACGACGGCGACGACGGTGCCCGGCAGCGTGAACGTCTCCGGCATCCCCGGCGCGAGGCCGGCGACGACAAACGGGTCGGGAACGTCGACCGCCGCTCGACCCCACAGTCCGATGAGGGCGATCGCAAGCACCAGCGACGGAAACGCGAGGCTGACGTCCGCAAAGCGCATCAGTCCGTCGTCGACTCGGCCGCCGCGGTAGCCGGCGTACAGCCCCACCGGCACCCCGACGACCGCCGCGAGGATCGTCCCGAGGATTCCCACGAGCAGCGAGGTGCGGGCACCGTAGACGATCCGTGAGAACATGTCACGCCCGAGCGGGTCGGTCCCGAGGGGGAACTGTGACTCCGGTTCGATCCGTCTCGTCTCCGTGACGGTCTGTATCTCGCCGTCGACCGTCTCCGAGGTGGTCTCCTCGACGGTCTGCGGGAAGCCAATTGGCGGCAGTTGCTTCTGGCTTAGGCGCTGTTCCTCGGGGTTGTGCAGCGCGATAAACGGTGCAAACGTCGCCACGAGGAGGACGCCGACGACCAGCACCAGCCCCACCTTCGCGAGGACACTCCGCCGGAACTCCTTTTTTAAGTTGCGGATGGTGCGAGGCGACAGTCCGGCCATCAGTCGTACACCACCTGTGGGTCGAGGTAGCCGTACAGCGTGTCGACGACGATGTTGACGAGGACGAAACTGACGCCGATGACGACCAGGCTCCCCTGAAGCACCGGCCAGTCACGCAGGTTGATGCTCTGGATGACGAGTGTCCCGAGGCCGGGCCAGGAGAACACCGCCTCGGTGATAACCGCCCCACCGATGAGCGTGCCGAGTTGGAGCCCGAGCACCGTGATGACGGGGATGAGCGTGTTCCGCAGCGCGTGCTTGTACCGCACGAGCGTCTCGGGGAGTCCCTTTGCGCGGGCGGCCTGGACGTACCCCTTTCCGAGTTCGTCGAGCATCCCCGACCGGGTGAGACGGGTGATGAGCGCAGTGAAGTACGTTCCGAGGGCGATTGCCGGCAGGGTGATGTACGAGAGCCACGTTATCAGGGTGCCGACAAACGGTCGTGGCCCGACGATGGCGGCGACTACGCCCGGAAAGCCCACGCCACGGCCGCTGGTCTCGAACACGTTGAACTGGACTGCCAACACCAGTATCATCACGATCCCCAACCAGAAGTTCGGCGTCGAGATGCCCCCGAGCGAGAACAGCGTCGCAAAGTAGTCCGGCGGCTCGTTGCGCCGGGTCGCGCTCACCACGCCGAGTGGGATCGAGATACCGATCGCGAGAACCGTCGCGGCGACGGCGAGTTCGATCGTGGCCGGCAACTTCGAAAACACGAGCGTCGACACCTTCTGTCCGAGAACGTACGAAAAGCCCATGTCTCCCTGTAGGAGGTCGGTGACGTACTGGAAATACTGGACGTACAGCGGCTGGTCGAGGCCCAGGTCGGCGGCGATCGCCTTGCGGGTCTCCTGTGTGGCGTCCAAGGGCGCGACGGCGTTGATGACACTCCCCGGAGTGATGAACCGGAGTGCGAACACGACCGTGATCACACCCCACACCACTCCGATCCCCTGGAGTGTTCGTTTGGCTGCGAATCTTGCGAGCGACATCGGTTCTGGCGTTAGTTGGGCGAGGCTCTGTACGGGTCGATGAGCTCGTCAGCCCGGGGCTCCCACTCGATGTCGCTCGAGACGCCGTAAACGCTGAACTGCTGGTGCATGAACACCCAGGGAGCGAGGTCGTGCAGTCGCTGGTTCGTCTCTTGGAGGATCTCTTCGCGCGTCTCGGGGTCGGACTCGCTCTGTGCGTCGGCGATGAGGCCGTCGATCTCGTCGTTCTTGAGAACGGTCAGCGGGCCGTCGCTGGTCAAAAGCGGGATGATCGTCTGGGAGGCGTCGAACTCCCCGTTACCCCACCCCAGCAGGTTGAATTTCGGCCGGTCCTCGATGTTCGGGGCGGTCACGTCCTGGACGAGCGAGTTGAACTCGCGCTGCTGGAGTTCGCAGTTGACGTTCGACAGCGAGTCGATCTGGTTCGCGGCCGCCTGTGCGACCTCGACGTCTTTCAGGTAGCGACCGATCGGCGTCTGCAGGGTGATGCTCACCCCGGAAAAGCCGGACTCCTCGACGAGTTCCTCGGCGCGGTCGGGGTCGTGTTCGTACGGCTCCACGTCCGGATTGTGCCCCGTGAACTGCTCGAGCGTGGGCTGGCCACTGACCGTCCCGAAGCCGTTGAGGACGTCCTCGATGATGCCCTGGTTGTCGACGGCGTGGTTCATCGCCTGCCGGAACTGCTGGCTGCTGAACGGTTCGGCGTCAAACCGCATCTGCAGGAAGATAACGCGCGTACTCGGCACGGACTGGATCGACGCGACGTCGTCCTCCTCGACGCGGGAGACCTCCTGTGGCGGCACGTTCGTGACGATGTCGGACTCCTCGGCGAGCAACTGGTTGACCCTCGTACTCGACTCGGTGGAGGCAGTCAGGCTCACCTCCTCGACGCTCGCGGTGTCGTCCCAGTAGTCCTCGTACTGCTCGACGACGACCTCGTTGCCTTGGTCGTAACTCGACAACTGGAACGGTCCGGTGCCGTTCATGTTCCGGTTGATGAAGTCGGAGCCGTTCTCCTCGACCCAGGACTGCTGCATGATCTGGCCGTTCGTCGCGAACAACTGGAACACGATAGGGTTGAGCCCCTCGAAGTTGACCGTCACCTCGCCGTCGCCAGCCTCCACGCCGGCGAGCGACCCGGCACCCACGAGGTCACCGACCTGCGGGCCATTGAGGCTGACGTCCGGGTCCTCGATCCGGCGGATACTGAACCGTACGTCCTCCGCGGTGAGGTCGTCGCCGTTGTGGAACGTCACGTCGTCTCGCAGGGTGAACCGGGCGGTCCCCGGTTCGACGCGCTCCCACTCGGTCGCCAGACTCTCGACGATGGCGCCCTCGGGGTCCCGCCCCATCAGTCCCTCGTAGGCCTGTGAGACGATGATGTCCGTGTTCGTCTCGGCGTGGTCGTGTGGGTCCAACCCCGAGTCCATCTGTCCCATCGTCACGCCGACGCTCCCGACGGTATCCTCACTGCCCCCTCCGGCACACCCTGCGAGCGCAACGGCGCCCGCGGTGCCTGCGTACTTCAGAACGCTTCGGCGGTCGAGATTCTTGTCACTCTCTGTCACGACTCTCCAGACGACCCTCCCCCATTAAAAATTCACGGAAAGACCCTCCCGAGCGCACGAGAGGTCCGCGACCGCTGGCGGGTGACGACGGAGACACACCGACATTTTTTATTGGCGATCCGGCGTACAGCGGACGTGACCAGCCCCAGCGATCCCGGGTCGGCGACAGTCGAGGCCGTCTGGGAGGACCTCCTGGCCGACCTGGCGGCGACCGCGGACCAGTACCGCGAGGACGGATGGGACACTCTCGAGTTGCACCCGGGCGACGTCACCGTCGTCACCGGCAACTACGGCGACAGGGTCGGACTGGACGTACTCGTTCCCGACGACGAGTACCGCGACCTCGAGTCCTGGTTCGACGACGGACTGACCGTCGACGGCTACGACGTGTACCGGTCGACCGCTGACCCCGTCGTCCTCCTCGTGGTCGTCGTCCGTGACGAGTCCGCGCGACGGGCCGTGTTGTACCCACTCGTGTACTCGACGGCGGACGACCAGGCTACGGCGCTGTTCGAGACTGCCGCCGACCGCGGGGTCGTCAACACTTACCTCCGGCGACTGTCCGGCGACTACGTCGAACTCCGGCACGAGAACCCGAATCTCCTGGCCCCACCGTCGGACGACGACGCTCGTGAGGACTCCTGATCCGACCGCGGCCCGAGACGGGTAGGACGGCTCCGTTCGACGCTCGTCGGCGCGCCACAACGCACTAGTGGCTGCTGACGCTGGAGGTGGTATGGAGCGGATTCCGTTCGGCGTCTCGCGGCTCGACGAGATGATAAACGGAGGCGCACCCCGCGGGAGCACGGTGCTGTTGTCGGGTGAACTGGGCGCCGGCGCCCGGGAGTTCCTCTACACGAGCGCAGCGATGAACGGGTTGGCGAAGGCCGACGACGAGGCGTTCGACCTGTACTACGGCGACACGGAACCGGAGTCGACGCTGCCGAGTGAGGTGCACTACGTCTCGTTCACCGCCGGCGAGTCGGAGATCGTCGGCGAGATGAGCTTCGCGATGAACGACGACCTCGTGGAGACGGCGGTCGACGCGGTCTCCTTTGCGGACTTTTCCCCAGAGTACTTCCAAATGAGCAAAGTGCCGACGGACTGGTACTCCACGCGGACGAGTTCGATCGCCTCGCTGGGCGAGCGCCACGACCGCCGGAGCATCCTCGACGCAGTCGGCGACTACCTCTCGGACCACGGCGACGACAGCCTCGTGCTCATCGACTCCGTCACGGACCTCGTCTCGGCGGCGAGTTCGGAGATGAGTTGGAACGACATCACGCTGCTGATAAAGGGGCTGACAAAGGCCTCCCGGCAGTGGGGCGGACTGGTCCTGCTGTTGGCGAACGAGGAGACGATGTCGCCGGAGAACATGGGGCGGGTGATGGAGGCGTGTGACGGCACCTTCTCCTTTAGCTGGGAGTCCGGCGGCAGCGAGCGCTCCCGGGCGATGTTCGTCCGCCAGTTCCGGGGCGTTCTCTCACAACTGGAGGACGAGGACATCGTCCGCTTCGAGACGGAGATCCACGACGGCGGGTTCGACATCAGCAACGTCCGGAAGATCCGTTGACGATCCTGAGGACGATCCGCAACAAGTCTTAAGCCCGCACCGGCGGAAATAGAGGCGAATGGCTGGAGAGCGACCGGACGCGGCGGACTCCGACGACGAGTCCGGCCGACACGCCGGGTCGCAAGCGACCGACGACCTCGCAGTGTCGACCGACGGCGGGGAGTCGGTGTCGGTGCAGTTGCCCGACGACCTCGGCGCTTGGCTCGACGAACAGGTCGCCGACGACCCGGACCGCGACCGCGGCGACGTGTTGCGGGACCTGGCTGCCGCGTACCGGGAGGTCGACGCCCGCGACGACGCCGAGGGCGAGACGCCGCCCGAGGACGTGACCGAGCGGCTCGAGGCACAGCGCGCGGAGTACGTCGAACTCGTCGAGGACGTCCGCGAGCGCGTCGTCGAGGTCGCCCGGGAGATGGACGACCTGGCGGCCGCCGACCACGACCACCCCCAGGTCGCCGACGCCGACCGCGTCGCGGACCTCGCGGCGGACCTCGCGGATCTTGAGTCGACAGTCGACAACGGGTTCGACAACTACGAGACGGTTCTCGAGGAGTTGACCGAGGCCGTCGACGAGTTGAGCGAGCGGATGGACACCCTCGCCGCCCGGGTCGTCGCCGGTGACGGCAACGAGGCCCTGCGGGACCTCCGCCAGGCCGCAAACCAGGGCGGTGTCCGGACGGCCACCTGCGAGAACTGCGGCGGCAGCGTGGACGTCGGTCTGTTGACCGACCCAAAGTGCCCACACTGTCGGAGCCGGTTCGTCGACGTCGACACGGACAGTGGCATACTCGGCTCGCCGACGCTTCTGGTCGGGTCGCCGCCGGCGCTCGCCGGCTCCGGGGAGGGGCAAGAGAATGACTGACCCGGACGACGCGGACGACGACAGCCCGGAGCGGGACGAGCCGGTGCTCGACCCGGACGACCCGTTGCCGGACTCCCCCGTTGACCGTGGGCAGCCAGCCAACGGCGACGACGCGGACGACCCTGCCCCCGCCAGTGTCGACGACGCACCGACCGACTCCGACGCGGCGCCGCTGTCGGACCTCGCGGGTGACATCTCACAGGGCGACCTCGCGGCCACCGAGGAGGACCTGTTCGAGCAGAAACAGACCCCGGAGGTCGACCGCGAGGCGCTGTGGCGGCAGGTGGCCGACGAGGAAACCGCCGAACGCGCCATCGAGGAGATGGACATCGACGCCGAGAGCGACCCGGCGGTCGAGCGTTCGGTCGACGGCGAGAGCGTCGAGCGCGTCGTCGAGAAGTCCGCCTACTGCCACGCCTGCCCGCACTTTTCCAGTCCCCCGGACGTCCGCTGCACCCACGAGGGCACCGAGATTCTCGAGGCGGTCGACATGGAGCACTTTCGCGTGGTCGACTGCCCGATCGTCGAGGAGAACGAGGCGCTGGAGGAGTTCTAAGCGGGCGAGCGGGTGACTTTTGACGCCGGGCCGTGATCGCGGGGTACGGATGCAGTTCTGTGACGACTGCGGGTCGATGATGACCCCACAGGACGGCGAGATGGTGTGTGAGTCCTGCGGGACGACCAGCGCCCAGGACGACGAGCGCGCCGAGCAGTTCGTCAGCACCGACGAACAGACCTTCGGCGACGTAATCGAGACCGACGAGGACGCCAACTTCGAGGGCAAACCCACGGCGTCGGACGTCCACTGCGACGACTGCGGCAACGACGAGGCGTGGTACACGATCAAACAGACCGCCTCCGCCGACGAACCGCCCACGCGCTTTTTCAAGTGCAAGGACTGCGGGTACCGGTGGCGTGAGTACAACTAAGTCCGCCGCCGACGCACCGCTCCTGCATGGACGTTCCCGAGGACAGCCCCGACGACTGTCCGGTCTGTGAGCGCGACTACGAGTCGGTCTCCGCACACCGCGAGGGGCTGATGGTGAACCTGCTTGAGAACGAGCGGTACCGACGGGTGTGTTTCGAGCCGGCCGACGGACCGCGGGTGCGGTTCTACCACCACACGCACGAGCAGACGTGACCGCCCCGCGTCGGCGTCTCTGAGCGCGAAACACGCTGCCACGCACTATGACCGTGGCCGGAGTCGTGTGAGTCATGCTCTCTCCGATCGCGAGACGGTCGACTGACCGACCGCCGCTCGGCCGGCGTTCCGGTACCGAGGCGACGACCGCCGGGGCCCGGTTAAGCCCCCGTCCCGAGGCGCGGTCGAACGGGGCCGGACACCAGTGACCGGGGCGGGAGCCGCCCGGGCGGCCGTCGGAGCAGCCACGGAGCTCCGGGACCGGAACCGCGTGCTGTTCGCGGTCGCGGCCGCGAACCTGGCGCTTGCGGCCGTGTTCACCGTTCTGCTGTCGCTCGACGGGCGCACGCTGCTGGGGCGCAACGTCTGGACGAAACCCTGGAAGTTCGCGACGTCGATAGCCGTGTTCACCGCGACGATGGGGTGGATCCTCCCGTCGCTGGGGCTCGGCGAGCGCGTCGAGCGGCTGGTGACCGCCACGATCGGGGGTGCGATGACGATCGAGATCGCGCTCATCTCGACCCAGGCCGCCCGTGGAGTGGCCTCACACTTCAACAAGAGTACGACCCTCGACACGGCTGTTTTCGCCGTTATGGGCGTGACGATCACGATCAGTTCGCTCGCCGTCGCGGTCGTGCTCTGGCGGGTGGTCCGGGACCCGCCCTCCCTGCACCCGGCGTACCTGTGGGGGCTCGGACTCGGGATGCTCGTGTTCCTGCTGGCGAGTTTCCAGGGTTGGCTCATGATCTCCAGGGGTGGTCACGCCGTCGGGGCCGCCGCCGACAGTCCGGGGGTGCCGCTTCTCAACTGGCGTCTGACCGGGGGCGATCTGCGAGTCGCCCACTTCATCGGTCTCCACTCGTTGCAGGTGTTGCCGCTGACGGGCTACGTCGCTGCCCGGTGGGACGGCGTCGCACGGGTGGGGTCGCTGGCCGTGGTCGGGACCGTCGGCGCCCTGTACGCTGCGCTCACCGCTGGCACCTTCGTGCTCGCGATGCTCGGGACTCCTCTCGTCCGGTCCGTGCCGGTCTCGGGCGTGCCGGTCGGTCCCCTCGCGGCGACCCTGCTCGTCGCGACGGTCGCCGGCAGTGCCACGCTCGCGGCGGTCCGGGGACGGACTGACCCGAGGCCAGAACGGTGACCCGACTCGATTCGCCTGGGGCCGACGTTATCAGATCGGAGACCTCTGTGCGAGACTTATATCGCCCTTTCCGACACGCCAACGTATGCCACAGCAACTCAGTGGACAGGTGCAGTACGAGGAGCGTAACGGCGTCGGCGTCTGGACCGTGGCGAACCTGAACAGGGCGATCGAGACGGGCGAACTGGACGACGGTGAGGAGCACTTCAGGGAGGTGGCCGGGCGGCCGTCGATGTCGGCCTGCGTCGTCGTCATCGAGGAGACGAGCGAACTCGACCCGGCTGTGCTCGAACACGTCCAGGACCAGTGGACGGAACTGGCCGAGACAACGGGGATCGAGGCCACGGCGTACGTGTCTGACGGCCTCGCTAAGTTGGCGATCAGCCAGAAGAACGAGGCGGACATCGACACCGCCGGCTTCAGTGATCCCGACGAGGCCGTCGAGTGGGCGACGGCCTACCAGTAAGGCCCCCGTGTAGGACCGCGAGCGAAGGAGATACCAGCGGGGGTCGTCTGGTCCGTACATGGACGACGAGGTCGTGGACCGCGCGACGGCGTCCGC
>CAZQHW010000049.1:0-15851 GCA_964593395.1 uncultured Halobacteriales archaeon
GAACCCGGGTTATGTCCGTGGCAGGGACATGTGATACCGCTACACCACCAGCGCGCGGCGACTCAAACTGGTGACCGAGACGGACATAAGGCTTCCGGATGCCGGTCGCGGTGTCCGGCGATGGTTTTAGTTCACGGGCGTCGAGTCAAGCGGTATGGCGGCTCGGACTCGTGGCGAACTGCGGCGGATCAGGGTGGTGACGATGCTTCTGGGCGGCCTGGGATTCCTGCTCGGATACGGCGTGACGTACCTGTTCTCGGCCGAGACCGTACGACGTGATGGCGTGGGCTTTGGTCGGGTCCCGCTGAACGCCGCCGATCCGGCGAGTCTCTGGCAGGCTATTGGCTGGCTGTACGTCACCGCACACCGCGTTCCGGTGACGCTACGCACCTCGTTTGGCTACTCGAAGACGCTCACGATGTCGGAGGGACCAGCGTGGACGCCGGTCATGTGGGGACTGCCCGTCGCGGCGGTGGCCATCGTGGCCGCGGTGGCGGCCGTGCGCTTTCCCTCGGCCCGGTTGGGGGACTCCATTGCCCGCGGGTTCTGGGTCTGGCCCGGGTACGCACTGGCGGTCGCGCTGGGCGTCGTGTTGTTCGGGTGGTCGACCTCGCGTGCCGGCCTGTCGATGCGGGTGACCACGGACACGGTCAGAGCGGCGGTGTACGCTGGCCTGGTGTACCCGGTCGCGGGCGGGGTCGTCGGCGGTGGCCTGGGTTTTCTCGTCGCCTCACTGCGACGACGCGTCGGTGGGCCGAACGGCCAGGGTGGTGAGACGGCGTGACGCGGGACGACGCATCGTCTCCCGACCCGGGACCGTCCCGTACCGTCTCGCGTCGTCGGCTGTTGCGCTCGGCCGGTCTCGGTGTGACGCTCACGGGAGCGACCGGCGTCGCCGGTCGGCTCGGCTCTGGGTCCGGCGCGGGCGTGAGTCCGACGCGAGGCCCATCACCGGGCGACTCGCTGGACACGGCAGCCGTGCTCTCACAGGCGGAGGCGGCAGGAGCGCCGAACCTGGCCGACGTGGCCGCGGGTGTCTTCGGTCGGTTCGACGAGGTGATCGGGGCTGCGGTCGACGAGGAACAGGCGGGGTCGACGCTCGTGAGCACGACGGTCCAGACAGTCGCCAGGCAACGAGCCCGACAGTTGGTCCCACCGGGATCGGTCACGATCGACCTGCGCTCGGTAGACGTCGACTACCGCATCAAGATGGGGTCGCCCGGGATCGTCGTCGACTCGCCAGGCAAGTGTGTCTCCGGGGACGCCGGCGTCGACGTCATGCTCACGACCGGCGTCGCGTTCGTGCTGGAGCGGCTCGTCGACGCGGGCGACCTGCAGTGGACGACGACGTACAGCGCCCGACCCTGGGTGGGGATGGACCCGGCCGGCTGCTTCTACACGGGTGCCACCGCGACGGTCGACCTTCCGCCGCCCGACCTCCCCGCGAACCCGCTGTCGATCATCCCGAACTTCGACGCCGAGAGTTGGGGCCCGTGCAACCGGACCTGCCCGCGGGAACTGGTGGAACCGGTCGCGGCGACCGTCGAGGAACTGGTCGAGACGGGCGTCGCCTACGCGACGAGAGTGTTCGAGGGCATCTCGGAGTGGACCGACGACCTCCTCAGGCGGCTGCCGTCGTGGTGGTGGGTCGCGCTCGTCGGTCTCGGGGTTCTCGTCGTCGCCGGCTACGTCGCCTCGCTCGGGATCTCGTTCGTCAATCCGCTGGTCGGTGGGACGTCCGCGACGGTCGTCACCGTCGGCGCGGCCGGCGCGCTGGCGGTGCTGTTCGTCCCCGCGATCGCCCGACAGCTCCCGTCGCCGTCCGAAACGGCACGGCTCGGGTGACGGGCCTCGCCGTCGGCGTCTTGTGTCCGCTCGACGGTGCGGATCGCCGTGTGAACGGGCGACACGGCCGGGATGCTATCGGCACCCTTTAGTGTGCGCTCGGACCATCGATCGCTACAGTCTAGTGCCACGGCGTGGAAGCGCCTCGGCATGACACGCAGCGTACTCGTGCCGTCGTCCCTCGTCCGGGACGCCGAAGACAAGCGGGCCGCGACCCGCAAGATCGGCACCGTCGCCCGTGCGGCGACCGTGTTCCGGGTGGACCGCGTCACCGTCTACCCGGACCCCGAGGGCGAGCGGATTCGGGACGGCGGGTTCGTCGCCACCGTCTTGGCCTACGCCGCGACGCCCCCCTACCTCCGAAAGGAGGAGTGGGGCGAGCGGGACGAACTGGAGTACGCCGGCGTCTTGCCGCCGCTGCGCGCCGTGACACGGACCGGCTCCGGACCACAGAGTTCGGGGTCGTTGAGACAGGGAATCGTGACCGAGGTCGGCCCTGATGGGCGCGTTCGGGTCAATTGCGGCCTGCAACACCCGATCTCACTCGTGACCACCGACGAGGTGGCCGAGGGGGAGCGCGTGACCGTCAGGATCTCTTCGAGAGACCCGGTCCGGGCGAAGATCGTCGACCAGCGAACTGGCTGGTCGGTCGACCGCGCGGACCTGCCGGCGGCGCTCGGCCGTGAGGACGCCGGACTCCGGATCGCTGCCTCCCGCCACGGCGACGTGGTGGGGGCGAACGATGTCGGGAGTCTGGCCGGTCGCGTCGAACAGGACGACGGCGTCACCGTCGCCTTTGGCGCGCCCGAGAGAGGGCTGCCGGCGATACTCGGCGTCGACCCAGACGAGGTCGACACCGCGAACTCCCCCACAGCGGGGGGGTTCGACCGCTGGCTCAACACGGTTCCGAACCAGGGCAGCGACGTCGTCCGTACCGAGGAAGCGGTCCTCGCGACGCTCGCGGTCCTGAATCTGCGGGCATGAGGCCCTCTCCGGGGACGAAGCCCGCCCGACAGGAGACCCCTGTCTCGAAGGAGGCAACCCACGATGCCACAGTCAAACAGACCACGCAAAGGTTCGCTGGCCTTCGGGCCACGGTCGCGAGCGGCGGACGAGACTCCCCGCTTCAACACCTGGCCCGAGGCTGACGGACAGCCGACGCTGCAGGGTTTCGCCGGCTACAAGGCCGGCATGTCCCACGTCGTCATGATCGACGACCGTGCGGACTCCCCCCGTGAGGGCATGGAACACACCGTGCCCGTCACGATAGTAGAGACGCCGCCCATGCGGGCGGTCGCCCTGCGAGCGTACGAGGACACCTCCTACGGGATGAAGCCCGTGACGGAGGTCTGGGCCGACAGCGACGACATCCGCGACGAACTCGACCGCACGCTCGACGTGCCCGAGAACGGCGGCGGCGTCATCGAAGACGAGAGCCGCGTCGACGAGGTCCGTGTCATCACGCACACGGTCCCCGACGCGGTCGCCGCCGTCCCGAAGACCGAGCCGGACGTGATGGAGAGCCGCGTCGGCGGCGGCTCCGTCGACGACCGTCTCGAGTTCGCCCGCTCGCTGGTCGAGGAGGGCGGCGAACACACGATGACCGACGTGTTCCGCGACGGCGAGTACGCCGACGTGGCGGGCGTCACGAAGGGCAAGGGCCTGCAAGGGCCCGTCAAGCGCTGGGGCGTCCAGAAGCGCAAGGGCAAACACTCCCGCCAGGGGTGGCGGCGCCGGATCGGCAACCTCGGCCCGTGGAACCCCTCGCGGGTCCGCTCGACGGTCCCACAGCAGGGACAGACGGGCTACCACCAGCGCACCGAACTCAACAAGCGCCTGATCGCGACCGGCAACCCCGCCGACGACGACGACCCCACCCCCGACGGTGGGTTCGTCAACTACGGCGAGGTGTCCGGTCCGTACGCGCTGTTAAAGGGGTCGGTGCCCGGGCCCGAGAAGCGTCTCGTCCGGTTGCGCCCGGCGGTGCGTCCGACCGACCAGCCGCGTCTCGACCCCGAGGTGCGGTACGTCTCGACCGAATCGAAGCAGGGTGCATGACAATGAACGTGACAGTACGCGACCTGGACGGGGAGGCCGCCGGCGACGTCGACACCGACGCGTTCGACGTGACGGTCCGACCGGACCTCATCCGCCGAGCGGTGCTCGCCGCCCAGGCCAACCGAAAGCAGGACTACGGCGCAGACCCGCGTGCGGGTTTCCGGACGACGGCGGAGTCGTTCGGCAGTGGCCGCGGTATGGCTCACGTGCCTCGGACGAACGCCGGCGGCGGTTCCGTCGGTCGTCGCGTCCCACAGACCGTCGGCGGGCGGAAGGCCCACCCGCCGAAGGCCGAGGCCGACCGCACGCGCGAGATGAACGACAAGGCACGCAAGAAGGCCGTCCGGGCGGCGGTCGCCGCCACGGCCGACGCGGACCACGTCAGCGACCGCGGCCACGAGTTCGACGACGACGTCGAACTGCCGGTCGTCGTCAGCGACGCCTTCGAGAGCCTCAAGAAGACCCAGGCTGCGGTCGACACTCTGGAGTCGCTCGGACTGTACGGCGACATCGAGCGCGCCGAGAAGGGCCGCTCGGTCCGCTCGGGAAAGGGCAAACGCCGCGGCCGGAAGTACCAGACGCCGGCGTCGGTGCTGTTTGTCACCTCCTCGGAGGCCGGCCCGTCGCGGGCCGCCCGCAACCTCTGTGGCGCGACCGTGACGACCGCCCGCGAGGTGAACGCCGAGAACCTCGCGCCAGGTGGCGCGCCCGGACGCCTGACGGTGTACACCGAGAGTGCAGTCGAGGAGGTGGCCGACCGATGAGCCAACACGCCGTCGTAAAGTACCCCCTCGTCACCGAGAAGGCGATGAACGCGATGGACTTCGACAACAAGCTCCAGTTCGTCGTCCGCGACGACGCCACAAAGCACGAGATCGCCGAGGGCGTCTCGGAGCGGTTCGACGTTGCGGTCGTGGACGTGAACACCCAGATAACCATGGAGGGCCACAAGAAGGCCGTCGTCGAACTCGCCGAGGAGGACGACGCCCAGGAAGTGGCCTCGCGGATCGGGGTGTTCTGAGAGTGGGCCGACGTATCCAGGGACAGCGGCGTGGCCGAGGCGGCCCGACGTTCCGGGCGCCGTCACACCGCTACACGTCCCGCAAGGAACACAAGCGCACCGAGGACGAGGACGTCGTCGCCGGCGAGGTCGTCGGGTTGGAACACGACCCGGCGCGGTCGGCGCCGATAGCCGAGGTGGCCTTCGAGGACGGTGACCGCCGACTCGTACTCGCCCCCGAGGGCGTGGCGGTCGGCGACGACATCCAGGTCGGCGTGAGCGCGGCCATCGACCCGGGCAACACGCTGCCGCTCGCGGAGATCCCGGAGGGCGTGCCCGTCTGCAACGTGGAGTCTCAGCCGGGTGACGGCGGCAAGTTCGCCCGTGCGTCGGGGACGAGCGCGGACCTGATGACCCACGACCGCAACGCGGCGGTCGTCCAGTTGCCGTCGGGCGAGACGAAGCGGCTCAACCCCGAGTGCCGGGCGACGATCGGCGTCGTCGCCGGCGGGGGTCGCACGGAGAAGCCGTTCGTCAAGGCCGGCAACAAGCACCACAAGATGCGCGCCCGCGGGTCGAAGTACCCGACCGTGCGGGGCGTGGCGATGAACGCCGTCGACCACCCCTTCGGTGGCGGCGGCCGCCAACACCCCGGTCGCCCGAAGAGTGTCTCCCGGAACGCCCCGCCCGGGCGGAAGGTGGGTGACATCTCCTCGCGGCGCACCGGCAGAGGGAGGTCCGACGAATGAGTTCAGACGACTACCGCACCGGCCGCGACGGGGAGTTCACCTTCCGTGGCCACACGCTCGATGAGTTGCAGGCGATGGACGCTGACGACGTTGCGGAACTGCTTCCCGCCCGACAGCGGCGAACCATCCGGCGCGGACTGAGCGACGAACACGAGAAACTCGTCGCGGAGGCCCGCGAGGCAGACCCCGAGGAAACCGCGAACGACCCGATCCGCACGCACCTGCGTGACACGCCGGTGCTGCCGTCGTTCGTCGAGAAGACCTTCGCCGTCTACGACGGCCAGGAGTTCACCCGCGTCAGGGTCGAACCAGAGATGATCGGCCACTACCTGGGTGAGTTCGTCCTCACCCGGCAGGACGTCGAACACGGCCAGGCCGGCATCGGGGCGACGCGCTCCTCGAAGTTCGTACCGCTCAAGTAACAATGGGAATCAGCTACTCAGTCGACGTCGACTCCGAGGTGTCCGCAAAGGGCATGCTTCGAGAGCGACACGTCAGCCACAAGCACAGCGTCGCGATCGCCCGCGAACTAAAGGGACACACCCTCGACGAGGCCAGCGACTACCTCGAGCGAGTCATCGAGGGCGACCAGGCCGTGCCGTTTCGCAAGCACAACGGCGGCGTCGGCCACCGCTCGAACATCGACGGCTGGGACGCCGGTCGCTACCCCGAGAAGGCCAGCGAGGCGTTTCTCGACCTGGTCGAGAACGTCTCCAGCAACGCCCAACACCAGGGGTTCGAGCCCGGGACGATGGAGATCGTCCACGTCGCCGCCCACAAGGTCGGCGAGATAGAGGGGCGCCAGTCCCGGGCGTTCGGTCGCTCGTCGCCGTCGAACACCCCCGAGGTGGACGTCGAACTCGTTGCAGAGGCCGACGAGCCGCCCGCCGGAGGTGAGTCCGATGAGTGACGAGCAGGACTTTATCCACCAGGGCCTGCAGCGCACCCAGATCGACCGGTTCTTCGAGCAGGAACTGGGGCGTGCCGGCTACGGCGGCATGGAGATGGCGCCGACGCCGATGGGCACCCAGATCGTGCTCGAGGCCGAAAAGCCCGGCATGGTCATCGGAAAGGGCGGTGAGAACATCCGGAAGATCACCACCGCTCTCGAAGAGCAGTTCGACCTCGAGGACCCACAGATCGACGTCCAGGAGGTCGAGGAGCCGGACCTGAACGCCCGGATCGTCGCCGACCGCCTGGCGAACGCCCTGGAGCGTGGCTGGTACTTCCGCAACGCCGGCCACACCACCCTCGAGCGCATCATTGACGCCGGTGCACTCGGCGCGGAGATCGTCCTCGCCGGAAAGGTCACCGGAGCGCGCTCGCGCGTCGAGAAGTTCAACGAGGGGTACATCAAACACAACGGCGAACCCGCCGAGACGATCGTCGACCACGGCCAGTCGGTCGCGGTGATGAAACTCGGCACCATCGGCGTCAACGTGAAGATCATCCCGCCGGGTGCACAGTTGCCCGACGACTTCCGCGTCGACGACGACGCAGACGTCGAGGACCTTGTCGCCGACGTCGAGGAGGCCGAGGACTCGCTTGAGGACCTGCTCGACGAGCCCGAGACCGCCGACGACATCGGCGCAGACGTGCCGGAGGGGATGCCCGCAGAGCCCGGCGACGACGAGGTCGACCCGGAGGACCTCGCCGCCGAGGAGCCTGCCGAGGACGTCGCCGTCGAGGACCCCGACGAGGAGTTCGAGGAGGTCGCGGTCCCCGGCGACGACGACATCGCGGGCGACCTGGAGGAAATAGAGAGCGACGTCGAGGACCTCGACGCCAGCGAGGACGCCGAGAGCGAGGCCGAGGAGTTGCTCGCGGAGGCCGAGAGCGAGGCCGACTCTGACTCTGACTCCGACCCGGACGACGAGGACGAGACTGGGGGTGACGAGTCGTGACGGTCATCCATCCGGCCGAGGTTCGAGACATGACTGCCGCCGAGCGCGAGGACGAACTCGAGAACCTCCGCACCGAGTTGCTCAACGAGCGCGCGGTGCAGGCCGCCGGTGGCCAGCCCGAGAACCCTGGCCGTATAAAAGAACTGCGCAGGGCGATCGCCCGCATCGAGACGATCCGCCGGGAGGAGGGCGACCTCGAGGAGGCGGAGTCATGATCACGGCAGAGACGCTTCCGCGACACGAGCTCAACGGCCTGCAGGTGCGGGTCGTGGACGCCGACGACCCCGGTATCGTCGGTGTCGAGGGTCGCGTCGTGGTCGAGACGACCGAGACGCTGCACGTCGAGAGCCGGGACGGCCGCGTGCGGCAGGTGCCAAAGCGGGGCAGCACCTTCGAGTTCGCGGTCCGCGAGCCGGAGCCGTCCGCGACACCGGCGCCGGTCGCCGGCACCGCGGGCGCAGACGGCACCGCGACCGATGACGACGAGGTCGAACACGTTCTCGTCGAGGGTGACCGGCTGGTCGCCCGCCCCGCCCGACGCACGGAGCGCGGAGGTGACTCACGATGGCGATAGGACTGGACGTACCGACACCACCCGAACCCGACGACCCCGAATCGTACGACTACGAGACGTGCCCGTTCTACGGGGAACTGTCCGTCCGCGGACAGACCCTCGAGGGGACGGTCGCGTCGGCGAAGATGGACCGCACCGTCGTGGTCGAGCGCGAGTACGACGTGTACGTACCGAAGTACGACCGCTACATGAAGCGGCGGTCCCGCGTCCCGGCACACGTGCCGGGCGTGCTCGACCCCCAGGAGGACGACGAGGTCCGCATCGCGGAGTGTCGTCCCCTCTCGAAGACGAAGTCACACGTCGTCGTGCAGGTGATGGAGGAAGACTGATGGAGGCAATAAACGCAGACGTCACCCAGGGTCTCGAAAAGGGCTCGCTGGTGACCTGTGCCGACAACACCGGCGCCCGTGAGCTGAAGATCACCTCGATATCGGGGTACTCGGGCACGGTGAACCGCCACCCCAAGGCCGGCCTGGGCGACCACGTCACCGTCTCGGTGACAAAGGGCACCCCGGAGATGCGACGCCAGGTGCTCAACGCCGTGATCGTCCGCCAGCGCAAGCCGATCCGGCGCCCGGACGGGCTGCGGGTGAAGTTCGAGGACAACGCCGCGGTCATCGTCGACGACAACGACGAGCCCCGCGGCACCGAAATAAAGGGGCCCATCGCCCGCGAGGTCGCGGAGCGCTTTGGCGCCATCGCCTCGACCGCCACGATGATCGTATAACGATGAGCGAGAAACCACGCACACAGCGAACGGAGACGCGCGAGGCACCACTGCACCAGCGACACAAGCAGGTGCGCTCGACGCTGTCCGAGGAGTTGCGCGAGGAGTACGGCGTGCGTCGCGTCCGGGTCAACCAGGGCGACACCGTCGAGGTCATGCGGGGCGACCACGCCGGCGAGGAGGCCGAGGTCGTCCGCGTCGACCTCCGTGACGGCGTCGTCCACGTCGAGGACGTCGTCGTCGAGACCGCGGAGGGCGAGGAGGTCGCCCGGCCGCTCGACGCCTCGAATCTCAGAGTCGTCGACCTGGACCTCGACGACGACCGCCGCCGCGAGCGGATCGAGGACCGCGGCGAGGGAGGTGACGGAGAGTGACGAAACACCAGAAGCGCCTCTCCGCGCCGAACTCCTGGCCGGTGAGCCGCAAGACCGAGACGTTCACGATAAAGGCCGACGCCGGCCCCCACGGCGACGACGGGGTCCCGCTGACGATCCTGTTGCGGGACGTGCTCGGCTACGCCGACAGCCGCAAGGAGGTCAAGTACGCCCTGGAGCGGGAGGCGGTCCACATAAACGGCCACCCCGCCCGTGACGAGACCCGCCCTGTGGGGATGTTCGACATCCTCGCGTTCCCCGACCGCGGGGAGTACTACCGGGTGTTCCCCGGCGAGGGTGGTCGACTCGCGCTGACGCCAATCGACGCCGACGCCGCGGACTCGAAACTCGGCAAGATAGTCGGCAAGCGCCAGGTCGACGGTGGTCACACCCAGTTGAACCTCCACGACGGCGCGAACCTCGTCGTCGAGGACGCCAGCGACTACGCGGCCGGCGACTCCCTCGTGGTGGACAACGAGGACCGCTCGGTCGTCGCCCACTTCACCTACGAGGAGGGCGCGCTGGTGACCGCCGTCCAGGGGAGTCACGCCGGCGAGATCGGTCGGGTCGAGACGATCGACGTCACGCCCGGCTCCGGGTCGAACAACGTCGTCTTCGAGGCCGGCGACGAGCGCCTCGAGACCGTCGAGGAGTACGTCGTCGTCATCGACGAGCAGTTCGCGGGCGACGACGACCTCCCCGACGGTGCCGACGACGAGGAGGTGAGCGACGATGAGTGAGGCCGCCGGCGGCGACGACGAGATCGACCCCGAGGAGTCCGAGTTCGAGTTCGGCGACGACCCGAACGGGGACTCGGACCGCCACGAGATGCGCAAGCCCCGCATCGAAAAGGTCGTCGCGCACATGGGCATCGGCGAGGGCGGCCAGCAACTCGCGGACGCAGAGGAGATCCTCGCGGACGTGACGAACCAACAGCCGGTGCGGACAACGGCAAAGGCAACGATGCCGGAGTTCGACATCCGCGAGGGCGAGCCGATCGGCGCGAAGGTCACGCTCCGGGGAGACCGCGCGGAGGACTTTCTCGAGCGTGCACTGCCGATCGCCACCCTCTCGCGTGACCAGTTCGACGAGACTGGTAATATCTCCTTTGGCGTCGAGGAACACACCGAGTTCCCGAGCCAGGAGTACGACCCGAACGTCGGGATCTACGGACTGGACGTCACCGTCAACCTCGTGCGGCCGGGCTACCGCGTGGCCAAGCGCGAGAAGGTGACCCGCCCGATCCCGTCGAGTCACCGACTGACGCCGGCGGACGCGATCGACTACCTCGAGGCCACAATGGACGTGACAATCGAATGAGCGTGAACGGAACAGGCGACGACGACGACACGCCGGACGCGGAGGCTCGCCAGGAGGACGCAGAGCGGACGGGCAACTCCCACGTCTGCCGGATGACCGGCCGGAAGCAAGGGCTCGTCGGCAAGTACGACATCTGGCTCTCCCGCCAGTCGTTCAGGGAGGTAGCCCGGGACATGGGCTTTGAGAAGTACGACTGACAATGACCGCAAACGATCCACTGGCAAGCGCGCTGTCGGGCATCGACAACGCCGAGAGCGCCGGCCACCTGCGACACACAGTATCGCCCGCCTCGAACGAGATCGGCCAGGTGCTCGAAGTGCTGTACGACCGCGGCTACGTCGACGGCTTCGAGCGCGACGAGGACGGCCGTGGCGGCGAGTTCGAGGTCGAACTGAACGGCCGTATCAACGACTGCGGTCCGGTCACGCCCCGCTACTCGGTTGGCGTGGAGGACTTCGAGCAGTGGGAGAAGCGCTACCTCCCCGCTCGGGACTTCGGGAGTCTCGTCGTGACGACCTCCCACGGGATCATGAGTCACTACGACGCCCGCGAACAGGGCGTCGGCGGCCAACTCATCGCCTACGTGTACTGACAATGCGAACAGAACTCGCGATTCCGGCGGACGTATCGGTCACCGTCGACGGGTTCGACGCCCACGTCGAGGGACCAAACGGCAGCGTCCAGCGCCGCCTGTGGTACCCCGACGTCACCGTCAGCGTCGACGGCGAGACGGTCGTCATCGAGAGCGACAACGAGGACAAGAAGACGAAGTCGACGGTCAGCACCTTCGAGAGTCACCTCCAGAACGCCTTCCACGGCGTCACGGAGGGCTGGGAGTACGAGATGGAGATCCGCTACGAGCACTTCCCGATGCAGGTGCGTGCCGAGAGCGACGCCGTCGTCATCGAGAACTTTCTCGGTGAGGTGGCACCACGGCGCTGTGCCATCGTCGGCGACACCCAGGTCGAGGTCGACGACCCGTCGATCACGGTCACCGGTCCCGACAAGGAGGACGTCGGCCAGACGGCAGGCAACATCCGCGAACAGACGAGCGTTCCCGACAAGGACACCCGGGTGTTCGAGGACGGCATCTACGTCACCGAGCGGCCCACCGGGGAGGTGACCGGCTGATGGCCGACGAACTCGAGGACATCAGCGGTGTCGGCGCCGCAAAGGCCGAGTCACTGCGCGAGGCCGGTTTCGAGACGATCGAGGACGTCCAGAACGCGAGCCAGGACGACCTCGCCGAGGTCGACGGTGTCGGCAACGCCCTGGCGGCCCGAATACAGGCCGACGTGGGCGAACTCGAGATCGAGGAGGACACCGAAGCCGAGATCGAAGACGAGGAGGACGAGAAAGACGAGGAGGACGAGTCGGTCGAGACCGAACTCCGCCCCCGCGGACACGCCGACAAGACTCCCGACCTCGACGAGGAGACCGACCGACTGCTCGGCGAGCGGCGGTCGACCTCCCAGCCGAAGTTCAACCGCGAGGAGCACCACAAGAAAAAGCCCGTAAAGAAGTCCTGGCGCAAGCCCCGCGGACAGCACGCGAAGCAGCGAAAGGGCATCAAGAGCAAGGGCGACACCGTCCAGGCGGGCTTCCGTACCGCCGAGGCGGTCCGCGGTCGCCACCCCAGCGGCTTTGAGGAGGTCCGCGTGCACCGGCCGGCCGACCTCGACGGGGTCGACTCCGACGAGGAGGCGGTCCGCATCGCCTCGGCGGTCGGCGGTCGCAAGCGCGAGCGCATCGAGGACCGCGCCGAGGACGAGGGCATCCGCGTGTTGAATCCGACCTACGAGGAGGTCGAGGTCGAGGAGGTGGACGAATGACCGACCTCTCCGCACAGAAGCGACTCGCGGCGGACGTACTCGAGGTCGGAAAGAACCGCGTCTGGTTCGACCCCGACAACCAGAGCGAGGTCGCGGAGGCGATCACCCGCGAGGACATCCGCGAACTGGTCGACGACGGTGTCATCCGCGCCCACGAGGCCAGCGGCAACTCCCGTGGTCGGGCCCGCGAACGCGACGAGAAGCGCTCGTACGGCCACCGCACCGGCCACGGCACCCGCAACGGGTCGAAGGGTGCCCGTCAGGACCCCTCCGACGACTGGCGCGAGCGGGTTCGCGCACAGCGAAAGCGCGTCCGTCAACTGCGGGACGCCGACGAGATAACCGCCGACCAGTACCGCGAACTGTACGGGATGATAAGCGGCGGCGAGTTCCGCAGCGTCGAGCGACTGGAGAACTACGTGCAGACGAACTACGGTGAACAATAGATGGCGACAGGACCACGCTACAAGGTACCCATGCGGCGCCGCCGTGAGGTCCGGACGGACTACCACCAGCGGCTGAAGCTGCTGAAGTCCGGTCGGCCTCGGCTGGTCGCCCGCAAGAGCAACCGACACACGACCGCACAGTTCGTCGTCACCGGCCCACGGGGCGACGAGACAGTCGCGAGCGCACACTCCTCGGACCTGCGCGAGCACGGCTGGGAGGCACCGACCAGCAACCTGCCGGCGGCCTACCTCACCGGCCTGCTCGCCGGGCTCCGCGCCCGCGAGGCCGACGTCGAGGAGGCCGTGCTCGACATCGGGCTGAACTCCCCGACGCCAGGGTCGAAGGTGTTCGCCGTCCAGGAGGGCGCCATCGACGCCGGGGTCGAGGTTCCACACAACGACGACGTGCTCGCGGAGTGGCCACGCACCCGCGGCGAGCACATCGCCGACTACGCCGAGCAGGTCGACGGTGACCTGTACAGCGGCGAGTTCGACGCGACCGACCTGCCTGACCACTTCGACGAGACCAGGGAGGTGTTGCTCGAATGAGCGCCACCGGCTGGCAGCCACGCACTCGCCTGGGCGAGAAGGTCCAGGCCGAGGAGATAACCGACATGGAACAGGCTCTCGAGAGCGGTCTGCCGCTGAAAGAGCCCGAGGTCGTCGACCAACTCCTGCCCGGACTGGACGACGAGGTGCTCGACATCAACATGGTCCAGCGGATGACCGACTCCGGCCGGCGTGTGAAGTTCCGGTGTGTCGTCGTCATCGGCGACCGCAACGGCTACGTCGGCTACGCCGAGGGGCGTGACGACCAGGTCGGCTCCGCGATCCAGAAGGCCATCGACATCGCGAAGCTCAACATGATACGGGTGGACCGCGGCTCCGGCTCCTGGGAGGACCGCTCCGACGAGCCACACTCGTTGAAACGGCACACCGAGGGCAAAGCCGGCTCCGTCACGGTCGAACTCGAACCCGCGCCGCTCGGCCTGGGTCTTGCGGCCTCCGACACGGTCGAGGCCGTTCTCGACCTGGCGGGCATCGAGAACGCCTGGACAAAGAGCTACGGCAACACCCGGACGACGCTGAACCTCGGAAAGGCCACCTTCCGTGCCCTGGAGAAGGTCTCTACGGGCCGCGCGGACCGCAGCGACCGCATCGCCGAGGAACTCGGCGAGGAGGTGGTCGAGCGATGAGAGCGGTGGTCCAGATCCGCAGCGACATCAACATGGACGGCGACATCGAGGACACGCTGGAGATGCTGAACGTCCACGCGGTCAACCACTGCACGCTCGTCCCCGAGACCGACGCCTACGAGGGGATGATCACGAAGGTCAACGACTACGTCGCACACGGTGAGCCCTCCGCGGAGACGCTGGCGACGCTCATCCGTCGGCGCGGCGAACCGGACGAGGGCGAGGCCGACGTCGACGACGAGTGGGTCGCAGACCACACCGACTACGGCGACGCCGACGCCCTGGCAGCGGCACTGATAGCCGAGGAGACCACCCTGCAGGACGAGGGGCTCGCGCCGTCGCTACGGCTGCACCCACCACGGGGCGGCCACGAGGGGCTGAAAAAGCCCACGGCGAGCGGCGGGCAGATGGGCGTCCACTCCACCGAGGAGATCGACCGACTACTGGAGGCGATGCGCTGATGTCAAAGAAGAAACGACAGCGTGGGTCGCGCACGCACGGCAGCGGCAGTCAGAAGAACAGTCGTGGCGCCGGCAACCGTGGTGGTCGCGGGGCCGCCGGCCGCAAGGACCACGAGAAGCAACTGTACGGCCCGCTCGGCAAGGAGGGGTTCACCCGTCCGGCGGACACAAAGGAGACCGTCGAGACGGTCAACGTCCAGACCCTCGACGAGGACAGCGTGTTGTACCTCGCCGAGGGCGTCGCCGAGGAGACCGACGACGGGGTCGCGGTCGACGCCCGTGACGTGGTCGAGGACGGCCACGACGCCGACGCGGTGAAGGTACTCGGCGGTGGCCGAGTCCACGAGGCGCTCGTCGTGACGGCGGACGACTTCTCACAGAGCGCCCGCGAGGCCATCGAGGCAGCGGGTGGCGAGGCCGACCTCAGCGAGCGCGGACAGCGCCGGGCGGCGGACCCAGAAACCGAAAGCTCTTCAGACGACAGCGCAGGTAACTGAGACATGGGTTGGAAGGAGGCCGCCGAGCCGGTTCTCACGCGGATGCCGTCGGTCCGCCGTCCCGAGGGGCACGTGCCGTTCAGGCGCAAGCTCGCATGGACCGCAGGCATCCTCGTCCTGTACTTCTTTCTGACGAACATCCAGGTGTGGGGCCTACCGCAGGACCCGGCACAGGGCGACGTGTTCGGACAGTTCCGATCGATACTCGCTGGCGCGCAGTTTTCCGTGCTCCACCTCGGGATCGGCCCGATCGTCACGGCCTCCATCGTGTTGCAACTGCTTGGCGGGGCGGACCTGCTCGGACTCGACACCGACGACCCGCGTGACCAGGTGCTGTACCAGGGCCTCCAGAAGCTGCTGGTGGTCGTGATGGTGACGCTGACCGGGCTGCCGATGGTGCTGTCGGGCTTTTTGCCCCCGAGCGACCAGTTGGCTACCCAGGTGGGCGGCGTGGCCAACCTGCAGGCGCTGATGTTCCTGCAGATCTTCGTCGGCGGTATCCTCATTCTCTACATGGACGAGATCATCTCACAATGGGGTGTGGGCAGCGGGATCGGGCTGTTCATTATCGCCGGCGTGAGCCAGCGTCTCGTCGGTGGGATCATCGGCCCAGACGGCATCGTCTCGTCGTGGGCCCGGGTGCTCACCCAGAACGGCGACATCACGCGGCTGTTGTTTGACCCCAGTAGCCCCGCGACGGGGATCGTGGCCATCGCGACGACGGTGCTCATCTTCGCCATCGTCGTGTACGCGGAGTCCGTCCGCGTGGAGATCCCGCTGAGTCACGCCCGAGTCAAGGGTGCCCGCGGTCGGTTCCCCGTGAAGCTCATCTACGCCAGCGTCCTGCCGATGATCCTCGTCCGGGCGC
>CAZQHW010000050.1:0-2632 GCA_964593395.1 uncultured Halobacteriales archaeon
TCGGGCTTCTCTCGCGATGGACCCCGTTCCCGGCCGTGACGATCATCTGGGGGCGCGAACACCGCGTGCCGTACACCCGTCCAAAAAGTTCACTTTCGTCGACACGAGTCTGCCGTGTGGATGGGCGCGGAGACGGACGACACCGCGACGGGGGTGTACCTGCTGGGTGGGCTGGCGTCGGTGGACGTCGTTGCCCGCGCAGTGCCGGATGTCGTCGCCGCGGCGGACGCGACGATTCTCCCGGTCGGGCTCCGCCTCGGGACCGACGCGGCCGCGGGGTACGACGCGGTCGGGTGGGCGATCGGCTGGTTGCTGTTGTGGACGGCGGTGTTCGCCGCCGTCCCGGCGGCCTTTCCCCGACAGTTGCTGGTGTGGGCTAACGGCGTCGCAGCCCGGGTGGGCCTGGCAACGGCCGCCGTCACCGTCGGTCTGTACCTCGAGGCCGGGGCGTGGCTGGTGGTCACCCGGGTTGGCGACGTGGCACGCGGACCGACGTGGTTCCCGGTGCCCGTGTGGACGTTCCCGGCGGCGCTACTCGTGCTTGCGGCCGTGTTCTGGCTCACCAGGGTGATGCCGGTCCGACACCCGGGACTCGGGAGCGGGCTGATACCGTACACCGGGCTGACCCAGACTGACGACGGGTCGGTCACGGTCGAGGCTCACCGGGTCGTGTACGACGGGGAGATAGACGGCGACCGACTGCTCTCCCGGTGGCTGCTGTTGGTGGTTCTGGCGGGGCTCCTGTTGTCGGTGGTGGCGCTCCTGTACCCGCTCCCCGAGGTGGTGTTTCTCGCTCTCGCCGGGCGAGAACTCACCCGGCGAGTGGTCGGCTCCGCGAGCACCGGTCCGGCGTACAAGGACATCGCCGAGCGGTACGTCCGCTCTCTGGGGGCAATCTGGGTCGGACCCCGTGGGGTGCTCGGTGTCGTCTACGCCGTCGTCGCGGTGCCGGCCATGCTGTATCTGGATTTCACCTACCTCACGGTGCTTGGCAACCGGGAAGCGGTGGTCGCCAGTCCGCTCGCGCTGGGCTTTCTGGTCGCCACGCTCGGCGTCGCGACGGTCGGGGTCACCGCTGCCAGCGTCCGCCTGGCAGAGCGGTTGACCGCCGAGTTCGTCGACCGCGACGACGAGGAAGGCATCACCGCGACCGACCTCGACGACCTCGACGACCGCCTACCCAGGGTCCCCGGATACATGCTGTTGCCGGCGGCGCTGGTGGTCCTGTACGAGTCCGTCCGCTCGCATCCGCCGACCGATCCCCCCTACCCGTACACGTTGACGGTGGAACCGGTCGAGTTTCTGGTCGCAGTCGTACTCGCTGGCGCTTGTCTGTTCACGCTGCGGTACCCCCGTGGTGTCCCATTTCCAGGGCGTTCGGTCAGGACGTACTACGCTGCCCCGCTGTCGTCGGCACTTTTTATTTCGACGACGGCGAGTTACCTCATCGGGACGAGCGGACTGGCGGTCAGCACCGGGGTGCCGCCGCCGGCCGTCCCGACGCTAGAGTTCACACACCGCTCCGTGGTTGTGGTTCTCTCGCCACTCGTCGGCTACGAACTGTTCAGAACCGACCCCGACGACCATCCGACACCGACCGCCCGGCTCCGGGCGGAGACGAAGGTGGCGTTCGGCTGGTTTCTGGCGGCCGTTGGGACCGGGGCCGTCGCCCTCGCCGGGTTGGGCGCCCTGGGCAACTACGTCCTCGGCGAAGCCGTCCTCATCACGTTGTACGTCCCTCCGATGTACGGCGTCATCACGAGGCTGGTGCTGCTCGGGTTCTACGGAATCGAGAACGTGGTCGGGTGACCGTTTCCGGTCACTCGGTGTGGGCGTCGTCCACGTTCGCCTCTGCACACCGGTCCGAGGTTGGGCGTCCAGAGGCGGTGAGGTCCCGCGCGATCAGTCCTCGTCTGGCACCTTCTGTCCGAAGTAGCCGCCGTGTTTGAGTACGGTGACGTCGCCCTGAACCCGGGTCTGGCAGGCGAGTCGCAGCCCGTCGCCGGGGTCGTGGGGTGGCAGTGACAGTCGGCGCCGCTCGCCGCCCGCCATCTCACTCACGTCACCCTCGACGTCGACCGCGCAGGTCCCGCAGGTCCCGTGACCCCGGCAGTTGAACGTGTCCGCTCGCCCGTTGTGTGGGGTCAGTCCGGCGTCACGGAGCACGTCGCGCAACACTGCGCCCTCTTCACACTCGACCTCCTCGCCACGAAACTCGACCGTTGGCATGTTCTATGTTGAGCGGGCTACACAATAGGTCCGTCGCCCGGTCGCGGTGCAGCCGACGCGTACAGTCGTGTTGGCGACGCTCGCCGGCGACCGCACGGGAATCCGGAGCAAATTGGGAGAGTGTTTGCCCAGAATTTGAAAAATAGTTATCATGTCTACTGTCCTCCGTTCGGGCGAGCGATGACTGATTCAGACGACGCGACAGAGCGCACGGACGACAGCGCCACACTCTCCCGCCGCGGGATGCTGAAGGGGACCGCGGTCGCCGCCGGCGCCCTCGGTGTCGGGACCGTCCCGCACCTCGGACGGGCCGACGGCCACGGCGACGGCGGTCAGCAGTTCAAGGTGCGGATCGAGAACGTCTCGACCGGCGGGACGCTCGACACGCCGGACGGGTCGGTCG
>CAZQHW010000050.1:2732-7655 GCA_964593395.1 uncultured Halobacteriales archaeon
GTCTCGGAGGTGAACGCCGAGGGGTACGACTACCCCGACCCCAGCGAGGTGATCCAGGTGCGGGTCACGCCGCTGACCAGCGGGTTCGACGTCGACGCCTACGACACGAACGGCGAGCCCGGCATCCAGTCCGACGAGGTGCTGCAGGCGATAGAGGAGTTCAACACCGACGACGACACCACGCCAGCCCCGGCCGACACGACCGCACAGGACGTGCTCCGGCTGATCGAGGTGTTCAACTCGTAGCTCGGGGGTCACCCTCCGACCGCCACTCGTGTCGGTATCGCGACGTAAACGCGTTTCAGCGAGCGGTTTAGTCGGTCGAGCCGTTTGCGGGTGTATGGCCGACGAACCACACCTCGCGCCGGACGAGGCCTTTGCCGTGCTCGGCGACGAGATCCGGATGGGTATCCTGCGGGCACTTGGCGACGCCGACGGTGCGCTTTCCTTTTCGACGCTGTACGACCGCGTCGACGTGGACGACTCCTCGCAGTTCAACTACCACCTCGACAGGATGGTGGGGCACTTTGTCGCCCGGACGGAGGGCGGCTACCGGCTCGACAGCGCCGGTCGCCGGGTCGTCGAGGCGGTACTGTCGGGCGCGGTGACCGGGCGGCCCGACCTCCCGCGCACCGAGGTCGAGGAGCCGTGTCCCTACTGTGGCGCACCGGTCGAGATCGCCTGGAACGGTGAGGGTGTCGACCTGTTTTGTACCTCGTGTGCGGGCCGGTACGGCGAGGCGAACCGTCCCGACGGCGACGCGGTCGAGGGCTACCTCGGACAGCACCCGCTGCCCCCGGCGGGGGTGCGCGACCGGGACGCCGACGACGTGTTGCAGACGGCGTGGACCTGGGGGAACCTGGAGATCCTCGCCCTGGCGAGTGACGTCTGCCCGCGGTGTTCGGCGACGGTCGAGTGGGAGACCGAACTGTGCGAGCGTCACGACCCCGACGGCGACCTCTGTCCGCACTGCAACGACCGGTTCGCGCTGTCGGTGACCGTCTCGTGCAGAAACTGTCTTCTCTCGACCGGCGGCGAACCGGTCGTCGCGCTGGTCGCCGAGACGGAACTGCTGGCGCTGCTGACCGAGACCGGCCACAACCCGGTCAGCCCGACGGCGATCCACCGGGTCGAGGCGGTCCACGGCGACTACGAGGAGGAGGTTATCTCGTCCGCTCCGTTGCGGGCGCGGTACACCTTCGAGGTGGCCGGCACCCGGCTGTCGCTGACGGTCGACGGCGACCTGAACGTGCTCGAGACGAGTCGCACGGCGGTGTGATCACCACCACTCGCCCCGGAGGTGCCCCCGGGCGAACCAGCGCACCTTCTCCGCGAGCAGTGTCAGCGGCCGACTGCGGACGACGCCGACGTAGGCGCCCAACTCGGGCATCGTCCCGCCGTCGATGAGGTGGAGGGCGACGCCGACCGCGCGGTGGTTGCCGTCGATCGTCCGGGGCGGCGTGGTGGTCTGGCCTCCCACGAGAACGAGGTCGTCGAGCGCCTCGGGGGCGTCGGCGACCCGGCGGACCGTGGTCACGTCGACGAGCGGCGTGTCGTCGTCGGTGACGGTCCCGTCGTGGACCCGCCGTGCGGCAGTCCACACCCGGCCGTCCGGCGCGACGCGTCGCCAGCCGAGTCCCTCGGGGGCGGCGACGGTGTGCAGGCGCCGGAGCAGGGCCTCGTCGACGGTGTCGTGGTACCACGTCGTCTCCCGGGGGCGCCACAGCGGGCGGTTCTCCCCGGTGGTTCGGCTCATCAGGGCGTCGAGCAGCGCCGTCTCGTCCATCTCGCCGGTCGGCAGGGACTCCTCGCGCTTTGCCACCTCGCGGTCGAGCCAGTGACGCAGCACCGCCTCGCGAGACACCTGCCGGGTGTCCGGTCGCGACCAGCCTCTCACGCCGTCCGGGTTCGACCGGCGACGTGTTGTACTGATCGGTCACAGCGTCGCCACGACGACCGCGCTCCCGAGGAGCACGCGCACCGTTCCGGTCAACGCTCGGGTTGGCGTCCACCCCGTCGTCTCGCGGTCGTGGTCTCCCCAGACGTGTCGGGAAAGCCCCAGCAGGCCCGTGCAGACGACCAGCCCGCCGGTCAGGCGCAGCCCCACCCAGAACGGCCGCAGGTCGTCGGTGAGGGCGTACCCCACCGCCCCGAGAACCGCCGCCCACAGCGCCGCGACCTTCAGGCTAAAGCGTAGCCACCGGGCGCGGCCCTCGTCGAGTCCGAACACGGCTGTTCTCGACGCGCGAGCGACGTGTGTGTTACGGGCGCAGGAGAGTCAGTCCGCGGTCGCTGTCTCCGTCTCGCGGGCCTCCGCGGCCTCGGTGTCCAGTCCGTCGACGATGTCGTCGGCCAGTGCTGCCACCGCCTCCTGGTGGTCGGCCTTTGACTTGTGGATCGACGTTGGCTGTATCGGTAGCTCCGAATAGTGCTCTCTCTCGACCGTTCGTCCCAGGTCCTCCTCGCAGAACTCCCGTACCGTCGCGAGCAGCCCGTGCAGGTGAATGAGTTCTTGCTTTCGCATGCTACAAAATTCAAGAAGATACCCTACAAAATAAAACTTGTCCCTGTTGTGAATCAATATTGCTTCGTGTCGAGGTACCACGCCGCCGTCCGTTGGTTAAGGGGCGTGGCGTGGCGGTTAAGCGAGCGCCAGTCGTTCACCCACGTCGATCCCGTTGCGAAGCGCCGCGTGCAGGCGCGCCTCGCCGGCCACCCAGTCGCCGACGACCCACAGGTCGTGGTCCTGGGCGTCGCGGACCGGGCCGCGCTCGACGCCACCCTCCGGCAGGGCGTACCGCCAGAACTGGTGGTCGGTCCACTCCGGGTCGCGCAGGCGGTCGTCGTCGAACAGCGTGGCGGTCTCGTCGGTCAGCCGCTCGACGACCGTCTCGGCGGGTGTGTCGTCGTTGTCGGCCGACCAGTCGTGGCCGGCCTGCACCACGAGCGCCGACCCGTCGGGAACGTGGCCCGGCTTGCACTCCTCGCGGGACACCCAGCCGATCGTGTGCTCGTCGTCGGTGTTTATCAGCGCGTAGTACGGCCGGTCGAGTTCGAACTCGTACCGCAACACCACCGTCCACACCGAGGCGTAGTCCACGTCGGCGGTCGCCGCCGCCAGGCGCTCACAGGCAGGGTCGTCCCAGTCGGCGTCCCGCAACAGCGCCGTTGTCTGCGGGGCGGGCGGGTTCAGCACGAGCCGGTCGAACGGCCCCCACTCCCCGCCGTCGGCGTCGGTCAGTCGCCAGCGGTCACCGTCACGGGCGACGGTCTCGACGCGGGTCCGCCGGTGGACCGTCGCCGCCGTGTCGCCGAACAGTCGCTTTGCGACCTGGGTCAGTCCGGCGCGGTAACTCCACCTGTGGCCGTCCGAGGACCGCCCCTCGCTCACCGTGCCGTCGCCGTCGAACGTCCAGATCGACCCCTCGACCTCGACGAGTCCGTTTTCGCCGACCGCGTCGTGGACCAACTCGACCACCCGCTCGTCGTCGCTCTTGAGGTAGTTGGCGCCGTAGTCGTACGTGACCGGCCCGCGGCGACGGGTCGCCGCCCGCCCGCACACACCGCCTGACTTCTCGAGAACCGTCACCTCGGCGTCGGTCGCTCCGTCGAGAACGTGGGTCAGCGCGGCGGCACCGGCCCCGGCGCCGACGATTCCGACTCGCATACGCCCGCCAGGAGCGCGAGCCGGAAAAGCCCGTCAGTCCACGTCCACATCCGGGTCCGGGTCGTCCGCCGTCGGCGACTCGATGATCCGGTCGAACCGCTCGACCAACTGGTCGGCGGTCTCGACCAACTCGGCGATCGACTGGCCCTTCTGTGCGAGGGCGTCGTCGAGGTTCTCGACGTAGTCGACGAGTTCGGCCCGTGTCTCGCCGGTGGCGTCCTCGAGCAGCCCCCGCAGTTTCCGTAGCGTCTCCAGGTCGCCCCGGAGGTCCTCGATCTGGGCGTCGAGGTCCTCGACGAGACTGACGATCAGCCCGCGTAACTCCCGCGCGAGGCCGTCCGGCACGCCCAACAGGTCCTCGGGGTCGGCAAACGCCTCGTGTCGCTCCGCCAGCGCCGTCCGGCGCTCGACCAGCGCCTCGACCCACCCCTCGACGACGGTCTCTCGCTCGGTCAGAGTCCGTCTGACCGCTTCGGTCATTACGCCAGGCAGGTGAGCCGCCGACAAAAGTTCGGCGGGGACGCGAACGCATATGTTCTTGGCGTCGCTTCGGCGTGGCATGGGTGCCTCGCTGACTGCACTGCTGGGCTACGACGTGACCGACCCGCGCTCGCCACACAGCGTCCACGTCGCCAGCGAGGCCGACGTCCCGGCGCTGCCGCCGTGGGGCCACGAGACGCTGCACCGCGCCGTCCGCCTCGCCGACGACCGCGGCGACGTGGTCGTTCTCGACCACGGCCGCGACCGGCTCTACCTCGCCGACGAGGAGGCGCTTAGCTACCGGCCCCCCGGCACGCTCGGGTTCGGTCGCCCGCCCGCCCTCGTCGTCGTCCGCCCCGAACTCCTCCGCCCCGGCGGCGACCAGTACGGTCTCGCCGTCGACCCGTTCGATCCCGGCGCCCTCGACGGTCCCCCGCCGGAGTGGCCCGCGAGCGACGCGACGGACCAGTCGCCGACCGACGGCGACACCCCTGCGGCCGGCGAGACACACGACGCGACGGACGAGTCGGACTCCGGTCCCGACCCCGACCCCCTCGCCGACGGGTCGGGAGCCCCGGACGAGTCGGCGGAACCGACCCCCGACGACCCCGAGACGGACGACGGCGACGACGCCGAGTCGGTGACGGTGTCGCCCACCTTCGACGTGCTCGTGCCCGCCTTCGACATCGAGAAACAGGGCGACCCCGCGGAGCCATTACAGCGCCACGCCGTCGAGACCCCGACCGGCGTCGGCACCGGAACGCCCTCCGGGTGAC
>CAZQHW010000050.1:7755-15831 GCA_964593395.1 uncultured Halobacteriales archaeon
CGCCACGCCGTCGAGACCCCGACCGGCGTCGGCACCGGAACGCCCTCCGGGTGACGGTCCCCGGTCACCGCACGAAATCAGGCACCCTCGCCGCCACTGCCCGCCCGGTCGTTCAAGATGTCTGGAGGTCCCGGTCGGTGACGGTCTCCACGGTCGGCCCTTCGACCGTGGTTTCGGTCAGCCGCCGTTCGTGTCGTACAACAGCGTCAGCCCGCAGTCCTGGCAGACCCACGCCATCGGGTCGACCCGTTCGCGCTGGGCCAGCGCGCCGTCGCCCTGTTTTTCGCCGATGAGTCGCATACTGCCGGCGCCGGTCGACACCGAGGTCCGTCGCATCCCGCCGTCACACGAGAGACAGTCCGTGCCGACCGACCCCTCGGTGACGCTCTCCGGGTCGGTGTACAGCGCGACCGCGCCACAGTCGCCGCAGGCGTGCCCGAACAGGTCGTGCCGGTCCGTTCCCGGCAGGTCGCTCCCGCGGTCGACCAACCGGACGTTGAACCCCGACCCGCCGAGGCGCCCGCCGACCGTCGGCCCGTCACACACCGGGCACTCGCCCGAGGCCCTCGACGTGTCGGCCTCTCCGCCCGCGGTGTCGACCTCGAACCGAATCCGGCCACAGTCGTTGCAGGTCCACCCCGTCAGGTCGACCGACGACCCGCCCGACAACGTCTCCTCGTCCGGCAGAAACCGGATCGGCAGCCCCGTCCCGGTCCGCGTCGGCCGCCCTTGGGTCGCTTCGCCCCCGCAGTCGGTGCACTCTCGTGACATATCTGTGCCAGTCCGTCTCGTTTCACGTAACGTTACCGCCGTCCGAGGGTCCAAGTCGGCGGCTCCCGACACATCGGGCGTGACCGACACCGCCCCGACGTTCGAAGCCGACAGTCCCGTCCCGGCGGTGACCGCCGACGAGATGCGTGCCGTCGACCGGGTCGCCGTCGAGGAGACCGGTCCCCCGCTCCTGAGCATGATGGAGAACGCTGGCCGGGGACTCGCCGAGCGCACCCTCGCGACGGGTGACGGCCCCGTGGTCGTTCTCGCCGGCGGTGGCGGCAACGGCGGCGGTGGCCTGTGTGCCGCCCGCCACCTCCACGACCACGGCCGGCCGGTCGCCGTCTGTCTCGACCGCCCGCCCGCCGACCTGGAGGGTGCCGTCGCCACCCAGCACCGCACTCTCGCGGCCACCCCCGTTCCCGTGCTCGACCCGGCGGCGTGGAACGGGGACCCGCTGGCCGCCGTCGCCGACCGCCTCGGCGCTCCCGGGGTCGTCGTCGACGCCGTCGTCGGGTACGGTCTCACCGACCCCCTGCGCGGGACCGCCGCGGACCTGATCGGGGCCTGTGAGTCCGCCCCGCGGGTGGTGTCGCTCGACGTCCCCACCGGCGTCGACGCCACGACCGGTGCGGCCCCGGGTCCGGCGGTCGCCCCCGACGCCACGCTCACCCTGGCGCTGCCGAAGACCGGTCTCGTCTCGACCGGCGGCGACCTCTGGTTGGCGGATATCGGCATCCCGCCCGTCGTCTTCGAGCGCGCCGGGGTCGACTACCGGCGACCGTTCGACGACGACTGGACCGTGGCGCTGTCGCGGTCAGACCGCGAGTGAGTCCCACACCCCCGGCGACGGTCGGCAGTCGTGGTCTCGGTAACGCTCGCGAACCGTGCCCGTGGCCTGCCGTCTCGCTCAGATCCACGACCGCTCTCGAAAGTACGCGAGCATCACGGCGGCGATCGAGGCCATCCCCAGCATCGCAGCCGGGTAGCCGTACTCCCAGGTGAGTTCGGGCATGTTCAGGGGTCCCCCGTCGAAGTTCATCCCGTACACGCCGGCGACAAAGGTCAACGGCAGGACGACGGTGGCCACGACGGTCAGCGTCTTCATCACGTCGTTCGTGGACTGCGAGAGGCGGTTGAGGTAGATGTCCCGCGCGCCGCTCGTGAGGTCGCGGTACGTCTCCACGAGGTCGACGATCTGCACGAGGTGGTCGTACAGGTCCCGGTAGTACTTCTCCGTCTCCGCCTGGACCTGCTCGGGGTCGCCCCGAGCGAGCGTCGAGACGGCGTCACGGGTCGGCCAGACGATCCGCCGGGTCGACAGCAACTCGCGGCGCACCCCGTTTATCTGCTCCAGGGTGTCGATCTCCGGGGCCGCGAGCACCTCCTCCTCGACGCGCTCGATGTCGCCCTCGATCTCGTCGACGATGGCGAAGTAGCCGTCCACCACCAGGTCGAGCACGCGGTAGGCGGTGAAGTCCGGCCCCCGCGTGAGCAGTCGTGGCTCCTCGCCGTGGACGGCACTCCAGACGCGGTCGACGGGGTCGACGGCGGCCGGCGAGAGGGTGAGCACCCAGTCGTCCGCAAAGAACACGCCAAGCGGGTCCTCGCTGATCTCCTCCTCGAACGTGGTCTCGCCGCGGCGCAGGCGGGCGGTCTTCACGAGGACGAACGTGTGGTCGGGGTACTCCTCGACTTTCGGGCGCACGCCGCCGAGCAGGTCCTCGATCTCCAGTTCGTGTACCCCGAAGGCCTCTGCCACCCGCTCCAGTGACGCCGCCGACGCCCCGGTGGCCCGCACCCAGGTCGTCCCCGGCGCCTCGCGGGCCGCCTCGAGGTCGTCGCCGTACTTCTCTGGCCCTCCCTGGTCGTAGACGACCGCCTCGATCACCGTGGCTCACCCCCCGTGGCGTCGCCGGCGCCGCGGCCGGCCCCGACGGCGACCAGCGTCAGTCCGACCATCACCCCCGTGACCGAGAACGCCCGCCCCGGGTACGGCTCCGCGACGCCGACGGCGTACCCCGCGAGTCCGAGTCCCGTGACCGCGATCCCAGCCAGTAGTGCTCTGTCCATGGCCCGCTCGTTCGACGCGGCGGTACAAGGATTCCCCGCCACGGTCCCCGGTGACCCCTCAACTACCCGTGGCACGGCCCTCGACAGAACCGTTTAGTGCACCCCCGCCCTCGGCCGAGGCATGACTGTTCCGCCCGGCCGACCGCCCGAGGGCGAGGAACCACAGGCGGACGAGCGGGCCGACTACGACTACCGGGACGACACCGCCGGAAACGGGAGCGACCTGGCCGCCGCGATCGACGCCCGGATCGACGGCGACGTGCGGTTCGACCGCTACTCGCGGTCGCTGTACGCCACCGACGCCTCCGCCTACGAGGTGACGCCCGTCGGCGTCGTCCTGCCGGCCTCCACGGACGACGTGGCCGCCACCGTCGAACTGTGCGCCGAGCGCGGCGTCGCCGTTCTCCCTCGCGGCGGCGGCACCAGCCTCGCCGGCCAGGCGGTCAACGAGGCGGTCGTTCTCGACTTCACCCGTCACATGGACGCCGTTACAGCGGTGGACCCGGAGAGGCGCCTGGCGACCGCCCAGCCCGGTGCCGTGCTCGGCGAACTGAACGCCGACCTCGCGCCGCACGACCTGAAGTTCGCTCCCGACCCCGCCTGGGCCGACAAGTCCGCACTCGGCGGGGCGATCGGCAACAACTCCACCGGCGCCCACTCGCTTGTCTACGGCAAGACCGACGCCTACCTCCGCTCCTGCGAGGTCGTTCTCGCCGACGGGACCGTCACACGACTGGGCGAGACGCCGCTGTCGGAGGTCCGCGCCGAGGCCGCCCCCGACGGCGACCTCCTCGAGCGGGTGTACGCCGCCGTCGCCCGGACCGTCGACGAGACGGAGACGGTCCGCGAGGCCTACCCCAACCTCAAGCGAAACGTCTCCGGCTACAACCTGGACGTGCTCGTCGAGCAGGCGGCCGGCGGCGACCCCTTTCCCGACGTCGACGCCGAGGCGGTGGGCGCAGCGAACGGCAGTGACGCCGACGCCACGGGCGCCGACTGCGCCGACCAGGGCGACCCGACGGTCAACCTCGCCCAGTTGCTCGCCGGCAGCGAGGGCACTCTCGCCGTCGTGACGGAGGCCACCGTCGCCCTCGAACCCGTTCCCGAAACCGAGGCGGTGGCCCTGTTGTCGTACGACGACCTGGTCGAGGCGATGGAGGACGTGGCGCCCATCTTGGAGCACGAACCGGCCGCCCTGGAGGTGATGGACGACGTGTTGCTCGAGTTGGCACGGGACACCCGGGAGTTCGCAGACCTCGTGGCGATGCTGCCGGAGGGCACCGACTCGGTGCTCCTGGTGGAGTTCTACGCCGAGGACGATTCCCACGGCCGCGAGCAGGTGCGGCGCCTGCTCGCCGACCGCTGTCCCGCCGCGCTCGACCTCGACAGCGGCGCCGCTGCGCCGGCCGAGTACGACGACCCCACGGACGAGCCGGCCCGGGCCGTCGCCGCGATGCAGGCCCACGACCCCGCCGAGCGGGAGCGCTTCTGGTCGCTTCGCAAGTCCGGCCTGCCAATCCTCCTCTCGCGCACCGACGACGAGAAGCACATCTCCTTTATCGAGGACACCGCCGTCCCGCCCGAGTCCCTGCCCGAGTACGTCCGGGCGTTCCGCGAAGTGCTTGCGGAGCACGACACGTACGCCTCCTTTTACGCCCACGCTGGCCCCGGTGTCCTGCACGTCCGGCCGCTGGTGAACACGAAGACCGAGGCGGGCGTCGAGCGCATGGAGTCCGTTGCCGAGGCGGTCACCGACCTCGTCGTCGAGTACGGCGGCTCCGTCTCCGGCGAGCACGGCGACGGCCGCGCCCGCACCGGGTGGAACCGGAAACTGTACGGCGACCGCGTCTTCGAACTGTTTCGCGAGTTGAAACGGGCGTTCGACCCACAGGGCATCCTGAACCCGGGCCAGGTGTGTGGCGACGTCTCGATGACGGAGAACCTGCGCTTTGACCCCGAGTACGAGTTCGAGGCGGGGTTCGAGCCCCAACTCGACTGGGGCGAGAACGGCTTCCAGGGCGCCGTGGAGCTGTGCCACGGCTGTGGCGGCTGTCGCGGCGAGCAGGAGACGACCGGGGGAGTGATGTGTCCCACCTACCGCGCCGTCGACGAGGAGGGGCTGTCGACGCGGGGCCGGGCCAACGCCCTGCGTCAGGCGATGAGTGGCGACCTCGCGCTCGACGCGCTGGACGAGGAGTTCAAGCGAGAGGTGCTAGACCTCTGTATCGGCTGCAAGGGCTGTCTGCGGAACTGTCCCAGCGGGGTCGACCTCGCGCGGATGAAGGCCGAGGTGACCCACGCCCACCACCAGGCGGAGGGCGCCGGTCTGCGGGACCGACTGTTCGCCCGCGTCCACGAACTGTCACGCGTCGGGTCGGCGCTGGCCCCGCTGTCGAACTTCGCCCGCGACCTGCCGGGTGCGGGTCGCCTCCAAGCGGCGGTCGGCGTGGCGAGCGAGCGTGACCCGCCGCCCTTTGCCAGCGAGTCCCTGCGGGAGTGGTTCGACGACCGTGGCTCTCGGGTGTCCTTTGCCGACGCCGAACGCCGGGCCCTGCTGTTTCCGGACACCTACTCGACGTACAGCGAGCCAGCGGTCGGCAAAGCGGCCGTCCGCGCGCTGGAGGCCGCCGGGGTGCGGGTCCGACTCCCCGACACCACCGGCAGCGGCCGCCCGCCGTACTCGAAGGGGTTTCTCGACCTCGCCCGCCGACGCGCCGAGACGAACGTCGAGGCGCTCGCCCCCCTGGTCGAGCGCGGCTGGGACGTGGTCGTCGCCGAGCCCTCCGACGCCGTCATGCTCCAGGACGAGTACCGCGACCTCTTTCCGGGTGACCGCACCGAGCGCGTCGCCGACGCCACCTACGGCGTCTGTGAGTACCTCGACCGCTTCGACCTGCTGGCAGACCCCACACCGGGGGCGGCTGACCCCACTCCGGCGGTCGCCGACGGCGGTGCGGTCTCCGGCCCGTCGTCGACGGCGGCCGACCGCCTCGTGTACCACGGTCACTGTCACCAGACGGCGCTGAAGCGCGAGGACCACGCCCCCCGCGTGCTCCGGGACCTCGGCTACGACGTGGCGACTCCCGACACGGGGTGTTGCGGGATGGCTGGCTCCTTCGGCTACGAGACCGAGCACGTCTCGATGAGCCGCGCCATCGGCGACGTGTTGTTCGACCAACTCGACGAGGTGGACCCCGAAAACGAGGCTCGCGTCGTCGCGCCCGGCACCTCCTGTCGCACGCAGATCGACGACTTCGGCCCGTACGACCGCCCGCAACACCCCGTCGAGGCGGTCGCCGAGGCGCTGGGCGTCGCCGACCCGTGACCGCGGCGACCGCTACGCCGACCGCTCTGCGACGACGACCATCCGCGTCGACTCGAGTGAGAGGTCGGACTCGTCGGTGCCGCCGTACGCCTCGACCACGTCGAACCCCACCCGCGACAGCAGCGCCCGGAGTTCCGTGAACGAGTACAGTCGCACCTCGTAGGTGGCCTCCTGCACGCGGCAGTAGTCCGCGTCCCTCTCGCCGTCGCCATCGTCGCCCGTGGTCCGTACTGGCGTGCCGCCCGCGTCCCGTTGCGACGCGCCGTTGGCGTCCCGTTGCGACGCGCCGTTGGCGTCCCGTTGCGACGCGCCGTTGGCGTCCCGTTGCGACGCGCCGTTCTCGGGCGCGAGAACGGTCAGCCGCTCGGAGCGGTTGCGCCCCGTGCGCGGGTCGAAGGTTCGCTCCTCGACCACGGTGCCGGCCCCGGTGTCCGTCGTCGAGGTGTGACGGTAGTCGTACAACACACCGTCTCGGTTGGCGAGTTCCATCACCAACCGCCCGCCAGGACGGAGCACGCGGGCGAACTCCGCCAGGACCTCGCGGTTCTGGGCGTCGTCGAAGAAGCCGAAACTGGTGAACAGGTTGTACACGCCGTCGAAGGCGCGGTCGTCGTACGGCAGCGAGCGCAGGTCACCGTGGCGGTAGTCCACGCGGTCGGCGACGCCGCGCTCCGTGGCGTCGTCACGGGCCCGCTCCAGAAACGGCTCCGAGCGGTCCAGGCCGGCAACGCGGTAGCCACGCTCGGCGAGACGGTTGGCGTGTCGCCCGTGTCCACAGGGAGCGTCTAACAGTCGCTCGTCCGTCCCGAACCGCTCCTCGAGAAAGCCGACCTCCTCCGCGGTTCGCCCCTCGCCGAGAGCGGCTTCGACCGTCGGCAGGTACGTCTCCGGGTCGAAGACCGCGTCGGCGTCGAACGTCGGGTCGTCCGCCGGTCGGTCGGTGACCGCACCGTCGTCGTTGCCGTCGGTGTCCGTGCGGGTGCCAGCGTCGGTGTCAGGATCGCGTGTCATGGCGTCCGGACCGTTGCCTTCCCATCGTCAAGCGGCGTCGAAGCGACAGACCGGGCTGTCAGACCCGCAGGTCGTCCAGCACGCCGCCGAGCACGGCAAGCGCCTCGCGGACGTGTTCGGTGTCACGACCGAGACTCACCCGGAACCGCTCGGGCGTCTCGAAGAACCGCCCGGGGACCACGAGCGGGTCGTGGTCGAGGACGGCCTCGGCCACGGTGTCGCCGTCGACGTCCTCGTGAGAGAGCAGCGCGTAACTCGTCCCCTCGTACACCGGGCCGGAGAGGTCCTCGCGGCGGTCGAGGAACTCGCCGAGGAGCGCGGCGTTGCGGGCGAGCAGTTCGCCGGACTCCCGCTCGAGGAACTCGCGAACGGCGAAGGTCCGCCGCCCAAGGGCGCGACTCGGCCCCAACACCGAGGGAAACTGCCGGGCGACCCGCTCGGCGCGCTCGACGAACGCGGGGTCGGCGACCAGCCACCCGACGCCGATGTCGCCGAACCCGTGGAACTTCGTCAGCGACCCGGTGACGACGGTTCCTTCGAGGCCGGCCGCGGTGACGCCACCGACGGCTCGCTCCGCGCCGCCGTCGCTGACGACGGGGGCGTACACCTCGTCGACGAGCAGGCGTGCGTCTGCGGCCCGCACGGCCGCTGCAACGTCTGCTAGTCGGCCCCGCGCGAGAGCCGACCGGTCGGGTTGTGACGGTTCGTGACGGTCACCAGGGCCGTGTTCGGGCGGAGGGCAGCCTCGACGCGGTCGGGGTCGAGCAGCCAGTCGTTCTCCCGCCGGCCCAGAAAGCGGTCGATCCGGGCGCCAAACAGCTGTGGCGTGTCCACGAGCGGCACCCCGGACAGTCGCTCCGGGACGAGTGTCCCGGCGGCTCGCGTGGCCTCCCCCC
>CAZQHW010000051.1:0-6263 GCA_964593395.1 uncultured Halobacteriales archaeon
CCCGCTCGTTCCGTTGTGGCACGTCCACGTTCCGAAACTCGAGGCGCTCGACATCGTCGAGGTGGACACCGACTCGGCGGCGGTCAGGCGGGGGCCGGACTTCGAACACGTCAAGCTACTTCTTGCGATGCTCCGAGAACGCCAGTCCGAACTGCCCGGCGACTTGGTCTGACGCCCGCTCTATCTCACTCGGGGCGGTCGTCCCACCGCTGCCCCACGCTCTCTTTTTCGGTTGCCATGCGGCCCGCCGACTCCGCGATGTCCATCGGCTCCTCGTCGAGTAGTCTGGCGACCGCGGTCACGTCCGCGGCGAGACACTCGAGCAGTGCCTCCGGGTCCCGCTCCGGTTGTTCCGCCGTCGAGACCATGTACTCCACCCCGTCCTGATGGGTCGCCGTCACGTGAAAGGCCTCGAGAGCCCCTGGCCTCTCTCCGTCCAATGACTCCCGCACCTGGTCGATGACTGCCTCCTTTGTTTCTCTGTCCACGTTCATGCCGATCGTTCGCGGATACCAGCATATGAATTCCCCTGTCTGTTAAGGGAAGATATGGGGTGTAAGCCGCTGTTACCGCCGTGATACACGCTCGCTGTCTACAGTGTTGCCTCCCGTGAACCGTGGCCCCGAATTCTGTACGACTGATACGTCCGCGTCTATGACACGAACGACCGGGCAACGGTCGACTCCCGTTCTCGTGAGACATTCTCTCTAGAAAGTCCACCGGCGGAATCGAACCGCCGCGTCGCTCTCACGACGCCACCCGAGTGGACGAGTCGCCCGCCCCGTCCGTGGCGCTGGTTCGGCGCTCACGGGCCGGAGCAGGCAGGACTGAACAGGTACGTAGAGACGAGATCGGTCGCTGTGTGGCGTGCCGTCTCGTACACGCCGAACAGAGTCGTGTGTCTCCTGGTAGGGTCACCTCCGTCCGTCCCCTCTCGGGGACCCCCGCCGGCGGAGTCGAACCGCCGGGGCCTCGCGGCCCCTCCCGGGCGGGTGTGTGTTTGCAATCGTCGCACAGTGTGTGGCGTGATCCTCTCTGGCTCTGGTCGTCGTGGGGACAGAGACTGAGTGCCGGCGCCCCGGACCGGTGTCGTCTGTGTCACTCTCTCAGGCCTCGCTCTCGGGCCCGGGCACGGTGCCGATACCGTCGGGGTTGTGACGGCGCCGGGTGTCACCCTGACGACGAACTCCCCCACGCCAGAGAAAGACGCCACCGACCCTGCGCCACCGAGGGCAGGCACGACGCCCCCTCTATCGACCGACTTGAGCAGCGTTCGCCGTGGGAGTCCGCCCGTGGTGCTTGGCATGTGTCCTTCGGTGTCCCCGGTCGCGGCCCGGGGCCCTCACAGTCGGGTTCACAGGTCGGACCTGTATTGTGATGCACAGGTTACATGGACTAGCGCCGCCGAGAACGCCGTTACCACCGGCCTGATCTGCGATAACAACAGCCAGTGTTTCGGTAAGGAGCCCCCGGCCCGCCAGCCGAGTCGGTAAGTGGCAGTTACGGGCGAGGTGTGAGCCAGGCTCAAAATCGATGCTGACCTACCATCGCTCCTGGGTTCCGGCAGTCTCACCACGGCTATCTCCACTTGTGTGAATGTGATGCACCTCGGTATGGGAGCATTTACTATTACGATCGGATTGCCTTCTCCCGCCCAGATGTTTCCCAAACAGGTGCGGTCGCTCGTGGACGGAGGGTCGGACGCCGTCTCCGAGGGGACGGTGTTCAGTCTGCTCCGGAACCGTCGCCGTCGGTTCGCTCTCCACCATCTCAAGCAACGGGACGAGCCGGTTACTGCCAGCCGGCTCGCCGAACAGGTGGCCGCCTGGGAGACGGGGACGCCGGTCAACGAAATCGACGACTCGGACCACAAGCGCGTCCACGTGTCGCTGTTGCAGAGTCACCTGCCAGCGATGGTCGAGGCGGGCGTCGTCGAGCGCGAGGGCCGGTCGGTCCAACTCACGGACGGCGCCGCCGACATCGACGTGTACGTCGGACCGATGAGCCGGACCGACCTGCCGTGGGAGGAGTACTACCTCGCCCTGTGTGGGCTCGGTGGCGCCTTTCTGGCGTTACTGTGGCTCCGCGTGTACCCGTTGAGCGGAATCGGCGACCGGGCCTGGTTCACGCTTCTGGTCGGGCTATTTTGTATCTCGGCCGTCGTCCACCGACTGCACCAGCGTCGTGTTCGGATCGGGGCAGACGGACCCCCACCGGAACGGCGGGGGGTCGCCTGAGATGCTCAGTCGTCGCCTCATCCGGGTGATCGGTCGTGTCACGTGACCGCGACACGGACGGCAGCGACCACGCTTCGGACACCCGGGCCGACGCGGCGAGTCCGGACGGCGGCGTCGAGACTGCCGACGCCTCGACTGGAACGCCGCCGTCCGGTGACGGGACCACCCCCGCCACGCCCGAGGAAGAGCCGGCCAGCGACCGGCCGGCCGACACCGCAAGTTCCGCCGAACGGGGTCACGAAGAACTCGACGAACCGGCCGACGACGACGGCAAGCAGTCTATCGTCGCCGAGAACGAGAGAGCAGACGCGACCGCGACTGCCGAGGAGACGGGCGACGGTGTCGCGAGTACGGCGGTGGAGTCGTCGACCGACGCTTTGGCCGCGGAGCCGCGGGCGGGCGAGGTGAGCCTGTCGACACTGTTCGAGTTGCTCGGTAACGAGCGCCGCCGCCACGTGATCCAGGTACTACGCCAGCGAGAATCCGTCGGTCTGGCCGAGTTGGCGGAGACGGTCGCTGCCCGCGAACACGGCGTCGACCCCGATACCCTGACCCGTCGCCAGCAGAGGACCACCTACAGCGCCCTCCAGCAGACCCACCTGCCGAAAATGGACGACGCCGCGGTGCTCTCCTTCGACAAGAGCGAGAGCCGAGTGACCGCTGGCGAGGGCATCGCCGAGTACACGATGTACCTCGACGTGGTACCGTCTAACGGGCTGCGCCGCAGCGGACTCTACCTCTACCTCGCCGAGGCCGGTGCCGTCGTCGCCGCCGGACTGTGGGCCGGCCTGCCGCCGTTCGTGTGGGTTACTCCCCTCGTCTGGGGTGGGCTACTCGTCGTGGCCGTCGCTGCCGTCGCGGTCGTTCAACTGTACTACCACCCCCTGTTCCCCGAACGCCTGTCCCTGGGCTGACGCCGAGGTCAGTTCTCCGATTCTGGCCCAGACTCGGTCAGTCCTCGTCGACGACGACACGGTCCTCGCCGACGGTCACGCTGTAACCGACGTAGTCGAACACGATGACGAGCCCCTCCGGGACGGACTCTCGACTGGGGTGGCGACAACCGAACAGCATGTCGAGCGCGTCGCAGTCGACGACGGTCTGCAGCGGCGGTAGGGTGAGCGGGTCACGTCCCGACCGACGGACGACCGCCTCGGTGACGGCGTGTGTCACGCTGTCGCCCGGCGGGGAGAACTCGACGACGGTTTCCCCGCTCGTTGACGCTCCTCGCCCACTCGAATCGTCTCTACGGGAGGATTCACCACTCTCCTGATCCCGATACATCCTCACATGGTACGGTCTGCAGAGATAAAGCTCTGCTGGCGGATTACGGGTGGTATCCTGACAAAACGGTATTATGTAGAGACTACCGGCTCTAATTGGTGCCGTCTCCCATCACCCCCTCGTCGTGGACGTGGGCGAGGGCGACGCCCCCCATCACCACGCCGGCGAGGCCGGTGACGCCGCTCCAGGGAACGCTTGCGACCGTCGAGGCGACCAAACAGACCACGAACAGCCCGACGACGGCTCCCGCCGCGAGCTGGTAGCGCCCTGCCCAGTGCGTGTCCTCGGCCTCGGTGTCGACGTACCGGAGCAGTTCCGCCGCGGCTGGCGTCGGTTCGGCGTGGCCGCGGTCGCTGTTGTACTCGATGACGCCAGCGTCGGCGAGTTTCGGCAGGTGACACTGGTACAGGCCGACGTAGGCGCGCTTGCGCTCTGTAGACGACAGCGCCCGCACTGTGGTGTCGTTCTCGACGGCGGCGACGTGTTCGGCGAGTTCGCTCATCTCGACGCGCTCGCCAGCCTCGACGAGGTACGAGATGACGATCCGCCGACGTCGGTTGCGCAGCAACTCGAACTTCGTGTCCAGATCCAGCGTCGGGTCTGTCTCGAACGCCTCGACGCCCTCCAGAGCGTCGGGTATCGACGGTTCGTCAGGCGCCTGCTTCTCTTTCTGTTCTCGTGACTCCTGGGATGTCTGTCTTTCTTCGCTAGGTCTGCTCATTGTTCCCCCCGTGCCGAGTGCCGCGCGCGTCCGGCCGACGGCCGACTCGTCGCGCGCATTCCCCCGGCATCGTGCCCGGATTCGGGCGATGTCTGTCGATTCACTTGCACTTCCCCCGACTTCGTAGCGGATGACCACATGGTGTCCCAACCGATACCTAAACGATACTCTACCCACTTATAATTTCAAATTAAATGACTGATGGGATGACAGCTGAAAAATCCGGGCGCGGCGCCGTCGCCGTGGGCGGGCGGCCCGACAGCGCCCTCGCTGGCGTCAGTTCGACCGGGGTCGGGGAGTAATTGGCGGCGTGGCGCCCGATCGCCCGGTATCCGTCGCGTGCGCGACGAAACTGCGGGCTACGGGCCCGGTAGTTCAGGCGTAACAATACGCCGTCGTTCCGTGTACGGCGTCGTGTGGGAAGAGACAAAGCTACTGTCGCACGGATGGGGCGTTAGCGGTCCAATGGCGCGGGAGGACCAAGACCTGTCAAGGGACGTCGTCTTCCAGTTGCTCAGTAGCCCGCGGCGGCGGTTCGTCCTCTACTACCTCCGCGAGCACGGTGGGGAAACCGAACTGGAGGACCTCACGCGGGCACTGGCCGCCTGGGAGACCGGCAAGCCCGCCGCCGACCTCGGGGACGACGACGAGAAGCGGGTGTACGTCTCGCTGTACCAGACTCACGTCCCCAAACTCGAGGAGAACGGCATCGTCGAGTACGACGCCGACAGCACGACGGTGTCGCTGACCGACGCGGCCGACCAGGTGGACCGCTACCTCACCGTCCAGGATTCGCCGGTTCCCTGGCAGACGGTGTACCTGGCGGTCGCCGCCGTCGCCCTGGTACTGACGGCAGTCGTCACCTACGGCGTCGGTCCGTTCGCACAGGTGAACCACGCGGTCGTCACGGGGGTGGTGGTGGCCTCCTTTGCCCTACTTGCGGTCAGTCAGTTCGTGTACGACAACTACCTCGACCGCTCGATACCGGAGGAACTGGAGCCGGAGTGACACGCCCGTGTGGTCGACCGACGCTGCTGCCGACACTGACGACGCACGGCCCACGGCGACCGCCAGGTCCGTTACGTCCGGCTCGACTGGGTGTGGTCCACGCTCGGCGAGCGCCGGCGACCGACCGGCCTTGGCCGGCGGGGAGTGGTCCGTGATGGGTGGTCTGTCGTGAGCCGGGACTGGGAGGTGATCGGCTACGTCATCAGTTCCACCTACCGTCAGCGGGTGCTGACCACGCTCGAGGAGAGCCCGGCAACCCCCTCGACGATCGCCGAGGAGACCGATATCGCCATGGCGCACGTCTCGGCGGCCCTCACCGATCTTCAGGAGCACGACTTGGTCGAGTTGCTCGTTCCGGAGTCACGCCGCAAGGGACGGGTGTACGGGCTGACTGACCGTGGAGAGGAGGTCGTCAGCGCGATCCAAGAGAAGAACCTCTGAGCCGCGCCGCCGCGTCGACTGAGTGGGACGCACCCGCCGCGAGCGGGCGCGACGGAGGGGTAGATGTCCGGGGACGCGTGGGAGCCGAGTGACTGGTGTGAGAAGCGGTCGACAGTAACGGCGTGCAGTCGACGCTCAGTTCGAGTCGGTGACGACCTCGATCGCCCCGTCGCTAGTGACGAAGACCTCCGCGCCGTCGTACTGGAACGACACCCGCCCGCTCGACGCGTTCTGTAGGAGGCGGTTCAGCGCATCGGGGTCGACGTAATCGTTCAGTGGTGGTAACGCCGTTGGGTTCACGTCCTTTGCAGTGGCCACCGCCTCGACAACGGCTGTACTCGGTATTTCGGTCTCAGTCCAGTCTGAGCGTAACTCCTCGGACTGAGCGCTCTCGACACCGATTCCTGCGTCAACACGACTTACATCCTCGTTCATGCTGATCTTGACGGTCGTTACCCGTCTCTGTACAACAGTCTGAATGTAGCCCTATTTATACTGTTGGTTCAGGTAAATTTGTACGGATTAACGAACCGAACGACGGCGACGGGATGATGGTGGCCCTCCCGGTCTTA
>CAZQHW010000051.1:6363-14425 GCA_964593395.1 uncultured Halobacteriales archaeon
ACGCCCCACTCCAGGTCCGACCACGCACGGACCCGGTCTTTGACTCGCGGCCGGCCGTCGACGACGGAGTCGGTACTGAAGCCGATTTCAGTAACGCCGGTTACAGAATCATAATTCAGATAACACTAATGTGGTGTCGACCCGTCCGAATCACATATGAGAGAAACAACGCTCACCCCGAGACACCGCACGACGACCGACACTGCGGGCACCGTGCCGACACCGCCAGCTCCGCCGCGGGGAACGACGAGTCTCGTGCTCGCGGCGCTGGTGCCGGTCGTGACGGTGGCCCTGCTGGCCGCCCCCCTGCTGGTCCTCGCCGTCGTGACCCTGGCGGCTCTGACTGCACTCGCTCTCCGCGCCCGGCGCCGTCGACGGGAGCCACCCTCCGGCCGCGAATGCGACCCAGCCCCCGCCTCGACCGGTGTCGCCGCCGACTGATGGCCGCGGATAAAAGCGTCCCCGTCACACTCAGGCGGGCCCACCCCGGTCCGGGTGCTGGAGACTTCGACCACCGTGACCTGCCTGAGAGCCACGCGTCGGCGGTCAGAATGCGGATCGCGCCGAACGTGCGGGCGCTCCCCGAGACCCGAGACGCACCGGGTCAGTCGTCCGCGCCCTCCAGGCGCGCCCGGTACGATGGCCACTCGCTCACCGGCAACTCGCGGTCGATCTCGCCGATGTAGTCGGCGCCCACCCCGAGTCGCTCTTTGAGCGGGCGGAGTTCGCTGTTGTCCGGCGGGGAGACGTACTCCCGCTCCTCCGGTTCGGAAACCTCGCCCTCCCAGGGGACGGCCCGGTTGGGCTTGACCACGTCCGAGAGTGCAGCGGCGAACTTGGGGTAGTTATCTATCAGTTCCATCGCCATCGTCGCGGCCGACGGCGCGACAGCGTCGAGAAACTCCCTGTGGGCACGCTGGTACTCGATCCGTGGCACCGCGCCGACGAGGTCGTCCGTTCGGTTCCCTGATTCCCCCGGCGATAAAAAGTGTGCTGTCGGTCCGTCGGTCACCCGCTCGCCGCTGTCTCCGTCTGTCCCCCGGCGTCGCCGTACACGAAGTGGAAGTCGGTGTCGTCGGTCGAGGTGGAGTACTCGATCCGCCAGCCGTGGAGTTCGGCTATCCCACCGATCGTCGCCGTCTGGAAGCCGGAGCCCTCCGTTGTCGTGCCGTGACCGAAGTCGAAGGAGGCGCCGTTCGTGGTCCGCACGTGCTCGAAGATAGAGACGTTCGAACTGATGTGGACTTCTTCGTCGTCGAGCGCGATCCGCACCGTCGGCGTCGGCCTCGGGGTCTCGGTCTCCGGGCCCGAGGCGGTGTCGTACGCCTCCTCGACGATCGCCTGGACCAATCGGGTGAACAGCATCGGGTCACAGCGGAGGTGGTCTTCCCACTCGAGCACCTCGACGTCGATGTCTTCCGGTTCGGCGACCGTGCGCTGGAAGGCGCTGTCGACACTGTCCTCGACGCGGTCGAGCGTGAGTTCGGTGAACTGCTCCTTGCGGCCCCGGCGAGCGATCAGCCGTAGGTCCTCGGTTACCTCCTCGATCCGTCCCAGCGCGTCGTCGATCTCCTCGAGAAACCGCTGGTCGCCGTCTAACGCCCGCAGGTAGCCGTTGGCGATAGTGAGCGTGTTCCGCAGGTCGTGGGTGAGCACCTTCGAGAAGGCGTTGAGCCGCTGGTCACGGTCTCGCAGGCGTGCCGTGCGCTCGATGTCGTCGAGCGCGGCCGCGGCGCCCCGCGCCACCACCTCCACGCACCGGCGCTCCGTCGGCGTGACCGTCCCAGCCTCCTTTCCGATCGACAGCGTGCCGTACTCGCCGATCGGCACGTGGACGGTCTGTGTGAACCCCTCGTGACGGTGCGGGTCGTCGGTGCTCGTCCCGTCGCTCACGACGGTCTCGCCGGTCCGGAACGCCTCGCCGTGAGGAGAGTCGTGGACCGCCCGGTCCGGTCCGTCGACCTCGCCGGTCCGCTGGGCGTGGCTGACGACCGTCAGCACGTCCCGCTCCGGAACGTACCGGCGGGTCGCCGTCGCGGGGAACCCGAGAACGTCGTACGCCGTCCGGGTCGCCGTCTCGAACACCGTCGCCGGCTCCGTCGCCGTGAACATCGCCCGGGCGGCGCCGTTGAGCGACTCCACGAGACGGGCGGACTCTACGCGCGTCTCGTCGACCGGGGTCAGGATGCACGTGTGAACGCCGTCCCCGGACCGCCCGCTCACCCGGGCGGTGTACTCGACACGCTCGCCGGTGTCCAGCACGACGGGAAACAGAAACGAGGCCGACTCGCCGCCGCTTTCGGTCCGGGTGACCGCCGCACGGAACTCCCGCGGGACACTCACCGGCAGGTGACCGTCAGCGACCAGCCCCTCCAGGCTGTTCGCCAGTCGTGCCGGCCGCCGCCCCAGTAGCGTCGAGAACTGCTCGTTGACCCCCGCGATCGTCCCGTCGCCCTCGACGAGCAGTGCCGGTGACGGGACCGCGTCGAGGTGAATCCCGTCACGATTTGTCATACCTCACACCGACACAGGCCCCCCTCTTGTATGTCGCCCGGATTATCGTGACCGATACTGCGCTTTTTTATTGGCCGCTGTTTAAGTGGTGACGCCGGTCGACGCCAGCGTGCCCGAGCGACGGTTCCGCGCGGTCTTAGCCTGGTACGTGGTGACGCGGTGAGTGGTAACACACCTCCGAACATTCTTAATATCTACCACCTCTTTGCTTGTAATGCCGCCATGAAGATGCTCCCCAGCCGAGCGTAGCCCGATCCGCGTGGTGGTCCCCCCGCGTCGGGCGAACGACCCGGTCCTGCTCCGGCCCACTGCGGTCCGCACTGTCCCCTGCACCCCCCAGTCAATGCACGACGGTTCATCACCCGGGTACACGGTTCACCCGGGGTACGCACGAACCGCCCGCTACACACTCGGCGGCCTGCTGGTGTCTCTCGCGCTGCCCGCCCTCGTCGGTGTGGCCCTCGCCGCGACCGTGGCCCCGCTTGCCGTCCTCGCCGGTCTGGTGGGCCTGCTCGGCGGCGTCGCCGCCGCCGTCGCCGTGGTCCGCCGTCGCGCGACCCCGGCAGAAGGCGCTACCGGTCCCACCGAGACCGCCCACTGACCGCGGTCTCCGTTTTTTATCGCGACTCATCCGTCCGCACAGCGTCGCCAACGTCATGCCTACTGCCCCCCTGGTGCGAGCATGGATCCAGAGGACGTCGAGACGGTGTTCGTCGCTGGCGCGACCGGCGGCACGGGGCGGGCACTCGTCCGCCTGCTGGCCCCCCGAGTGACGGTGCGGGCGCTGACACGTTCGCCCGACGCCGAACAGACGCTGCGCTCGCTCGGCGCCGACGAGGTCGTCGTCGACGACCTGCTCGACCCGACAGACCTGCCCGGCGCACTGGCGGGTGCCGACGCCGCCCTGAGCGCCGTCGGGTCGGGAGCGACGGACGTGTTCGGCGGCGGAGCCCTCGTCGACGGCGCGGGCACGAGGGCGCTAGTCGAGGCGGCGGTGGACGCCGGCGTCGAGGCGGTGGTGATGGAGTCCGCGATCGGCGTCGGGGACGACCCCGCGAGTCCCCTGGCGACGGGATTCAACCTCGCGATCCGCCCCATTCAGCGGGCAAAGGCCGAGGGCGAACGCGCCGTGCGCGAGGCGTCGGTTCGACACACGATCCTCCGGCCGGGCGTGCTCACGACAGGCCCCCGCACTGACGACGTGACCGTCGCCGACCCGGGGGCGAAACTCTGGGGCAGCGTCTCCCGCGCGGACGTCGCCCGCCTGATGGCCGCCGCCCCCGTCACCGAGGCGGCCACCGACCGCACCCTCGAGGTCGTCGCCACGCCATCCTTCCCCGACCGGGCGCTGTCGGTCGACTGGCGACTCCCCGGCCCGGACCGCGACGACGTTCCCGTCGAGGTCGTCTGACCGCTCGTCGCTCCGGGGTCAGCGCTCGCCGAGCGACCGCAGGCGGTCGACGACCCTCCCGGTGGCGTTGGCCCGGCCGGCGGGCCCCGCTTCGGTCTCGCGCTCGGCCTCGATCTCCGGGATGGTGCCGGCGACGATCGGCTTGCGACTGCCGTCGTCGACGACGAGCCACGGGACCTCGACGAGCGGCCTGGCGGTGCCGTTCGCGAAGTGCCCGTGGCGGTCGTCGTTCATCGCCAGGTGGTCGTGCGTCGACTCACCCAACAGGACGCCGTGGTCGCTGGTGACTACGGTCCGGCCGGGCAACTCCGTGACAAGTTCGGCGACGTGTGGCAACACGGCGTCTAAAGTCTGCTCGTAGGCCCGCCGGGCGGCCGCGACGGACACCTCGCCGGCGGCCAGGGCGGTCCAGAGGTCGCCGGGGTGTCCGTCGACGACGGCGCCGGCTCCGGTCGACGTGTCGCCGGCGACCGTGCCGACGAACGGGTGTCGCGGTTGGACGAAGTGAGCGACGAGTCGCTTGCGCGGGAAGCGGTCGGCGACCGACCGGACCGCCCGGGTCATCGGCCCTGGCGGGACCGTCCCGAGGTCGTCGTCCCAGTGGCGGCGCCAGGTGTGTACGCAGTGGCAGACGGCGTCGGCAGTGAGTTCGCTCGCGAACGGGTCTGCCGTGACACAGACCGTGTCGGGGAACCGCCGGCCAGCGAAGTTGTTGCGCAGGAACTCCGTCGTCGTCGAGCCCCGCGACCGCCGGGTCTCCAGGCGTCCCGGGAGGTCGTGGCGCTCGGCGAAGACGTCGTAGCGACACCCGCCCAGCAGGACGAGGTTGTCCCAGTCGGCGACCATCACAGGCTGGCCGAACACGCGGTTCTGGACCCCACCGGCCCGCCGCCGCACCGCGGCTGCCGTGTGCCGCGGCCGCCTGGCTGCCGCGAGGCCCCGCTTGACGAACGCTGCGAGCGACACGCACGTACATAACGTCCCCACAGATATGAGTACACGCCGCCTACCGTCCGGTCTTGATAGCGACTACGGACCGCCCCACTGGCCGTGATACGGTGCTCTCTCCCCGCGTGTAGCCGGTGGGTACCACCGCCCGGAGTGGACGACTCGCCCTGCTGCGGAACGTGACCGCTCCGTCGCCGGGGAGGTGGTCCCTGTCGTTCCGGCCGACCGTCAGGGCTATTTCCGCGGGCCGCGAGCGTCAGCCGAACGACGTCGCGATGTCCGACGCCCAGGCGACCGACGAGCCGGTGTACGTTATCAGCGACCTCCACATCGGCGGCGACGAGCAACTGGAGGAGGTCGCCTTCCGCGACGAACTGCTCGACTTTCTCCGGGACGTAAAACGCGAGGACGCCGCCGGGTTGGTGATAAACGGCGACGCGTTCGGGCTCTGGGAGCTCACCAGCGTCGACGGGGCGGCGAAGTTCGACGTGCTGGTGGAGGCGTACCCGGACCTGTTCGAGCAACTGCGCGAGACCGGCGAGACGGTGCCGATCACGCTGTTGCCGGGCAACCACGACCACGAGTTGGCCGCCCACGAGGAGTACGTCGAGCGGTTCGCCGAGTACAACGTCGACCTCGTCCGGGACCGGTCGACGGTGTGTACGGTGGGCGACCGACTGGTCCACCTCGAACACGGCCACCAGCAGGACCCCAACAACCGCATCGAGGACTGGGGGAACCCGCACGCGAGGCCGCTTGGCTACTACTACAACACGATAGTCACGAGTCGGGCCGGCCGGCTCTCCGACCGCGGACGTGGCCGGTACAACTGGCTACACGACGTCCAGGCGGTGACCCCCACCGAGCGGATGCCGGTCTGGCTGCTGTCGAAGTACTTTTACCGTGAAATGAACCCGCTGCTGCGGTACGCGCTGGTCCCCTTTCTGCTGCTGTTCAACGTGAGTCTCCTCTTGGCGGTCGTGGCCGGCCTCGACGTCGCCGGGGTGCTGTCGCTGCCGATCGAGCGGGCGACGGCGTTTCTCGGACGGTTCGGCCGCGCCGGAACGGCGGCGTGGTTCTTTCTCGCGGCCAACGTCACCGTCGCTGGCCTCCTCCTGCTGGTCGGTGTGCCGCTGTACTTTATTCGCCGGGACGTCCGAAAGACGATCCAGCGGTTCGGCGTCTTCGAGACCTCCCTCACCGTCGACGAGGAGGCGCCGTACGAAGCCGCCGCCCGTGAGGCGTTCGACGAGCGCTCCGAGACGGCCGTGTTCTGTCACGGACACACCCACCGCCCGTCGCTACGAGCGGTCGACGGCGGCGTCGTCGTCGACACCGGCACGTGGCTCAAGCGACTCCACCGCCGCGACGGCGTGATAGGCGTACTCCCGCCGGTGTTCTACCCGTCGTACCAACTTACTGCCGTCCGGATCGCACCAGTCGAGAACGGGATCGCCGTCGAGCACCAGGCTATCCGCAAGTCCAGCCCCGCGGGCGAGGAACTCACCCTCACCGAGCGACTGCTCACGCTCGGTCGGCAACCCGACATCGACCTGCCCGACGGCGCCGTCGTCCACCCCGACGGTACCGTCACCCGACTCGGTGACTCCTCGCCCTCTGACTGACCGCGTGGAGGTGTCGCCGCTCGCCAGGCGGCGTCGCTGGACTCATCGACGGTCTTATGATTCTACGAAATTGACACGAACACGTGAAACGTATCAGCAAGTGGATCGGTGCGGCGGCCGGTGTAGCGGTCAGCGCCGTCACGCTGCGTGCACTGCGACGACGACGAGCGACGAACGAACCCGAGACCCGGCGCGAGAAGGCCGAGCAGGCGGTTGAGGACGCCACGAGCGAGGGCACGCAGGCCCTCGAAGAGGCCAAAAGCGACGGTGAGGACGCCCTCGACGGCGCGAGAGGTGACGGCAGGGAGGCGGTCGACCACGCCGTCGCCGCGCTCTCCGAGGCCAAGCAGGCGACGGTAAAGACGGTCCGCACCGTCAGAACCGACTGAGTTCGCGCCCGCTTCCAGGCTCACGCCTCCTGCACCGGACGACACCCCCGCATCGCCCCGTCGTCGGATGAACACCACTTAGTGTGCGCTCCGTCAGACTCCGACAGCGAATGACCGAGTCGGAGGTCCTCGTCGCGAGCGACACGACTGCGGACTTCTACCCGCAGGAGGCGACCGACGGAAGCGTCGGCCACGCGTACCGCTGGGTGGTCGGCGGCACCGGCACGAACGTCGCCCGTGGCCTCGCCGCCCTCGGGGACCCGCCGTACCTCGCCACCGATGTCGGGAACGACAGCCTCGGACGGGCCGTCCGCGAGGAACTCGCCGCCCACAGTGTCCCGCGACGGCTGGTGCGCGAGGTGGACCGCCCGACGCCGCTCGCGCTCTACGTTCCCGCCGACGCGGGCGGCCCCGACTGGGAGATACGCCTCGCCGACAGCAGTTACGGGTTCGAGCTCACCGCGGACGCCGTGGGGCTCTTTCCCGACCTCTCGACGGTGTACCTCAGCGGTACCACCCTCCCGCCGTCGGTCGCCCTCGAATCGGTGCGCACCGCCGTCGAACGTGCCCGAGAACACGACGTGACCGTCGCCTTCGACCTGAACGGTCGCGGAAACCTCTGGGACGACCCGGCCGAGTACACTGCTCTCGTCCGCGAAGTCCTCGCGGACACGGACATCCTCTTCGCGGGCGACGACGACCTCTCCCTTGCGGGCCGTGCGTCCGACCTCGACGGTCTCCGTGCACTGCTCCCGACCGACGCCGACTGTCTCGCCTATCTCACCCGCGGCGAAGAGGGAGCGACGGCCGCCCGTGTCGAGGACGGTACCGTGGTCGACCGGGCGACTCACCGCGGCTTCGACGTGTCGACCACGGACCCCGCCGGCGCCGGCGACGCCTTTGTCGCGGCCGTTCTGGGTGCCCGCGGTCGCGGCGTCGAGTCACTGCCGGCACTTCTCCGGGCCGGGAACGCCGCGGGCGCGGCCGCCGTCACCTCCGTGGGGCCTCTCAGGCAAGCCGACCTGGAGACGTTCCACGACCTGGACGGAGACGTGTGGTGACTGGCCCTGGAGACCGCCCGCGAGTCGACGGTCAGGTCTTCCCGGACCACGCGTGCCGAACTCAGGCGTACTCGGCGAGCACGTCGTCGTACACGTCGAGATACAGCGCCTCGA
>CAZQHW010000051.1:14525-15633 GCA_964593395.1 uncultured Halobacteriales archaeon
ACTCAGGCGTACTCGGCGAGCACGTCGTCGTACACGTCGAGATACAGCGCCTCGATCTCGTCGGCGTCGGGCACCCGTGGGTTGTTGTCCGGCGACCCGGAGGCGATGGCGTCGACGGCCATCTCCCCGACGACACCCGCGTACGTCTCGCGGTCGGGCACGTCGGCGAACTCGTCGAGATAGGAGTACAGCGACACCTCCTCGCAGAGACCGCTGATAGCGGGCGCCGCCTGGCTTGCGGCTTCGTCGTCGGGCGTCTCCGCGTCGGCGGCGTCGAGTAGCCGAGCGACCTCGGCGTACCGATCGGTGGCGCCCTCGACGGAGAACTCCACGACGTACGGCAGGAGGACGCCGTTGGCGAGGCCGTGGGGCACGTGTAGTTGCGCGCCGAACGGCCGGGCCATGCCGTGGACCAGCGCGACCGACGAGTTCGTGAACGCCTGGCCAGCCTGGAGTTGGCCCACGAGCGTCGCCTCTCGGGCGGTGAGGTCGTCGCCGTCCTCCCAGGCCGCCGGCAACCAGCGGGCCACCCGCTCGATCGCTGCCCGCGCCAGGGTGTCGGACATCGACCACGCCTTTCTGGAGACGTACGCTTCGACGGCGTGGGTCAGGGCGTCGATCCCGGTGAAGGCGGTGTGACTGGGCGGCAGTGTCCGGACGATCTCGGGGTCCTCGACGGCGACCGACGGCACCACCTCCGTCGAGACGACGAGAAACTTCGTGGCGGTGGACTCGTCGGTGATGACGATGGAGCGAGTGGCCTCGCTGCCGGTGCCGGCGGTCGTGTTGACCGCACACAGCGGCGGCGTGGGCCGGGGCACCCCCTCGTAGCCCGCCCGGTCGACGGCGTACTCCCGTATCGACCCGCCGTTCGCGGCGACCACGCCGACCGCCTTGCCCGCGTCGATGGGTGACCCGCCGCCGAGCGTGACCACGCAGTCACAGTCTCCCTCGCGGTAGCGTTCCAGTCCGGCGCGGACGTTCTCGACGGTGGGGTCGGGCCGCACCTCGTCGTACACCGTCGTCTCGATGCCGGCGTCGTGCAGACTCGACAGCACGCGGTCGCCGTAGCGGTCGAACACGCCCGACGTGGCGACGACCAGCGCCC
>CAZQHW010000052.1:0-1760 GCA_964593395.1 uncultured Halobacteriales archaeon
GCGCCCGCTCGCTTCGTTGAGGGTGGGGCTTGTCGGTGGACTCCGCCTCTGACTCTGTAACAGAGTACGAGACAAATCCTCGATTCGGCTTCACAGTCCCCGACTTCAGGGCAAGTTGACACGGTGCGAGCGGAAGCCCACCCCTTCAGGGGTGGGTGTGAGCGGACACTCTCGTCCGATTATCCACGCGTGACGGCCCTGCCGTGATTCCCACGCGGGTGGCAGCCTTTAATTTCCAAGACCACCATATGACAGATGGATGCGACGCGCCAACACGTTCGATGTCAGGCCGCTCTCCCACAAGGGGAGGCTCGCCCTCGTCGAACTGTTGGACGCCGCAGCAGCCTGCTTCAACGAGATCAACTACGACCGCCGTCAAGCCTACTTCTCCGCACGGTACGATACGGACGACCACCACACCACCTCGGAACTCCGAGACATCGTCCGCGATGCCGCCTCGCAGGAGGAGTACCGAAACAAGTACATCCAACAGCTCACCTCGAGCATCCCCCAACAGCTCGAACGCAAGAACTGGCGGACGTGGCGGAGCTTCTTCCAACTCCTCACCAAGTACCGCGATCCCAACAACGACGAGGTCACGGAGGAACCCAGTCCGCCCGGCTACTGGAAGGAGGACGGCCGGCGCCGCCTCCACGCCGTCGTCCGCAACGACACGTACACGTTGGAACTCGGAGAACGCAGCCGGCTCGAAATCCCGCTCGGGAAGGATTTGAAGGAGAAGTACGGCTACGGTTACAACGAGAAGTTGCGCTTGGAGGTCAGGGGCCGGCCGCACTGGATGGGGCCGGATGGTCGCCTCGAAATCCGGTACGACAGGGACGCCGAAACGTTCACCGCACACCAATCCGTCGGACGCGACACGACTGATCCTGTCCGGCGGCACCGTGATACACCTGCACTGGCCACCACCTCTGGCGAGGACGAAGGGGTGGTGGCAGCGGTGGACATCGGCGCCAACAACCTCGCCGCCGTCGTCACGAGCGAGGGCGACCACGTGGTGTTCCACGGCCGGCCCTGCTTCCAACGCTTCCACCACATCACCGAGGAGATCGCGGACTTGCAGTCCCGCCTCCCCGACGACCAGTACACCAGCGATCGAATCGAGCGACTGTATCGGCGCCGAGGAGAGCAACGCGACCACGCGCAGGACGCGCTCGTCCGGCATCTCGCCGGGTGGCTCGTCGAGTGCGGCGTGGTGGAGCTGTACGTCGGCGAGTTGGACGATGTGAGGGAGGAGCACTGGTCGGCGGTGGTGAACGAGAAGACGGACTTGTTCTGGGCACACGGCCGGTTCCGCGACCGCCTCCACGACGTGTTGGAGGACGAGTACGGGGTCAGCGTCGTGGAGAAGTCGGAGGCGGGGACATCCAGTCAATGTCCCGAGTGCGGGAGCGAAGATGTCCACCGTTCCGGCGACGACCTGCAGTGCCTCTCGTGTGGGTTCGAGGGGCATAGTGATGTGGTAGGGGCGGTCAACTTCCTTGTGGAGCAGGCGGACGAAGTTTCGAGAGGTGGGCCGATGGCTCGGCCCGCGGCCCGCGGGCAGAACAGCCCAAGGGACACACGTGTGTGCCTCGAGTGGGACGATCACCGGTGGCAACACCGTGATCCCTCGACCAAAGAGGAACCCGCAGACCGGAGTACCACCGCAAGTGGTGGGAATCTTGCCTCCGAGGTGTCGGCATAGCCCGAATCACCTGCGGAGGAATCCCACGGCTTCAGCCGTGGGAGGAAGTCAA
>CAZQHW010000052.1:1860-15477 GCA_964593395.1 uncultured Halobacteriales archaeon
GGTGTTCAGAAACGGCACGTTCGAGGACTCCCACGCCCACGCCGCCGGAGGCGAGTGACCGGTCCCGGCAGGCGACCCCGAGCAAAGTCGGCAGCGCCCGCACTTCCGGCGTCGGTGTGGCCGTTGTGATCCCGTGAACCGACGGCAACAGACACTTTCGACTGCGACTGGAACCACGTACACACTGTATGCCGGACCTCGACGAACCCGTGTCTGGAGCGCGCCGGTCGAGGCTCGGTCGGAGCGTCGTCTCGGCGTTCGAGTACGTCCAGTCGCTGGAACGGGGGTGGAAGGCGGTCGTGCTGGGGCTGGCGCTCGTGTGTCTCGTCGCCGTCCTGTGACTGCTGCGGTGCCGGTCGTCGCGACGGTCGCCGCCCGTCCATGATCGAGCGGTGTCGGACCCTACTCCCGGGTGTCGTGGTACTCGTCGGTGGTGGGTTGGTCGCTGAGGTCCTGTCGCGGACGGTGCTACCGGTGAGTGCGCTCATCGTCGCCGTGGGGGTCGGGATTGTCGTCTCGAACGGCGTCGGTCTCGGGGAGTGGGCGACAGACGGGGTCGAGACCCACAAACTCTGGCTCGAGACCGGGATCGTGGTGATGGGTGCACGGGTCGCCGTGGACCGGATCGTCGCCGCCGGCCCGGAACTGCTCCTGTTCGTCGTCGGATTCCTCGTGTTCAGCCTCGTGTTCGTGGAGGTGGTCGGTCGGGTGGTGTTCTCGATCCCGGACCGACTCGCCTCGCTGCTTGCGGCCGGCTACTCGGTGTGTGGCGTCTCGGCTGTCGTCGCCGTCGCCGGGAGCGTGCGGCCCCGGAGCGAGCAGTTGGCGTACGCCGTCGGCGCCGTTCTCCTGTTCGACGCACTGACACTGCTTGTGTACCCCGTCATCGGGCGACTGCTGGCGCTTCCGGACGCCGTGTTCGGGACCTGGGCCGGGGTCAGCATGGTGTCGACGGGGCCGGTGGTCGCCGCCGGCTTCGCCTACTCCGCGGAGGCGGGCCAGTGGGCGACGGTGACGAAACTCGGCCGGAACGTGTTCATCGGGGTCGTGGCCGTCGTCTACGCTGTCTACTACACCCGCCACGACGACGCGGCGGACGCGGGCGGCGCGACGCTTTCCCGTCTCTGGGGGCAGTTCCCGAAGTTCGTCCTCGGGTTCGTCGCCGTCGCGGCCATCACCTCCGCGGGGCTACTCGCCCAGGCGGACGTCGAACTGCTCGAACGCGGGTACCGGTGGCTGTTCCTGTTTGCCTTTGTCGGCCTGGGCGCCGACATCGACATCCGCGGGATCCGCCGAACGGGCGCGCGACCGCTGCTGGTGGTTCTCTCGGCACTGGTCGTCGTCAGCGCACTGTCGCTGGTCCTCTCGATGGCCGTTTTCGGGTAGCCACGGCCAGTCGGGACCGGCCTCCACTCGGGTCCTCGAACTGACCGGGCGTGCGATCGGCAACAGGGGGTGACGAGTGGTGTGTGGCCGCGGCGAGCGGGCGGGAGCGCACCGCCGCGGGTCGACTGTCGTTTCCCGACAGGTGTCGGTGCCGTGGGCTGTCGCTGGCCGGGCGAGGCCACGGGCCAGGAGCGTTAGGGCCCGAGTTCGTCGTCGGACCTGGTGCTCAGTCCCACGTCACTCTCGCTACCCTCGTCCTCGTAGACGTTGAGGCCATCGTCGACCTGGCCGGAGTGGCCAGACTCGTCGCACTCGATGCTCGTGATGGTGTCGCCGGTCTCGACTGTCGGCTCGTCGGTCGACTGGTCCGCGGGGCCGACCCCAAGAGCGTGGGCACCGCCCCCGATTATCAGGAGTCCGGCGAGAACGAGGCCGGCACCCCTGAGCGGCCTGCCGAAAAAGCTCTGTCCTGCCCCGTACACCGCCGTCGCGCCGACCGCGCCAAACACCGCCGCCGACACCAGGCCGCCGGCCAGGAGCGCCCCGACCGCCGCCGCCAGTCCGGCGAGACCGACGCCGGCGGCGAGGAGTCCGACCACGTTCTTCCCAGTGAGGAGCACGTCCCGGACGACCAGCGACAGCACGCGCCCAGGGTTCCGTTTGAGCCGCCGTAGCAGTCTCCTTGCCATGTCTTGTCGTGACACTGTATGGTGGCCAAATAGTTTCTTTGGGGTCTCCCGGGTTGGACGCTCACCCGCCGGAGACGGTAGCGCCGGCGCTGTGAGGCGTCACGGGCAGTCCGTCACAGGTCGACGGTCGCCACCCTCTCGTACCGTTCTCCAGGGGCCGGTGGCCGGGTGATCGTGACGTTGTCGACGGTCAGGTCCCACTCCAGGTCGTAGTCGAGTAGGTGTCCGACGACCTCGCCCGCCAGTTCGTCGTCGAGGTCGAGCGCGAACCCGACGTGTGGGAACCAGCGGTGTGGTCGGTAGTACGGCACCGGCGGCGTCCCGAGCCCCTCGACGGCGTCGACCACGTCGGCGTGCAGCGCGGTGAGTTCCGGTGACTTCGCCACCGGGAGCCAGACGGCGTTACCGGGAAAGACGCCGACACCGTCCGTGTGGACGGTCACCGGGTCGTGGTCGGCGACGGCCCCCCTGACGGCGTCCGTGACCGCCGCGGTGTCGGCGTCGTCGTCCAGCGCGTACAGCGTGAACTGCGGAAACGGGTTGACGTACTCCTCGACACCGAACGTCTCGACCAGGTCTTCGCGGATCGACTCGACGGTGCTGTCGTACGGGTCCGGCAGCGTCGGGCCGACGATCGTGGCCACGGTGGACAACTGCCGACCTGATGAGTAAACCTTCCTGTCTCGGTCCACGTCGTCGACCACGACTACCCCTCCGAGACGGTTCCTCACCCCGTCGAGTTCCGTCGCGGCTGCCGCACTCACCGGACGACGTATCGGTAGACACAGTGTCCGTGACTCGACACACCACTGGACAGGGCACTCCAGGGGTCGAGAACGTCGGGCGAGCGATTCCCGCCGGGCGACCGACACCGGTCACCGCTCGATGGCGTAGGCGTCGCGAAGGGCACGGTCGAACGCGACCGGGGTCCCGTAGCGCTGGTCGGGGTCGGGGTGCATCGCGGTCATGATGCTGTCGCTGACCCGCTGGGGCACGTCGGCGACCTCGGCCGGCGACGCGAGGTCGCTCTCGGCGATTGCGGCGACGTAGGCCTGTTCGGTGTGGTACGGCAGCGTCTCCGCCAGCAGCCAGTACGCCACCGCGCCCAGGCGGTAAACCGGCGTCGTCGGGGTCTGTTCTTCGCGGAGTTGCTCTGGGGCCATGTACCGGCTCGCGACCCGCTGGTTCAGTTCCTCGGCCAGGCGACCGTGCAGTCCGAAGCCGGCGACGTGAGCGACGAGGTCGTTCGACCCCGTCGGACCGGCGTAGGCGTCGGAGTGCCTCGCCCGCTCGCCGACCCCGATGCGGACACGCTGTGGCGTCAGTCCGGTCCGGTGGTGGTCGGCCTCTTGAGCGGCGGTCATCGCGGCGGCGACCTGTGACAGCACCTGGAGTCGCTCGCCGGTGGTCAGGTCCGTGTGCCGGTCCGCAAGCGCCGGGTCGCTCGCGTCGTAGGCCACCCAGGTCGCCGGCGCGTCGTCCCGCCGGACGACCGGCGTGACGTGCGGACCGGGGAGGTCCTCCCACACCGCGACCGTCGACTCGAAGGCGTGGTTGAGCGCCTGGTGGTCGGCGTGTTCAGGGGCGAGTACCCAGATCCGGACGGTCCGGCCGTCCCACGGTGTCCGGTACGTGTGGACGGCGCCGTCGGTGTCAAGCGGCTCCAGACGGGTGATGTCCGGCAGCACGGAGGCGAGCGTACTCGCCACGGCGCTCCCGCCGACTGTCGTCGTCTCCGTTTCCGACCGTCGCCCTTTGTCGACGGCGACGGCCGGCCGCTCGACATTCTCGGGGACGGGTCCGCGCTCGAACCGGACGCCGGAGCGGGCGATCTCGTGGCGGAGAAAGCGGTGCTCGCGCTCGGCTTCCTTCTCCCCGCTGTGGCCGTAGAACTCGACGCGCTCGAAGTCGTACCGTTCGAGCACCATCGTCCCGAGTTGGTAGGCGGTGTCCGTCGAGTCCGCCGTCTGGAACACGACGTGGTCGTCCCCGGGCGTGACCACCCACGACCGCAACAGGTCGCTGTACTGTACGGCCAGGCGCTCGAAGGAGGGGTTCCAGTACAGTCCCCCGACACAGGTCTCGTCGTCCCACCGCAACAGGCAGGGGTGCCGGCGCTGCTCCATCGTCTCCTTTGCGGCCCGCATCGCCTCGATCCGCGTGTCGTGAGTGCCAAACACCCTGACAGCGTCGACTGCGTCGGGGTCACGGTAGAACTCGCGGACGACCCACTCGCCCTCGCCGTCGCGCTCGAGCATCTCCAGTGGCTGCCGGCACGGCGGCGGCTGGACGGCTCCGACCTCGTCCACATCCCCGACCATCTGCTTGCATCTCCTACCCGCGACTTAAATTCCCTTGTGGCCGACCGGGGCGTGTGCCGGGTCGCCCGGGGCCGTTTCCCGTCACCGACCGGGCCGGGTCTCACACGGTCGGTCGCGTCGTGGACCGTCCCGTCGTCTCCACCGCCGGTGTGACGACACCCCGACTCACGACGAGTCCGTCGACTCGACGAGAGCAGCGGGGTTGAACGTGAACTGGACGGTGGTCCCGCCGTCGTCGGCGTCGAACTGCACTGTCCCACCGGAGCACTCCACCGTCCGGACGACGATCCAGCGGCCGACGCTCGGTCGTCGGGAGACAGCGCGGACACTCCCGACGGCACAGGACACACCGTCTCGATGGCCGGCCACATCCCGAGGGGACGACCGCATCACTCTGGGCAACTGTCTTGCCCTGACGGATTTTACTCTGTTGGGGTGCCCGCTCGTCGGCTCTCGGACTCGCGCCGCATGGTCGCTCACGGGGAGCAAAGAGCGGTCGGGGTCCCGTGGTTCCGGGACCAGACGTGGCGACGGCTCAGTGCAGGTCGAAGCGGTCGGCCCGCATCACCGACGTCCAGGTGTCAACGAAGTCGTGGACGAACTGCGCCTCGGCGTCGGCAGCGCCGTAGGTCTCCGCGATGGCCCGCAGCCGGGGGTTCGACCCGAAGATCAGGTCCACGCGGGTTCCGGTCCACTTCAACTCGCCCGTCTCACGGTCGCGACCCTCGAACACCTGTTCGTACTCCGAGGCGGGCTCCCACTCCGTCTTCATGCCCAGCAGGTTCACAAAGAAGTCGTTCGTCAGCGTGCCGGGTTCGTCGGTGAACACGCCGTGGTCGGCACCGCGATACGTGGCACCGAGTGCCCGCATACCGCCGACGAGCACCGTCATCTCCGGCGGCGTGAGGTTCAGGAGTTCGGCCCTGTCGACCAGCAGTTCCTCCGCCGGCTGGTCGACGCCGTCGGCGAGGTAGTTGCGGAAGCCGTCCGCCTGGGGTTTCAGCGCGTCATAGGAGTCGGGGTCGGTCTGTTCCTGGCTGGCGTCGACGCGACCGGGCTCGAACGGCACGGTGACGTCGTAGCCCGCGTCAGACGCCGCCTGCTCGACGGCGGCGGCACCGCCCAGCACGATCAGGTCCGCCAGCGAGACGCGGGTCTCGTCGTCGCGTGCGTCGTTGAACTCGGTCCGTATCTCCCCCAGAATGTCGACGACTGTTCCGAGTTCGGCGGGCTCGTTTACCGCCCAGTTCCGCTGGGGGTCGAGCCGGACCCGCGCGCCGTTGGCGCCGCCGCGCTTGTCGCTCTCGCGGTACGTCGAGGCCGACGCCCACGCCGCCTTGACGAGTTCGGACACCGACAGACCCGACGCGAGAATCTCTTCCTTGAGGTGGGCGATCTCCTCGTCGCCGACCACGTCGTGGTCGCGCTCGGGCAGAGGGTCCTGCCAGAGCATCTCCTCGTCGGGGACCTCGGGGCCGACAAAGCGCGAGGGCGGACCCATGTCGCGGTGGGTGAGCTTGTACCAGGCCCGCGAGAAGGCGGCCTGGAACTCGTCGGGGTTCTCCTGAAAGTGCTCCATCACCTCGCGGTAGTCGGGGTCGCGTTTGAGGGCGATGTCCGTCGTCAGCATCATCGGGTCGACCAACTCGTCGGGGAGGTGGGCGTCGGGTGCGCTCTCGAACAGTTCCTCGTCGACGGGCGACCACTGCCAGGCGCCGCCGGGGCCCTTCTCCGGCTCCCACTCGTGGTCGAGGAGGTTGTCGACGTACCCCATGTCCCACTGGATCGGGGCGTCGGTCCAAGGTCCCTCGATACCGCTGGTGATGGCGTCGGGGCCCTTTCCGGAGCCGCTCTCGTTCTCCCAGCCCATGCCCTGTGCCTCGATGGGCGCCGCCTCCGGCGGCGGGCCGAGGTTCTCGTCGGGGTCGTCGGCACCGTGGACCTTCCCGAAGGTGTGGCCGCCGGCGATGAGGGCGGCGGTCTCCTCGTCGTTCATCGCCATCCGGCCGAACGTCTGGCGGATGTTCTTCGCCGACGCCATCGGGTCCGGGTTGCCGTCGGGCCCCTCGGGGTTCACGTAGATGAGCCCCATGACCGACGCCCCCAGTCCCTCCTGAATCTCGCCGGCCTCCGCAAAGCGCTCGTTCGTGTCGAGTTCGATTTCGGGCCCCCAGTCGACGTCCTCGGGTTCGTAGGCGTCCTCACGGCCGCCGGCGAAACCGAAGGTCTCGAAGCCCATCGACTCCAGGGCGACGTTGCCGGCGAGGATCATCAGGTCGGCCCACGAGAGGTTGCGACCGTACGTCTGCTTGACCGGCCACAACAGGCGACGCGCCTTGTCGAGGTTGGCGTTGTCGGGCCAACTGTTCAGCGGGGCAAAGCGCTGCTGGCCGGAGGCCGCGCCGCCGCGACCGTCGACGGTGCGGTAGGTGCCGGCGCTGTGCCAGGCCATCCGGATGAACAGCGGACCGTAGTGTCCGTAGTCCGCCGGCCACCAGTCCTCCGAGGTGGTCATCACGTCTTCGATGTCTGCCTTTACCCGGTCGAGATCGAGCGAGGCGAACGCCTCCGCGTAGTCGAACTCCTCGTCCACCGGGGTCGCCCGTGTGGCGTTCTTGTCCAGTACCGTCAGGTCCAGACTGTCCGGCCACCAGTCGCGGGACGTGCTCATAGCTTGTCTTCGACCCGTCGCAGTTTAAAGATTGTCTACTTCCGGAACGGATGTTCCGCTCGGACGAAAAAATCTGTCACGATCGTAAACCCGTCAGGAGCGGTCGTCTCCCGTGCAAGGCGGGCGGCCCGTCCGGTGAGCGGGTCAGTCCTCGACGGTGGGCGCCGGGGCGTGGTCCGGGTGGTCGACGGACCCACCCTGGGATGACGTCCACTCCAACGCCTCGTCGTACCTGAACGCCCGGTGGTCCTCGGGGTCGACGACGGTCAGCGAGAGCCAGTCGTTGTCGAGTAGCGTCCGCAGGTCATCGTGGGACGAGAGAACGCTGGTCACCCGGTCGACCGGCGCGTGGATCACCGTCGAGAGCCGCAGCGGTTGGTGGTACGGGTCGCCGTCGGCGCTCACGAGCGACTCGAGTGGTAGGCCGGTCATGATGTCGCCGCCGTTGCCCTGGTAGACGCCGACGTTGCCGACTGGGTTCTGGGTCACCTTCGACCCGCTGCCGTACGTCGCCGGGTCGACCGTCGCAAAGTAGTACTGTGCGTTTATCCACTGCGTGACCACCATCGGACCGGCCATGATCGCCTCGAGAGCGTCGCCGTCGGGGTCCGTCGCCGGGTCGTAGGAGTGCAGGAACGCCCGGCCGTCGAGGTCGAGACCGTCGGTGAGTTCGCGTGGCCCGATCACGAAGGCGGCGTTGCCGGCGAGGCCCCACTCGGGCCGGGTCTGTGCCCAGTCGGCCGCACGCCGCTCTGTCTCGCGAACCCCTGGCGCTCCGTCGGCACCCATGTCGCCGGCGCGCTCCGTCGCGGCTCCGGCGCGAGCGTCCGCCAGGTCGGCCCGGAGTCGCGCCAGGTCCTCGCGGTGAGAGGCCGGCACGTCGTCTGCGTACAACTCCACCTCGTCGGTGGTCGTGTTGTGCTCGCCGGCGACGAAGACGGTGTCCTCGGGGACGTCGTGGCCTCGCTCCCGGAGCGCCTCGCGGACACTGTCCTCGTTGCAGATTGCGGCGAGAACGCGGGCACTCGGGCCGCCGGGGTTGCCGGCGCAGGCGCCACAGTCCAGACTCGCGTCGAACGGGTTGTTCGTCGTCTCGCTGGCGTGCCCGACGAGGGCCACCACGCGGGCGAACCGCTTCCAGCCCATCAGATCGAAGGCGGTGGCGGCGTACTCGACCGTCTGGTCGTGAGAGAGGCCTGCGGCGAGGTCGTGTCCAGCATCGGGGTCGTGGTCGAGGTTCGGGGTCGTGAACTCGTGGTCGTCGGGGACGCGGTCGGTGGCGGCGTCGAACACGTCGTGGACCCGCCCCGGGACGAGCGTCCGTGCTGCCAGGGCGGTGCCGTAGAGGGCACCGGCGCTCTCGACGAAACTGAACGCAGTCGCCGCGTTCGACCGCAGGCGCTTCACCGTCGAGTGGACTCGGTCGACCGTGGCCTGCCACCGGTCGTACTCCGCTCGGTCCTCCTCGGCACCCGCCGGACGCTCCGCGATCCGGTGCTGGGCGTCGACGATCGGCGGGCAGGCGTCGACGGCCACCTCCGCGTCGTACCCCTCGTAGCGCATCGGCACGCCGAAGAACCCGGCGTAGCCGTGGGTCTCGTAGTCGCCCACGTCCTCGACGTGTCGGCGGAGTATCTCGGAGCGAGTGTCGATACAGAACACCAGTTGCGCGTCGGGGCGGTCACCGTCACCGTCACCGTCAGCCTCACTCTCGCTGGCGGCGAGCGACGCGCTCGCCGCCGTCAGCGGGTCCACGAGCGCCGACCGGTAGGTCGCCTCCCAGGCCCGGAGCCAGACGACCGGCAGCGGGACACGGTCGACCCCCGGGTCGGCCTCGTCGTCCAGTATCTCGGGCGGGGCGACGGGTGCGTCGAAGGCGTCGACCAGGACCACCCGGACCGCGAGGTACTCCCGGAGCGTGATGGGATACGCGGACTGCCAGGCACCGCCGTCCTCCGCTCGTCGCTTGATCAGCCCCGTCCACCCCGGCAGTGCCGCCAAGTGGTGTTCGAGGATCGCGGTCCACCGGTCGGGGGGGTGGTCCTCCAAACGCGCTCGAACTGCATCGATGGGGCGGTCGGGGAGGTCCGTGATAGCCGTGCAGTCGGGTATCTGGCCGTCGTGGGGTGCGACGGCCCGGAACGCCTCGTAGAACCCTGCCTCACGGTTCGGCATCGACCACTTCGCCCGTCCCTGGTCGAGAAACGTCGCGAGCCACTTCGTCAGCACCGTCTCGGCGCGGTCGGTCGCCGTCGTCGTGTCGTCCTGGCCGTCGCCCTCACTGTCCATGCTTTCCAGTGTCGTCTCCGGGTCGGCGTCGTACCCGCTTGCACGCAACTCGGCCCGCAGACGTTCGGGGTCGATGCGGTCCTCCTGCCAAGCGCGGCGGAAGGTCTCGGCGCTGGGGTAGCCGTCGCCCCCGAGCACTCGCTCGCCGGCGGCAACGGCCTCGTGGAACGGTTGGTCCTCGAACCCGGCGAGTGGATTGGCCGTGACAAAGGAGTGCAGCGGCCAGGCGGGAGCGACCGCATCCGCCGCCGCCTCGATGCAGTCCGCGACGCACACGTCACTGCTCACTGTACTCCTCCGTAGCGGTGACCGCGGTCGTGGGCGGTGCCTGGGTGGCGTTCACCAGCAGGACGTACAGGCGCTGGCTGTACTGGTAGGCGTCGCGTTCGATGGCGACGTAGGCGACGACAAACGCCAGCGCGAGGACGCCGTGGCCGGCGTTCAGTGCCACGGGAGCGCCGACGCCCGGGAGGTCGGAGAGGACGGCCCTGATCGCCCTGAACACGGCCCCGTAGACCGCGATCGCCGGGAGCGCCACGAGCGGGACGGTCCCATAGCGGACGCCGCTGGGGAGCGAGGCGTCCGCGACGAGTTCGCGGGTGGCGTGCATTACTGTCAGGACCACCAGCAGCGTGAGCACCAGGCCGCTGGTCGGCTCGGTAGCCTTCCCGGTGAGCACGGCGAACAGGACACCGCCGGCGAGCGCGGTCACGGCGATGACCGCGTACCCGAGCGGTCCAGACGACCCGGCAGACTCGGCCTTTGTCGGGCTCTCCCGAGCGACCTGCCCACCCGAGGCGAGGAACTGGTAGGCCTTGTAGAAGCCGTGCAGGATGAGGTGCGCGATGGCGGCGGCGAAGAAGCCCAGTCCCACCTGAGTGATCATGAAGCCCATCTGTCCGACCGTCGAGCAGCCCAGCTGGGCCTTCACGTCCGTCCGCACGGTCTTGAGGAGTTTCCCGGCGATCGCGCTGACGGTGCCGACGGCCGCGACGACAAGCAACACCCACGGCTCGGCCCGGACGACCGGCGCGAAGCGGACCAGCAGTATCCCCCCGGCGTTGACGAACCCGGCGTGCATCAGCGCCGAGGCCGGCGTCGGCGCGGTCATCGAGGAGAGTAACCACGTGTGAAACGGCACCAGCGCGGACTGGACCATCGCCGCAAGCAGGAGCGCACCGGCGACGACCAGGGTGACCGACGACGGCAGGGTGGCGACGGCGGCGGTCGCCTCCGGGACGGTCGTCGCTCCCGCTCGCCACCACAGCACCCCCAGCGCGACACCAAGAGCGGCGCCACCGGCGAAAAAGTACCGTCGCGCGAGTCCAGCGGCGGCCTGGGCCTGCGGCCAGTCTCGGACGTGGCCGATCAGGTTGGCCATCATCAGTCCCATCGACAGCCACGCCGCCCAGAACACCAGGAGGTGTCGCGCCGCGACCAGCACCATCACGACGAGCGTGAAGCCGAACACCCGGCCAAAGAAGCGGCCAACGGCGGGGTCCCCCGCCATGTACCGCCGGGAGTAACTGTGGACGATCCCGCTGAAGAACGTGACCGTCACCCACATGACGACCGTCAAGCCGTCGACACCGACCGGACCCAGGCGCCAGGTGTCGCCACTCCAGGCCCGCAGGACCAGCGCCCCACCGCTCGCCGCACAGAGGAGCCACACGACCCGTGTCAGGACCGCCGGCACCCGCGATCCGGTTCCAGAGGGCGTCGGGAGTCCTCTCACAGTCGGCCGCTCGTCTCGTGCCGTCATGCTGCCTCGACGAGTGACCACCGGCACGTCACCCCAGACTGGGGCGAGCGCGGCCGCCGGTCGTCCTCGTCCATCGTGCGAACACATTGCCTACTGGGATCGTTTATTCTTACCGGTTCGTTCTCTAAAGACGTCCTGGTGAACGAGACAGTAACGGAGCCCGTGTTCTCAGAGAGTGTGCGTGTCACCGGGGGCCACTCGGGCGCAGCCTGGCCTGGAGCGGTTGGGGGGACGAGACAGAGCGACCGTCGACCGCCGGGCACTCACCGTGGACGGATCCCGATCTCACTCCCGCGAGATTCCCGATCCGTTCGAGAGTGGTGCATGAAAACACATATCGTTCTGCTCACCTGGCACCGGACATGGAGGAACTGACCGGGACCGTGCTCGCCGGGGAGTCGTTCGAGTCGGTCTCCGGCCGGGTCGTCGTCAGGGAGGGCCGGATCGCGGCCGTCGAGTCAGCCCCTGTAGAGTCGACTGACATCGTCCTCCCGGCGTTTGTCAACGCACACACACACATCGGCGACTCCGTGGCAAAGGAGGCCGCTGTGGGGCTCTCGCTGGCGGAGGCCGTCGCGCCACCGGACAGCCTGAAACACCGGGAGTTGGCCGCCGCCGACCGGGAGGAGTTGGTGCGGGCGATGCGGCGGACGCTGCGGTTCATGGAGCACACGGGGACGGCGGCGTGTCTGGACTTCCGCGAGTCCGGCGTCGAGGGGGCTCGTGCCCTTCGCGAGGCCGCCCAGTCAGTCGGCGTCGAGCCGTTCGTGTTCGGGAGCGACGACCCCTCGGTGCTAGACGTGGCCGACGGGTACGGGGCGAGTGGTGCCAACGACGACGAGTTTACCGAGGAGCGCGCCGCGGCCCGCGAGCGCGACGTGCCGTTTGGCATCCACGCGGGCGAACCGGACGCGACCGACATCCACCCGGCGCTCGACTACGACCCGGACCTGCTCGTCCACATGGTCCACGCCGAGAGCGAGCACTTGCGGCGGGTCGCCGACCAGTCCGTACCGGTCGCCGTCTGCCCGCGGGCGAACACCGTCCTCGACGTTGGACTACCCCCACTGGGAGACCTGCTCGAGCACACAACCGTCGCCCTGGGGACGGACAACGTCATGCTGAACTCGCCGTCGATGTTCCGGGAGATGGCGTACACCGCGAAGCAGTTCGACGTGAGCGCCCGGGACGTGCTTCAGATGGCGACGGCGGCGGGTGCCGAGGTCGCGGGCCTGGACTGTGGCGTCGTCGAGTCGGGCCGGCGGGCGGCACTGCTCGTTCTCGACGGGGACTCGGACAACCTGGCGGGGCACCGTGACCCGGTGAGGGCGGTGGTCCGGCGGGCGACGGCGGCAGACGTCAAGCGCGTACTCCTGTAGGTCACTCGGGGTCGAACTCGCCAAACGGCGTCGTCTCGTGGCTGCGGACCAGCACCTCGTCGGCGACGGTGAGCCCCATCTCGAGCAGTTCGTGAGCGACGGGCGTGATGTCGTCGTCGGACTCGCCGACCGCCGTCACCAGGAGGTTCTGCTCGCCGGTCACGAGTTCCTGGACCGACACCACGCCGTCTATGGCGAGAATCTCGGGGACCAACTCGCCCCGCTCGGGGATCGAGGCCGTACAGAACAGCAACATCCGCAACGGATAGCCCGACTGCTGGTAGTCCACCGCCGCGCTGTACCCCTTTATGATGCCGTCCGACTCCAGGCGCGCGATGCGCTTGCGGACCGTGCTGTCGGAGGTGCCGGTGCGCTCCGCGATGTCCCCGGACGACGTGTTCCGGGCGTCCGCCTGCAAGGCGTGCAGGATGGCCCTGTCCACGTCGTCGATGTCCACGTCACTCATGCCCGTTTCTCGACATACGGAGAGCGGGCATTTGTGCGTTTCTCGACACCGCGAGCGGGGGTGGTACTCGAGGGCAACGCTCAACGACTGTGTGGAGTCGCCGGGTAGCCGGTACTCGAAAGTCGTGTCGAGTGGTCGGCTGACGACGGCCAGGCGTGAGCCATCGCGTCGTCGTCGCTCTCACTTGGGTTACGCCGAGGTAGCCGCCGGGGGCCTCTGGTCGACGAGGTACGCCACGCTCGCCGATACCGAGACCAACAGCGCGAGGACCACGGACAGGCCCAGGCCGCCGAGACCCAGTTCCAGGGCGACGATCCCGAAGCCGCCCAGAAGGAACAGACTGAGTAGCGCGAACGGCGCTACGGCCGCGAGGCCAGCGTAGGCGCCGACGGTGAGACCGCTCTGTCTGTCCCCGCCCAGGAGGTAGCCCGCGACGAGACCACCAACGACCGGCGACAGCGGGACGAACGACGTGACGAGGGTCACGACACCGCCGACGATCGCGAGAGTGACGGTGTCGGCCGCGTCGCCGCCGACGGCGTGTCCGCTCGGTCCGACGCCGCCTCGTCGTCGTCAGCACCGTCGGTCTCGTGCCGTCAGTCGTTCCGTTCTGGCCGTCGCGGGCTAGTCCGAGTCGTCGCCGTCTTCGTCTTC
>CAZQHW010000053.1:0-15330 GCA_964593395.1 uncultured Halobacteriales archaeon
GAAAGTCCTCGAACCAGTCGAACCCCTCGTCGAACCCGAAGTACGACGACGCGGGTGGGTTCGGGGACAGCGCACCGGTACTGTACCCGGCTCTCGAGAGTACCTCGGCGACGGTGGGGCGGGCAGTTACCTGCTCGCGTTGTTGCTTGTCGAACCCGATGTTCGGGCTCGCAAGCGAGTGTTCGCCCGTCATGACGGCGGTCATCGACGCGATCGTGGGAACTCCCGACGCGACGGCGTTCTCGAAGACGACTCCCTCCTCAGCCAGTCGGTCCAGCGTCGGCGTCGTGTCGCGGTCGTACCCCATGAACCCACAGTGGTCCGCCCGAAGGCTGTCGTACGTCACGAGAACGATGTTTCGGGTCACGCTGAACTCCCCCTCATCACCGTCCGGAGCAGCACCGAGCGTTCACCGATACCTTTCCTGTCATCTATACCCGTGTTTGTTTAGTATTAACCAGCCAGGAATTTCAATCTTTCTACACGTCTTCGACAGCGTGTGATTCTATCGAAACACGACCACCCACCGCTTCGTTTACGGGTCGTCGTGTCGCCGTGACCGCCCACCGGGTCGTCGCGACGGTGTCGCGTGTAGCGGGGCGCTCGCATCGGACTGTTGGAGGCGGTCGACAAATCGAGTGAGGCAACCGCGACTCGCAGTGACAACCCGCACCGGCACTCTCCCAACCGTGGGCAGACCGACTACGTATCACCGAAGTAGTGTATCCGGCTCTCCCCCGTCGTGTATATGACGTTGCGTGTGTACTCGTCTCGAACGACACTCGTCGGTTCGAAACTGTACCCCCGGCTGAACCTGTCTGAAACGACGTTGTTCGTCACGAACAGGAGGTATCCAGGCGGCGCTCCCGACTGCTTCAGTTGGTCGATATCGTCCCGTGGCTTGTCGCCACCGTATCCGTCGTATGCCCTCCCATCGTCGGTTCTTATTGCGATAGCGGGGGCAGCGGCATCAGTTTGAACAAATGCTCTGTTATCGCCATACACGCTCCCGTCTTCGTGGTGGTCGATCAACCAAGCGTGCATGGATATGTCTCTGTCGAACGACGTTTCTCCGTCCCCGAGGGGGACACTACTCGGGGCAGACCCCGTCAGGACCAGGGCGGAGGCGACCCCACTGTTCAAGATTAACAGTAGTCCGACGAGCAGGGCGAACCCAGCCATGGCCCGTTCCTGAGTTATCAGTGGGAGCCGCGACCCGTCGGCGAACGTCTCCGAAACTGACTCGCCGACGTCGCCCACCCACGTCACACCGACGACCGAAAACACCAGTACGAAAACGAACGTGATCATCATCGGCCGACCACCACCCCAATTCCGCACAATGAACGTCATGCCGAATATCCCGAGCATCACGCTCCCGAGCGCCAAGACATGGTCGGCGACGGTGTTTTTTTCGGGGTTCCTGAACCGACGGACGAACGTGACTAGGAGACCCAACCCGATGAACGCTGCAATGATTACGTAGATGACTTTCGAATACGTTATTGCAGCACTCCCGTAGTCTCGGGCTAACCGAGCACCGGTCCGTCCGGTTTCGATTCCGGCTTCGTCCGAAAAAAACTGGACGACCGACCGCGAGAAGTGTCTCGGAAAGAGCGCGAACCCCCGCTGGTCGTTTGTAAACAGGAACCAAGAGAACGTCAGCACGGTGTAGAACCCAACCAGACCCCAGGACAGAACCGACTGCCCGCCCCGGTCCATCGAGTCGGGAACCATCGAGTCCAAGTCGACGCGTTCGTTGTCTCGGGCGAAGTCCATCCCCTCGTCCAGCAGTTTCAACCCGAGTAGTACGACGAACGCGCTACCCAGTGCGGCCACCACGAAGTACGACGTGCCGTAGTGCGTGAACACGACACCGTTCAGAAAGACCAGAGACAGTCCGCCCTTTGCGAGTTCCCCGATCTCGGACTCGCTGATGACCACTGTAAACAGTGCCAGAAAGAGCACCGGCGTCGCCGCTCGGCCCGCGGTCGTGTACTGATTGTAGAACGGGTGCGCGAACATGAAGATCGACGCCCCGAGAAACGCCTGCTTCGCTGTCACGTGGTTCCTGAACGCGACGTACAGTGCGACCGGTATGAACGAGACAAAAAACGGGTTGACGACGACCATCTGCGTCATGATGTTCAGGTCGGCGAGCACCGCGTACGTCGGGAATATCGTCCCGTGCTGGAGCAGTTCCGTGGAGAGCGGCCCTCCCTCCGTCGTGCCAGGGACCCACCGGCCCGCCTCCCATATCCGGACGACGACGGGGTTTCCCGGAAACGTCTTACTGACGTAGAGCGCGTCGTGGTAGAGGATCGCCATCGCCATCGACCAGACGCCGAACCCGTGCCACTTCTCGATGTCAGTCAACACCGCCACCAGCGGGAAGACAGCGACCAGAGTCAGGGCCACGAGCAACAACGAGTTGTCCCCCGTCCTGTTCAGCAGCGAGACCCCGAGTACGCTCAGCAACGGGAGCAGCGCAAACGCCAGCGGTGTAGGCCGCTGTGGGTCCGGAGCGACGACCCGGACGTCGCCAGCGTCCTCCCGCAGGACTGCTCCGACTGACAGAGCGCCGACGAGCAGCGAGACGGAGCCGAGCAACGGACCGACGGCAAGCGGCGTCCCAACCCCGACCATCGGGAGCGTGACGTTGATGACGAGTCCGAGAAGCATCAACAGGAACAGACTCAGGCCGAGCGCGTAGACGACCCACTTCGCCCCGACCTCGCGCACGTCGCCGAAGAGCAACAGGAACAGCGACCCAGGGACGAACGAGAGCGCGAGGACGACCGGGGGGACCACGAGTACCGACGGCATCCACTCGGCGAGCAAGACGGCCACGACGGCAAGCGCGTAGAGTCCTACCACCGCCCCCACGGTAGTGCGGTGGTCGAGAACGACACGGTCGGTCTCGCGTCGGATCATGCGTTCGTCCACGGGTCGGATGCACTACGCGACTGTTCCGTTCGACTCGACTCTGGCCCCCCCAAAATATCCATTTGAACTGACTGTTGTCGCGAAAAACATAATAATTTCGTCGAACGTGGTCCGGGTTTCTGGCTTCTCGGCCCGGAGTCGACGCAATTCAGCCGGTGGGTCATGGTATCAGTCCGTGGTCTCGACGAGGAGACTGAAAAAAAACGAGTTGAACACGGTCTGGACGCCGAGGAACACTGCCGCGGCCGCAAGCAGGTTCCAGGTGGCCGGCGGGACGGCGTCGTAGCCCTCGATGGCCCAGGCGACGACCCCGTACCCGAGTGGCGCGGCGCCCGCGCCAAGCAGGAGGAGCCCCACCACCGCCCCGGCTTCGAGGGTGAACCGGTCGTGTACTGCGTCCGTTATCGGGTCCTGTGGATGGCGGATCGGGTCGGCAGCGATCGAACTGAAGATCGCCAGATTCCCGATCTGGTAGCCGAAGACGGTCAACAACACGCCACCGATGAGCGTCTGGATCCCGAACGTCACCGGCCCGACGATCACGCCTGCGACCGACGCCCCAATGACGACGAGTCCCAGAACCCCGAACAACAACGACGGGAGGGTGAACAGGTATCCGGGAGCGTTCTTCAGCATGAACTTCACGTGACGCCAACCGTCGCTGAAACTGTCGAGTGTCGCCTCGCCGACCCGTTCGTGGTACGTGATCGGGACCTCCTCAATCGTCATGTCCTTTGTCGCCGCCTCCATTATCATCTCGCTGGCGAACTCCATTCCACCGCTGTGGAGTTCAAGCTCCTCTAGTGCGTCTCTCCGGACGACACGCATACCGCTGTGGGCGTCGCTCACGCCCGCGCTGTAGAAGGTGTTCAGGAACCAGGTCAACAACGGGTTGCCGACGTACTGGTGCAACGCCGGCATCGCACCCGGCTTGATCTCCCCTTTAAAACGACTCCCGAGAACGAGGTCCGCGCCGGTCTCTCTTGCGGTGTTCAGTAGCTTCGGCAGTTCGGTGAAGTCGTACGTCGCGTCCGCATCGCCGATGGCGACGAACTCCCCCTCGGCGTGTTCGAAGGCGTGCTTGTAGGCGTTGCCGTACCCCTCACTCCCGGGGTGGACGACGGTCGCGCCGAGTTCGCGCGCTATCTCCGGCGTCCGGTCGGTCGAACTGTCGCTGACGATTATCTCGAAGGTCTGGTCCAGCGGTTCGAGTGTCCGCTTGATCCGTTCGATGCAGACTCTTACGCCGCGTTCCTCGTTGAGCGTCGGAAGAACGACGCTCAGGTCGGGGGTCGCCGCCGAGTCCAACTCCACAAACTGGTTGTCCCCTCGTGACTCCCTCTGGTCGATCTCGGACGCCTGCGATCTCGTGCTCCGTCTCGGGGCTGGTTCCGGAATATCGGTCTCCCTCATGTTGGGTCTCCCGCGCCGGCAGCGGTAGTTGCCAACAGTCTAGTCAGCCCTTTGATTATTCACTCAATACTGAATTACCTCCCAGTTAACCAGACCGAGAAGTCGTCGTATGATCTCTTTACACGGGTCTATCGCGGACCGTGGCAGAGACGAGACGGCGGCCCCACCGATCTCTTAATACTCTCTTGCTCCTGCGCTAGACGCAGTAATGTAGTGATCAGGACGGTACGAACACCCTAAACGCGGTCGCGAGTGGCGTCGCGTCCCCGGTTGTCTGTCTGTCGGATGCCAGCGCGGGCGTTTCAGGTGGGCACGGACCGTCTGTCAGGCGTGGACTCAGGGTGCGAGAGCCTCGGATCGGTTTCCTTGCGGCGTCGATACCGTGATCCACAACCGTGTGAGTCTGTACGGTTCCTCCGACACGTCGGCGTCGCTTCCCCGATACAGCAACACCTGCAACCTCTGACGACCCGGTTCCGTGACAGTCACGCTGAACTGTTCTTCCCACGTTTCCCCAGCACCGACGACCACCGACCGGGAGTCGTACCGCGTCCCGTTCAACACGGCAACAACCGTATACTCCTGTGACTGCCCCTCCTGGTTGTGGAGTCCGACGACGAACTCACCGGTCTCGCCCGTCGTCAGGTCCGTCGGGTAGTCGCTGGCGTTCCCCGCCGGCCCCGTAATGTAGAACTCGGTGAAGGAGTCCGACCGCTGGTCGGGAGTCAGCGCGACGAACGCGACACCCACGAGCGAGACCGCGACGAAGAACGCCAGCACGTAGGTGAGCAGGCGTCGCAGACGGTCCCGGTCGACGGGTGGCTGGTCGTCGTCCACCCATCTGTCGGTGGACAGACCCAGTAGACCGGTGACAGGGGCGCCCCCGTCACCGACCTCCCTGTTCTGGTCACCGGTGTCGTCGCCTCGGTTAACCTCCCCGCCCTCGGCGTGGTCGGCGGGACGACCCCCACTGGTGGTCTCCCCCCCATCGTCCGGCGCGTCGCCCCTCTCAGCAGGGCCCTGCGTCCCCTCTTCGTTCCCGTCGTTGTTGTCTCTCGGACTCTCTTCGCCTGTCGAGTCGTCTGTCCCCCCCGGACCGGTGGACGACGACCTATCGTCCTTGTCTCCGTCTCCAGTCATGATGTTTCTCTCGGAGTTCGCCATTTTGCCCCGCCGGTTCCCCCGTCGACGGCACTCGTCGCCCGCTTCGTGCTACTTCTCGGTGTCGACTGCTCGGGCCCCTCATCCGGGGCCACTGTTCGCGCGGTCTGCCGGAGTTCGTGAGACGCTACAGCACCCCCCGAGTCGCCGGGAAGCAGTGCACTTCGAGTGCGAACCAGGCGGATTTCTCAACGTGATCCCTCCGAACTATCTCAAAGTGTTGCTATAAAATCATAAATATTGGGGATGACAGCACGGACCGACGTTCGGGTGCGCACCGACGGGTGAGACGGGTCGGTCCTGTCTCGTTCCACGGTGACACCCCCGCGTCTACGGTGATACCGCCCTGACTGGAGGGCGGTTCGTGGACGGAGGCGACCGTCACCTCGCCCGACCCGCCCCAGGGGTCGAGCCCGCCACGCCCGGTCTCTCTCGCCGCGAACGAGAACGTTCGGCAACTGTCCCCTGAACCCACGTCGAGGCCCGATCTCAGCGACGAGGAGTCTCGCGGTCGCTGTGACGCCCGGCTCCAGGCGACCGCCTACGGCGACCGGGCGTCCGGTCGGACCGCTCTGTACACGCGGTCGAAACTCGCGGCGATCGACTGCCACGAGTACGTTTCCGCCCGTTTCCGGGCCAGTTCTCCCATTCGCTCACGGTCCGGGGTCTCTGACAGGATCTCGTCGATCGCGGTCGCCAGCGACGCCGAGTCGTTGGGTTCGACGAGGTACCCCTGTTCGCCGTCGTCGACCTGCCGGGGGATACCGCCGACGCGGGTTCCCACGACGGGCGTCCCCGCGGCCATCGCCTCCGTGATCGTCATTCCGAACCCCTCCTCGCGGGACGGCATGACGAACACGTCCGCCGCCGCGTACAGCGGGGCGAGGTCCTCGTCGGGCACGAACCCGGGAAGCGAGACGTTGTCCTCGATACCGAGGTCCCGGACGATACGCCGGACCGCCGCGGTGTACTCCCCGTCGAGTTCGTCCTCTCCCGCGACGACGGCGTGTACGTCGGTGTGTCCACGGTCGACGAGTTCGCCGACCGCCCGCACGAGGTCATCGACACCCTTCCGGGGCATGATCGTCCCGACGAACAGCACCGTCGGCCGGCCCACCACGCCGTACGTGTCGCGGACGCGTGCCGTCTCTGTCGACGGGACGTCACCGAACCGGTCAGTGTCGACGCCGTTCGGGATCACCGACACCGAGTCGGCGTCGACGCCTTGGTCGACGAACACGTCCCGTATCTGGTCGTTGAGGACGGTCGTGTGAGCGACGCGGTTCGCGAGGTAGACGTCCGGCGAGAAGTGACTCAGGAGGTCCGGAACGTGAATTGACGTCTCCCGGTCGTCGGCCTGCTGGTCGTCGGTCAGAGCGTCGAGTCGCACCTCGCCGAGGTGAGCGGTGCACACCGTCTTCGAGCGCAGCGGCGGATACAGCGTCAGAAGGACGTTGGCCGCAAACGGGAGGTGGACGTGTAACACGTCGAACTCCAACTGCCGGAGGTGCGGCCACGACGCCAGCGCGAACCACGTGCGGTCGGTCAGCAACCGTAGCATCCCCGTCGGCGACGTCACCTGCTCGTACGGGACGAGCTCCCAGGGCTCGTCGGTCCCGGTTCCCAACGGCAGTCGCCGAAAGTTCACCCCCTCGTGTGTCTCGACCTGGTCCAACCCCGACCACTGGCGCTCGATCACCGTCACCTCGTGGCCCATCCGTGCCGTCCGGCGAGCGACGTTCCAGACGACGCCCGGGACGGACCCCCGACCGGAGTACACCTGTTCGTGGCCGTCGTAGAGGTGGACTACGTGCATCGGTTCGGTTCCAGGTCTGACCCGTTCGTCCGGGCGGGCCTACAGCGTTCCCGGCCAGCCTTCGGATCGGGTCGTTCGTGGCCTGTTCCTCTCACTGCGAGATAAAATAAACTTGTGACGGGAGCCGCGGGCGCTTCGAACACTGTCGGCCGCGTTCCGGTGTTTACCGCGCCGATGCCTGCGGCGCTGTTGTCGGGGGTCGCCGACTCGGTCCTGAGCGGCCGGCACACCTCGCCGGTTCGTCGTCACCACGGGTGACGGCCGTCCTGGCGCCCCGTAACGGGTCGTGTCCAACTGTCGCCGTGCCTGGCGAACGGCGACGGTCGAGTCACGGTCCAGCGACGGTCTCTGCACGATGGACTCGGCGGGGGCTACAAGTGTGCGGAGCGACGATCACGGGGTGTATGGCTCAGTGTCCGGAGTGTAGCGCGACCTTTGAGAGCGAGCAGGACCTCACGTTCGAGGACATCGACGTGGAGTCGAACATTCTCAGCTTCGAGTCGGCAAAGCGGTTCTACGTGACCGCGTGCAACGAGTGTGGTGCGATAGTCGGGACCGGCGTCGCGGGGGCGACCTGAGATGACGCACTGTCCGAACTGCGAGGCGACCGTCGAGACCGGCGAGGACGTTGCCTTTGGGGAGATGGGGGCTCAACTCGGCTTTCTCAAGGCCTCGAAACGGTTCTACGTGGCCTCCTGTGTCGAGTGTGGACACACGCTGGGCAGCGGCGTCGCCGGCGCACAGGAGGACGCCTGACCGGTCCGGGCGAGCGCCCGCTCAGGCGACCTCGACCAGTTCCAGGTCGCCGTCCAGCGTGAACGTCACCCGCTCGTCGCCAACCGGCGTCTCGACCTGCACTCGGACGGGATTCTCGCTCGTGACGGTCTCGTCGGCGTCGGTGATCCACGACTGCTCCCAGTGTGGCGTCGACCGGTAGTCGACTCCGGCGTCGTACAGTCGCGAGATAACGGCAGGGTGGCCGATCAGCGCCGAGACGGCCCCGGCCCGCCGGCGCCAGCCACACTTCTCGCACTCGGTGATGATGTCGACGGCGTCGGCCAGTCTGGTCCCGTACCGCGGGTCGAGACGCGCGACCGACGTTTCGACCGGCCCGTTACAGAAGTGACAGAATCCGCGGTTGATCTTCTCGATGACGGTGAGGCCGAACTGGCTGGCGACGTTCGGGTCGGACTCGATGTCGTGTGCGTCGACGAGAACGGGCGGCGACGGCACGATGTCGGGGACCCTGTCGCAGGTGTCACACGCGAAGACGACCGCCCCCTCGTCGTACCGTAGCTCCGTCGTCCCGTCGCAGCCATCGGCCCTGCAGTCGTCCACGCCGACGGGGCCGTACGTGGTTCCGACGGCGTCGGTGTACACTCCCGACAGCGCCGCCCCCACGATCTCGTTGCCGGCGAAGGTCAGTACGTACCCGTCGTCCCGGCTCCGGACGAACTCCGGCGTGAGCCGGTCGAGGTGGTAGTTGAACCGCCCGGAGTCCTGCACGCCGACGCGCTCTCGCAACTCGGAGAACGACACGCCCTCGTACCGGTCCGCAGTCTCCCAGAGCGCCTGGAGGATCGCCACCCGAGTCTCGTCGGCGACGAGGCCGAACGCGTCCTCGACGCTCCGGTCCGTGTCTCCCGCCATCGCCAGTCGGTTCCGTGTCGGTCCGTTTCAGTGTTCGGTCCGTTCGCGGCCGTTTTTAAATGGGATCCGCGGAAACGCTTACCTACCCGATCCGCGAAGCCTGGGTATGATACCGCGCGTCCCGATCCCACAGGGGCCGATCCTGGACTACCTCAAGAGCGAGTACCAGGGCGATGGACACGCCGCGAAGAAGCGGGTCGTCCAGGAGACGGCCGACCTGGCGACCAAGATCCTCGCGAGTTACGCCTTCTACATCGAGGGACCGGAGACGGTGACCGACGAGCACAGACGCAAATTCAAGGATGACATCGAAGTGTACGGCAAACAGGCCGTGGAGGTACGCAAGTTCGCCCTGCAGAGCGACGCCCCGACGCCGTCGGAGGCAAACGTCGAGGCGATGGTCTCCGCCCAGAAGCGTCTCGCCGACGAGCAGACCGGCCGCGTCGACGCCCTCCTCGAGCGCACACTGGGCGAGTTGGGCGTCGACCGCGAGGTGCCCGACATCGACCCGAAGGAGACGCTCGACAACGTAATGAACAAGATCGACGACGAACAGTACCTGATGTACTTCGGGGTCCTCGAGCAGATCGTCACGAAGTGTATCGGCTGTGCGGTCGACGGCGCGGTGCGACCGCGTGACTTCGAGGAGATCAAGGTCTCGCTGAAGGTCGCCATCGAGCGCTCGACGGGCGGGTAGACGTGACACGCGGCGCTCTTTGCACGCCACACGAGGTCGTCGACGCCGGCGACCGTGACCGTGCCCGGCCGTCCCCGAGCGAACGCTTATGTATTTGTCTCACCGAACTATCATATGGACACTCAGATCACGATCGTTCTGGACTCCTCGGGGTCGATGTCCAGCATACGGGAGGACACGATCGGCGGGTTCAACGAGTTTCTGGCCGACCAGCGCGCGGAGACGGGGACCGCCGCCGTGAGCCTGTTCGAGTTCGACACGACGGTCTCGCAGACGTACGCGGCGACGCCGCTGCCGGAGGCTCCCGAACTCACGGCGGAGACGTACTCGCCGGGCGGGCAGACGGCGCTGCACGACGCCGTCGTGACCGCTATCGACGAGACAGAGCGCCACATAGAGGGACTGGCCGCGGCCACCCGCCCGGAGACGGTGGTGGTGGTGGTACTGACCGACGGCAAGGAGAACGCCTCCGAGACGCCGGGTGACGTGGTCCGCGAGCGCGTCGAGAACTGCCAGGACGACGGCTGGGAGTTCCTGTTCATCGGTGCCAATCAGGACGCCGCGCTGACGGCGGGCGAGATGGGTATCGATGCCGACCAGTCGCTGACGATGGCCCACAGCGGCGAGGGGACGCGGGCCGCCTACGACTCCACCTCGGAGCAGGTCAGCCAGGCCCGGACCACCGGCAGCGTCGACGGCTACGACGATGCCGACCGACGGCGACAGGACGACGCCAGCCAGTAGACAACAGGACGACGCCGGCCATTCGGCGCGGGACGACGCCGACCAGTCGACGGCGACCCGGGTGTTCGCTGCGGGGTCCGCGCCGACGGCGTCCGACAGATCCTTTGCTCCCCGCCCCCGAAACCGCTCATGACAGCGGAGTACGTCGTTCACCTCTCGGAGTCGCACGCGATGACCGACGGCGACGAGACCACAGTCACGGTCGTCGACTACGACGACTTCGGCAGCATGTACAACCTGACCTTCGCGGACGGCTCGACCCGCTCGGTCGGCAAGCAACTGGTCGAGGAGATCGCCCCCGTCGAGTGACCGTCCGAGTGACGACCGGTTCCCTCGCAGTCACAGTCACAGTCACGGTCGCCGTCGCCCTCGCTCTTGCGGCTCCCACCCGGCGACACGGAGCAGGATTCTTGTCTCGGCCGCCCGAGTGAGGGGTATGGCGACGTACGCCGAGTGGGACTTCTCGGGAGAGGATCTTAGGGAGCGTGACTTCTCTGCGGACACGCTGCGCGGGGCCGACCTCACCGGCGCCGACCTCCAGGGCGTGGACCTCTCCGGCGCCGACCTCCGTCGGGCCACGCTGCGGGGCGCGGACCTCACCGACGCCGACTGCTCCGGGGCTGACTTCCGGTACGCCGACCTCACCGACGCCACCTGCCCCGGGGTGGACCTCGGCGAGGCCACGCTGTCGAACGGCACGCTCACCGGTGCCGACTGCGCCGGGGCGGCCCTCGCCGACGCCGACCTGAGCGACGCCTCACTCCAGCACGCCGTGTTCACCGACGCCGCTCTCACGCGGGCCACGCTCGTGCGGGCCGACCTCACCGGCGCGAACCTCGCGGGGGCGGACCTCACCGACGCCGCGGCACAGCGCGTGTACTGTTCGTCGGCCGACCTCTCGGGCGCTCGACTCGTGCTCGCCGACCTGCGAGAGGCCGACCTCACCGGCGCGGACTGCTCGAACGCCGACCTCAAGCGTGCGGACCTCACCGGCGCAGACCTCACCGGCGCGGACTGCTCGAACGCCGACCTCCAGCGAGCCGACTTCGTCTACGCCGTTCTCTCTGGCGTGGACCTCGTCGGCGCCGACCTCCGGGCAGCCACCTTCGTCCGGGCCGACCTTCGGGACGCCCAGACCGACGCGGGCGAGGTCACGCTCGACCGACTCGAACTCGCCGGGGCGTACACGACGCGAACCGGGCCACCGGAGTGACGCCGAGCGGCTCTCTGCGGGGTCACGTGCGACGCCGCGGGGGTTCCGGCGACCGTGAGACGCACGACGAGTGACCCGTCACCCGTCGACGTACCACGGCTGGCGTGTTTGAGACGCCGACGGTGGTTTGATGTGGCGGTCGTAGCGAGGGCACACATGGACATAGACGACGCCGCGACGGGGGAGACAGGCGTCGAGCTCGACCCGACGTACAGGGAGGCGTTCGAGTTTCTCCAGAGCGAGACGCGGGTGGACATCATGCTGGCGCTCGCCGAGCAGTTCCGGTCGGCACTTCCCGACGAGCCGCCCACTCTGTCGTTCTCCGAGCTGCGAAAGCGGGTCGGCGTGCGAGACTCCGGGCGGTTCAACTACCACCTCGGGCAACTGGAGAGTACACTCGTCGAGCAGACCGACGACGAGTACGTACTGACCACCGCGGGAATGCAGGCGGTCAGTACGCTGGTCGCCGGCGCGTTCGCGAGCGGCGAGGAACGGGGACCAACACCGATCGGTGAAGAGTGTTCGACCTGCGGCGACCAGTTGCTTGCACACTACCACAGCGGGTCACTCGAACTGGTCTGTGACAGCGGCGAGGACCACGGTGTCAGCAACCTCGTCCCACCCGGCGCCGCGCTCGACCGGTCGATGTCGGAGTTGGTCGAGGTGTTGCGGGTCACCTCGTACCACGGACTCGGACAGACGGTTCAGGGGGTCTGCCCGCTGTGTCGCGGGTCGTTCGAGTGGACGGTCCACTTCGACGCTATGGACTCGAAGCCGGGCTACGTCGGTAAGTGCATGCGGTGTGCCGCCGTCTACTCGGCAACCCCGGGTATGTTGACCCTGTACGACTCGGGTGTGGTCGCCTTTTTCGACCGCCACGGTGTCGACGTCCACGACAGCCACCTGTGGCGGGTCGGCGAGGTCGACGACGAGAACGTGACCGTCGTCTCCGAGGACCCAACTCGCGTGGCCGTCATCCAACGGGCCGACGACGACGCCTTTCGCGTCGTTCTCGACGGTGCCGGCCAGGTCGTCGAGACCGAGCGCCTCGACGGCTGACGGTAACCGCGAGCCACGCGTACTCGCGGCCGACGGGGTGTCTCGGCCAGTCACCAACGACGGATGCGACGTTCCCCGCAGCGACGACGTATCATCGATCGATGAAAAGATTCATTACCGTGCCCTTTCTATGTTTGAGTCCGCGAGGACGTGAGGACACACGGACGACTCGTCCGGGACCGGCCGCATTCGCGGTCGGGACGGGACGGGTTGGGGGTAAAAATCAAACGTCCGGTAACACGGACACGAGATGAACGCCCTGAAGGAGGACCGTAGCGTCCCACTCCCCCGCCACCCGGGCGGTGGGGTGTAAAGGCCAAGTACCGGAGGGCGTGTAAGCGTCCTTCGGGAACCCGGCACCCGTCGACCACGGGACGCAGTGAAAGCCTGCGAGGCAGTGAGAGTCTGTCACTGTGGTCGACGACCCGTCGAGGGCCGACGGCTCTGCCGTCGACCCGACGGCGGAACGCCGGCACGGCCGTACGGGGCGTGGAAAACGTCTCCCGTCCGGTTCAATTCCGCCCTCGCGGACTTCTCCCGACGTCTCCCGACTAGTCACCGCGCTGTGTCTGTCGTGCACACCGATAGCAGCGACCCGACCACTGTGACGTCTCTGTGGGTTCGGGTCTCGTCTGAGACGCGCCACCGCCCACGGACCGACACACCAGTTATGAACTGCCGGCTCCAAGGAGCCGGTATGCGAGAGTTGGTGTTCGTGCTCAATTACGAGCCAGGATGCAATCAGGTCGCTGACGCCCTGGCCGAACACCCTGGGGTCGGGATTCGTTCGTTGTCGCTTCACGCCACGGCCGAGAGCCTCTGGCGTGTTGACCGCGTCACGGGTCCGACGAATGCGCTCGCGGACGTCGAGGACGCGTTTCTCGCCACGAACCACTACACGGACTGCATCACGTCCGACCGCTGTGACGCGAGCCAGCGGACACAGGTGCTCGAGGCTACCGACGATACCCTCATGATGTACTCCTACTGGGAGCGGACGGACGACTGTGCCTCCGTCCCCCACTTGGCGCTGGACCACCTCGGGGAGGGCTTGCTGTTCGAGGCGACGAAGCGAGAGCGAACATACACGTGGCGTATCGTTCACTCCGGCGAGGGTGATGTCCGCGGGTTCCTCGACGACCTGGATGAGACCGTCGCCGACTGCGTGGACCTCGAGTTCAAGCGCCTGTCGGACGCTGACTCGGCGGTCGAGACGGCTGCCGAGGGTGATGACCTCATGCCCGAGCAGGAGGCGGCGCTGCAGGCGGCCGTCGAGCACGGGTACTATGAGAGTCCACGTGAGATCGACGCCGGCGGTCTCGCGGACCGGCTCGGTGTCCCGCGATCGACGCTCACTCACCGACTCCGACGTGCAGAGGAGCACCTCGCGAAACAGCGGGTCGACCGGATGCGAACGCGGCAGCGCCCGCCGTCTTCCGACTGACTGCCGTCGCCCACGGAACGAGTCGAGCGTCCTCCTGCCGGACGTTGGAACGTTCCAACACCCCGGTCGGAATATTTCCAGCAACGCACACGGTGCTGGCTACTGTCTCTTGAATTGCGATGGCACGAGACAACGACGACACGACCCAGAGTGGGGCCGACGAACAACAGACACGGCGTTCGACGTGTCGCCGGTGTGGCTGTCGGTGTGGCTGCCGATGCAACTGCCGGTGTGGCTGTGGTGGTCGGTCGACGTAGGCGACTTGGCGGACAACGCGTGACGACAGAAAGCACCGCTCTGTCCATCACCGAACGTTTGTGTGTCCGACAACGCGGTCGAGAAACGGCATCGTTCCAGATGTCACGACTCGCCGTGCCCACTGTGGTGATCCCCTGACCGGACTCACCGGTTTGCTCCGGTGTCCTTTGGTTGCTGACCTTGACGACCTATCAGGTCGCCACGCCGGAAGTCATACAGCCTGGAGGTGGGACAGTCTCTGCCGGGTGTCGGGTCAGTCATGATCCCGACAGCCTCCGTACAGCCGTGGTTGTTTCGGGACGGCGGCGTGTACTATTTGACTGTCGATGGCTACTGTTGAATGAACTGAACGATGACAAGTGAGGACGACCCCAATATGGCAGACGGACAGACGGGAGGGACTTTCGGTGGGTCGGGGTGGACACGACGGAGGGCACTCCGGGGGCTCGCTGCTCTGGGCACCGTCGGCGTTCCGGCGGTGAGTGGCGGCGCGCGAGCGACTGGAAGCGCGGGCGTCCGAAACGTTGGCCAGGAATCGCCCGACGGGTGGGCACAGGGGGCGAAACTCGTCGCCGACGACGCAGAGAGCGGGGACAGCTTCGGCACCTCGGTGGCGGTGAGCGGATCGACGACAGTCGTCGGCGCCGACGGCGACGAGAACGGGGACGGCCTGGCGGCCGGGGCGGCGTACGCGTTCGAGTACGACGACGGGTGGCGCCAGTCCGCCAAGCTCCTCCCCGACCGGAAGCGGGGCGAGGACCAGTACGGTCGGTCGGTGGCGGTGAGCGGGTCGACGGCGGTCGCCGGTGCGTTCGGCGACGGCGGTCCGGGCGGCGAGTTCAGGGGTGCGGCGTACACGTTCGCCGGCCCCGGTGACGACCGGTCGGTGGGGGGTAGTGGCGACGACTCGACGCCGGACCGACAGGGCG
>CAZQHW010000054.1:0-15254 GCA_964593395.1 uncultured Halobacteriales archaeon
CGTGCTCGCAGCCGGCGTAGTAGCGCTCGCCGGGGTAGCCCTCGGCGTACTTGTTTGTGAGCGTCGAGCCCTGTGCCTGCAAGACGGCACGACTGGCGTGGTTCTCGCTCGCGATCAGTTCGAGTGTCGAGCGCTGTCGGTCGGTTTCGGCGCGCAACGCGTCGGCGACCGCGGGGTCGGCCGCTCGGATCTGGTCGAGTCCGACGGCGTCCTCGGTCTGTGAGTCCTCCATTCCCGTTCCCATACCCTTAGACGGGCGTCACGACGCAAAAGCGTGTCCGTCGCCAGGGGCCGTGACAGTCGGCCGATACGTATCGCGGGGCGGTCGAGCACGCCGGAGCCGCGGGCAGGCGTGGCGGGAGATCCCCGCCTCCGATACACATAAGCCGATCGGGTGTCACCATTTCGTCGGATGATCGAGTGGGAGACGACGGAGTCGGGAGTCCGGGTGTACGACGGGGACAACTCCTCGATGTCCCTCTCCGGCCCCGATGTCGAAGTCGTCTCGGGCGGGGGAGAGGTGCCGCGACCGGTCGACGGGTCCTTGCAGTGTGCGGGCAGCGAACTGCGGTTCACCGACGCCGTCGTGTACGTGACCAGTCTCTCCTCGGGCGAGCGCTACGAGTTGGACGACGACGAACCCCTGGAGTTGCCGCCGGACGAGTACCTCGTCGACGTGGACGCCGAAATAAAGACTTACGTGCGGTTGACCGGCGGCCTGAGCGTGCGCCGCACCACGAAGTACGACGAGGTGGTCGTCGTGTTGCCCGACCGGACGACGGTGACGGTGGGGTTCAGGAGTCGCCACGACCGCCCGACCGCCCGGATGACGGTGCCGGCCACGCCCGAGGGCGTCGGCACCGTCCTGTCGTACTCTCACGCCGGCCACCACACCAGCAGTCCCGACCGCACCTTCCCCACGCTGCGGGGGCACCCACCGATCGTCGAACTCGGCGACACGGTCGACGTGCCGGAGAGCGTCCGCGAGGGCGTCCACGACACCGGGATCGAACTCGCGGTGCCCCCGCGGATCGAGGACCTGTTCGTCGTCGCGCCGCTTGCACACTACCTCCAGGCACGGGTCCACACCGTCGACCGTGACCGACCGGCCCTGCGGGCCCCCGGCACCGGCGTCGAACACGACCTCCCGGAGATGCCCGACCTGGAGCGGGCGGCGACCCGCGTCCTGCGGAAGACGTTCTTTCTCGACTCGCTGGTTCGCAACGTCGGCCCGTACAGCACCAACCTCGCGGAGGCGAGTCTGTTGGACACGCTCGGACTAGACGCCCGGCGGCTGTACGAGGCGGCGCCGGCCGAGCGGCTGTCGACGTACCTCTCGGTGCCGTTCGAGGCGATCGAGCAGCGGCTCCCCGACTGGCACCTCTCGACGTACGTGGAGCCGGTCGTCGACTACGCCGAGACGCTACCGTACCTGCTGAACGACCTGAGCCTGCTGTACACGCCCCGCACCTCCGAACTCGAGGGGTCGGAACTGGTCGAACGCTCGCTGGGGGACTTCTACCGCTCGGGCGCCGGCCAGGTCGCCTCGGTGGACATCGTCAAGCCCGAACTGCGCTCTTCGCGTATCCACGGCTGGCTCGCCGACGGCGTGCCGATCGACGTGTTCAAGTCCACGCCGGCGGCGTACCGCAACCGCTTCCGGTACGCCGGCGACGACCCCGGGCCGACAGAGGTCGTCGTCGTGCTCAACGACCAGGAGATGTACGGCGAACACGTCGACGTCGAGGAGATCTACCGCCAGCGCGGCGAGGACCTGCCGCTCGAAATCGAGGTGTACGACCACCTCTCGACGGGTCAACTCGCCCGCGTCTTCGAGGACGGTGGCGACCTCGTCCACTACATCGGCCACTGCGAGGAGGACGGACTGCGCTGTCCGAACGGTTACATGGCCGCCTCCACGCTCGACGTCTGCAACGCACAGACGTTCTTTCTCAACGCCTGTGGCTCCTACTACGAGGGAATGGACCTCGTCGAGAAGGGCGCCGTCGCCGGCGCGATCACCTTCTCGCAGGTGCTCGACGAACACGCCGCGAAGGTCGGGTCCGCCTTCGCTCGCCTGCTGGTACACGGGTTCTCGATCGAGCGAGCGATGCAACTCGCCCGCCGGCGGATCATGATGGGCAAGGACTACGCCGTCGTCGGCGACGGCACGCACGTGTTGACCCAGAACGAGAACCGCCTGCCGGCGACCGCCCGCCTGGCGGAGGTCAGCGAGGGGCAGTTTCTGCTGACGTACGACCAGTTCCAGACGAGCGACATCGGCGGCTACTACCGGCCGTACGCCGGCGACAACGAGTACTCCTACCTCTGTGGAAACGAGAGCGAGTTCGCACTCGACCGTGCCGAGGTGCTTGCCTTTCTCGAACACGCCGAGATGCCGGTCATCTACGACGGGGAGTTCAGTTGGTCACACGAACTCCACCGACGACTGTCCTAAGGGCCGGTGTACGCGCTGCCGCCGCCGAGGCGTAGATCTGTCACACTAAAATGAGTGACCCGATACCACTTCTTTTTTTCGGCAGGGACGGCAATACAGATTATGAAAGCAGGCTGAAACTGACGCACCACCCCACGAGGGCGAGGGGATGGTCGGGATCGGCCAAAACATTAAATACCTACAGTTCAAAGAACAATTTAATAACATGACATCTACGGAACCGAATCTGCTCGACACGCGGCTCGACAGCATCCTCAGGGGGGCGCTGGGGGAGAGCGACCGACCGGCACTGCTCGTGAACCCGTCAAGCGATGCGGTGGCCCGCCTGGTGCAGACAATGGCGGAGGACGGCGGCTCGTCGGCGCGAGTGCTCGCCGACCGGCGGGTTTTAAAAGACGCGATGGACGACTTCATCGTCGCCAGCAACGCCGCCGACCTCGCCGGCCAGGACCGCCTGGAACTGCGCACCCTGGGCGAGGAGGGACCGGACAACTCCGTGCTCGCCACGCCGGAGTCGGTGGTGGCGCTGGTCGAGACCGGATCGACGGTCGGTGGCCTGACCACCGACAACGAGGAGTTTATAGACGAGGCCTACAAGACGTTCACCCACGCCTTCGAGAACTCGGAGGACTTCTCGATGCGGACGCCGGCAATCTCCCGCGTGCGGGAGAGTCTGGGCGAAGACATCGGCCCGGAGGTCGAGCGCGACTTCAACGACGTGCTCTCCTCGCTCGAGACGGCCCGTGGCGACGGCGACGGACTGGACGAGGTCACCATCTCGCTGCTCGTCGCGGCGAAAAACGAGGTGTTACTGTACGACATCTCCCGCTGGGGCGAGGACGTCGGCATCGCCTCGAAGGCCACGTTCAGCCGGACAAAGACCCACCTGGAGGAGATGGGCATCATCGACACCGAGAAAGTCCCCATCGACGTTGGTCGTCCGCGTCTCCGTCTCAAGCTCGGCGACGAACGCCTCGAAGAGGCCGACGGCCCACAGCTCGCGAGCGTCGCACAGAGCATCCTCTCCTGACCGGCGCGCCTCGCGGCCTACACCACGAAGCTGTCCAGAAACACCGCCACGGTGATCAACAGGACGATCGCCGCGATACCGCCGACGACCGCAAACAGCCAGAACCGGCGGTCGAGACCGCCCGCCCGTCGCTCGAGTTGCTCGGCCAGCGCCGACCGGCTCAGGTCCGAGACGGCGAAGGGGGCGTCGGTGCCGGGGGCAACCGTCGTCGCGGGGCTCTCCTCGCCGCTCGGTCGCGGTGTGCCAAGCACGTACACCCGGTCGCCGTCCCGGAGTGCGCCGCGTTCGTGCGCCCAACCGGGGGTGGTGCCCAGAGCGGTCCGTGCGCGGGCGATCTCCCGCGTCGAGTTCATGCCCCTGTCGGAGGCCCGGACGACCCTGGTGCCGGACTCGTCGCCGAGCAGGCGCTCGGTGTGACCGGGCGAGACGAGCACCGCGTCGACCGGCGCGTCGGTCGCGTCGACGAGCACTCGGCCGCTGTCGTCCTCGACGACGAACGGCACCGCCTCGACCAGTCGCTCGGCCGGCGCCGTGCTACCCCGGGGGCGCTTGACGTATGTCGTGACCACCGCCGGGCCGCGCTCGTCGGGGGCGCGGTCGGCCGCCCGCTCGTCGATCGTCGGCCCGTCGCCGGCCGGCCGCTCGCGTCCGCCGTCGGTGGCTGTCGGTCCGTCGCCGTCCTCGTCGTCGTGACCGCCGGGTCGCTCTCGGTCGGCGGCCGAGTCGCCGTCGGACTGCCCGGGGGAGTGCCCACCAGACGGGGCCGGACTGTCAGGTCCCCCGGTGTCGTCCCGGCCGTCGGCCCCTGGCGCGTCTCCGGTCTCGTCGTCCGCGTCGCTGCCGCCGCCGGGCAGTTCGACCACCTCGGCGTCTGCGAGCGGCATCCTGACCGTCTCCTCGTGGACCCTGACGACGCCCTCGACGGCGACCACGTCCGCGTCGGACGCGACGGCACCGGCACGTGTCGGTGCGGTGGACCTGACAGCGTCACGGCGTCGGGCCGTCTCGTCGTCGCCGAGTAATCCCATTCGGACACCGCTTTCGCCGCCCGGTTAATAAACGCTTTCGCGGCGCCAGGGAAGGTTTTTGTCGCGGCTCCGAGGAGAGACGGCGTGGTCGAGACACACGACGTGCGACTCGCCGGCGAGGGACCGGCGGTCGAGGCGGTCGCGGCGGCACTCGGTGACGTGGACGCGGCGCCGACCCGCACCGACGTGGCGGACCTGCCGGGTGCGGACCTCGGGGTCGCAGTCGGGCGGGTCGGCGGCGAGGTACTCCCGGCGACGACGGCGGCCACGGCGGCCGGCACTCCCGTCGTCGCCGTCGAGGTGGGCGGTGTTGGTGGCCACCGCGTCGCGGGCGTCGACGCCGCCGTGCTCGGGCTGTCCTCGGCCGGCGCCTGCTACGACTGCGTGCGGACGCGGGTGGCCGCCGCCGAACCGGAGACGACGGGCGACGAACACCCCGACCCGCCGACGGAGCGACTGGTGGGCGCGACGGCGGGGCAGGCGGCGGCCGCTCGCGTGCGGGGTGAGCACACGCCGGTGTTCCCGCGAACGCCGGACGGCGACCCGCTCGGCGGCGTTGTCGAGGTGCCACACGCGACCCGGCGCGTGCTGCCGGTGCCGGACTGCTCGTGTGACGACGGCGAACGGTTCGCCGGACTCGCGCCGACCGACACTAACGAGGTGGAGCTCGCGGCGGCGGTCGAGCGGGCCGAGACCGCCCTCGACCGGCGGGTCGGTCCGGTGGCGGAGATCGGCGAGGTGGAGTCGTTCCCGGTGCCGTACTACATGGCGCGGCTGTCGGCGACGGAACAGTTCAGCGACGCGAGCGCCCGTCGCCGCGCCGCCGGCGTCGATCCGGACTGGAACCGGGCGCTGATGCGGGCGCTGGGCGAGAGCCTGGAGCGGTACGCCGCCGCCGTCTACCGGACGACTGACCTCCACCGTGCGCCGCCCTCGACAGTGCAAAACGCGGTCGGGCCCGGCGAGTTCGTCCGCCCGGACGACGCCCGTGCGGTCGACCCGACGGAGCCCATCGAGTGGGTCGTCGGCGTCGACCTCGCCGCCCGGCTGTCCGACGACGCCGCGAACGCGGAGGACCTGGTGTACCTGCCGGCGGAGGCGGCGCTGTTCCCGCCGCCGACCGAGCGGTACCTCCGTCCGGTGACGACGGGACTGGGACTGGGGACGGACCCCGCCGGTGCCGTTCGCTCGGGGCTGACCGAGGTGATAGAGCGAGACGCCGCGATGCTGTCGTGGTACTCCACCTTCGAGCCGCTCGGGTTGGCCGTCGACGACGACGGCTACGAGACGCTCGTCCGGCGGGCCCGCTCGGAGAACCTGTCGGTCACCGCGCTGTTGGTGACCGTGGACGTGGACGTGCCCGTCGTCGTGGCGGCGGTGCACCGCGAGAACGAGTGGCCACGCTTAGCCGTCGGGACAGACGCGGCGCTCGACCCGGCGACAGCGGCCCGCGAGGCGCTGACCGAGGCGCTTCAGAACTGGACGGAACTGCGCTCGATGGGCCGCGAGGCGGCGGGCGAGGAGCCAACGGCCATCGCTCGCTACGCTGAGGACCCCGGTCCGGCGCGGCGCCTGCTCGACGCCGACCGCGTGCCGGCGGAGTCGGTCGCGGACCCCCCGCCGGAGGAGCGTGCGCTGTCGACGCTGGTCGAGCGCGTGACCGACGCCGGCCTGCAGCCGTACGCCGTCGGGCTCACCCCGCGGGACGTGGAGCGAGCGGGGTTCACGGCGGTCAGGGTGGTCGTCCCCGGTGCGCAACCCCTGTTCGTCGACGTGGACCGTCCGGTGTTCGGCGAGCGGGCCGCGGAGGTGCCGACGGAGTTGGGGTTCGAACCCCGCCCGGACGGCCCGGCGCACCCGTTTCCCTGATCAGTTCGTCGCCTCGACGTCGATCACGTTGATCGTGAGGTCGACGACCCAGTCTGTTCTGACCTCGTCGGACTTGCCGACCTCGTACACCATGACGGCGTAGTTCGTCGCGCCGTCCTCGACGGTCTCGGCGACGACGACGACCTCGTTGCTCGCGAGGTCGAACTGTCCGGCGCTCGTGTACTCCGCGGGGAGACGCGACGCCACGGGTGACTGCCACCACGGTTCGCCGGGCGACGCCGTGGGGACGGGCTCGTTGTCGTTGTAGACGGTGAGGCTGTCGAACGAGGACGCCGGGCCGGCGCTGTCACAGCGGTGGATGTAGTAGGTGTCGCCCGAGTCGGTCAGCGTGGCCGAGGTGTTCACCTCGCTCCCGCAGGACAGTTCCTTTGCGTCGAACCGGACGCGGTCACCGTCCTCGAGGTCCATCGCCTCGCTGGACCGGTAGTCACCGGAGCGGTACCCCAGTTCGAAGTAGTTCACCGCGGCGTCGAGCCCGGACCCGGAACTGAACGCGGTCTGCCACGAGGGGGTGTCGTCTTTCTTGTACTCGAGGGTGACGGGTTGTTTGACGACGTCACGGTCGTAGGTGGTCACCTGCTTGGGGATCTCGGTCTCGACCGTGTACCGCACCTCGACCTCGTCGCGGCGGGTGACCTCGTCGACCTCGTCGACGGGGACGGTGACCCACTCCGACTCGAGGGAGCTCTCTGTCTCCTCCGTCGTCGTCTTGTCGCGGATGATCGACTCGAACACGTCTTCCAGGTTGGCGGCGTTGCTGACGTGGTAGTAGTCGCCGCCGGTCTCGTCCGCGATGTCCTGCATCAGGTCCTCGTCGTCGTCGCCGACGCCGATCGTGTGGACGGTGACGTTCATGTCTGCGGCGCGCTCGGCCTGGACAATCGGGTCGTCGCCGCGGTTGTCGCCCCCGTCGCTCAGCAGGACGACCACGCGGTCGTGGTTGTCGTTACTGTTTGCGTCGAGGTCGTCCAGCGCGACCTCGAGTCCGCGGTCGATCGGCGTCGAACCCCCCGCGCTCAGGGACCCGAGACTGCCGTTTATCGCGTCGTAGTTGTCGGTCAGCGACTGGTACTGCTTTGTCTTGTCGCCAAAGAGGTTGTTCCAGGTGTACCCGACCAGGCCGGCACGGGCCTTGTTGTCGGGCATCTCGCCAAGGAAGCCCTCGGTGGCCTGGACGGCGTACTCGATCCGGGTCGTGCAGTCCGAAGAGGAAAAGAGCCCACAGGGCTGGTCCATCGAGGTCGACTCGTCGATGACGAACTCCACGTCCAGCGGAGCGCCCTCGATCACCGTCTCGTCGCGCTCGACGGTCTCGTTGTCCCAGTAGGTGCGGTTGACGGTCACCGTGTCGTTCTCGACGATGTTCTCTATCTGGTCGACGGGGAGCGTCTTCTGGACCTGCTTCGTCTTTGTCTCGTTCTGCCAGATAATGTCGGTGTCGACCTCGTCGTGGCCGAGGCGGGCGGTGACGTACTGCAGTCGTGCGTCGTACGCGTTGCCCGCGCCCTTGTCGACGGAAACGCCGTCGCCGTGGACAGTGCCGGGTTCGGAGGAGTCAGTGAAGTCGACGACCTCGTTGCGGGCGTCGTCGGCGGCACGGGCGAGCAGTGACTCGTCGAGTTCGACGGTCACGTTGCCGCCGACGGTCGATATCGGGGCGGCGTCTGGCATCTCCTGGGCGAAGTAGTCGTACCAGGCGTCACCGTACTCGGAGTCGACCTCTATCGTGACCTTGTCCGGACGGGTGCAGGCGTCGTCTGCGAACAGTTGCTCCTGGATCGCCTGCGAGCGCTGCCGGGAGGCGTCGTCGACCCGTTCTGCCTGGAAGCCGCTCGTACCGTCGAGGTCGGAGGCGAGTTTCACCAGCGAGAACTCCAGGGTGCCCTCACGGTAGCTCACGCCTGGTGGGGAGACCATCACCGACCCGTCCCCGGAGTGTCGCCAGACGCCGCCGGCCTGGTACACGATGACGGTGTCCTCGGCAGCGCCGGTGTGGTGGATCGCGTCGAGGGCGACCGTCGCCTCGCAGACGGTGCCGTCGGCCTCGATCGTTATCGTCATCTCGTCACCGCGCACGACCCGCACGTTCTCCCCCTCGCGCTCGGCCGGCGTCAGCGAGATCGTCTGCGGGTTCGAGTCCCGCGTGAGACTCGTCAGTTCGGCGTCGACCTCCTGGAGAGACTGCGTGGCCGAGTCGACGCGACTCTGCTCGGTGACGCCGTCTTGGATCGCCGTGCCCGTCATCACGACGATCACCGCGCCGACGATGACGAGTCCGAACAACAACACCAGCCCGGTGATCTCGGAGAGACCACGCCTGTCCCCCGGACCACTCCGTTCTCTGCCCATGTTGTTACACCACATACTACGTTAAATTAAAAAACTTGCGTAGTTAAAGAATTATATCTCACGGCGTCAGCAGTTTTAGTACCGAGCCCACCACTGCGCTAGATTCGGATGTCGAAACGACTGGAGGAAACGGTTCAGATCTCTGTCGTCTGACGGGACCCTGTAGTTAGACGCCGAACACGGCCCGGACCATGTCCCGGGTGCCGGGGCCGAGTCCGACCGCGACGGCACCGATGAGCAGCATGACGCTGAATCGCGGCGAGTCCTCCATCAGGGAGTCCTCGAAGATCGCGATGATCACCACCGCGGCCACGAGTTTCAACAGGAGAAACGGGTAGGCCGTGCCGGTCAGGTCGATCACGGCCTGGTTGACGGGGTGTTTCGGGATCAGGTTCCCCCTCGCCCCGTCGGTCAGCGTCGCGTACATCTCGAGGCCGACGACGTTTGCGGCCCCGTCGACCGCCTGCCCGACGAGCACCAGCAGGCCCATCTTCTCCGTGCCGGCGTTCAGGTGGGGTGCGAACCGCTGGATGCCGAACCAGACCGCCGCCACGGAGACGGCGGCGATCCCGAGTGTGACCGCCAGAACGACCGGGTAGAACGTGACCGACTCGGTGGACAGCGCCATCCAACTCAACAGTCCGAGTCCCGCGCCGGTCGCCACCACGCCAACGGCAGCCAGCGGGTACTCGAAGCGTTCGACCTGCCCGGTCCGCTCCAGTCGGAGCGCGAACAACAGCGCCCCGAGCGCCACCGCCGCCACGGTGACGTAGATGAGGGGACTGATGAACAGCGTGTTCACGGGGTACGACACCGGCCCGGCGGTGGCGGTCATCTCGGCGACCCGGTCGTTTGCGTCCTCGACGACGCGGAGGACACCACCAAACAGCATCATCGGGAACAGCCCGAAAAAGAGCGCCCGAAAGCGCTCGATCTCGAGGCGCCGCAACAGCAACGCAAGCCCCAACATCGCGACGATCGCCACGACCGCGTAGCCGACCTCGCTGACGACGGTGTAGCCCGGGAACGCAACCGTCTCCGGCGCTCCCCGGCAGGCAGTCTCGGACCGACCCAGAACGGGCCCGCCGTCGAGCCAGGCACAGTCGGCGGCGTGGGCGTCGGCGTACACCGGTCCCCAGAAGTACTTCCAGACGAATCGGTCGTACACCGTCTTGGGGAACGCGAGCGCACCGACGGCGAGTGCAAGCGTCGCCGCGAACACGCCACCCAGCCAGGCACGCTCCGGGTCGACGTCCACGCGGTCGCGAACCGCTACCATACCTACCGGACGCGGGCGCCCCAGTTTCAGCGTTCCGGTCTCGCCCGTCGCCCGCACACACCCCGCGCCGCGCCGGCGAACGTGACCAGCAGATTACACACGATCCGGTACGTATCCATCGGGGAACTGATGTGCTGACCGGCACTCGTCCGTCGACTCCCCACACGGACGCCGATACTGTCGACCAGCATATTTATTAAATCGCGACAATAACCCTCGTTAGAACGTTCCCGATGTACGACCTGACAGCCTTTCAGCGAGACCTCCTGTACACCATCGCTGGCCTGGACGAGCCCCACGGACTCGCGATAAAGGAGGAACTCGAGAACTACTACGAAAAGGAGATTCACCACGGGCGGCTGTACCCCAACCTCGACACCCTGGTCGAGAAGGGCCTCGTCGAGAAGGGACAGCGTGACCGCCGAACGAACTTCTACACGCTGACCCGCCGTGGGCGTCGCGAGTTGGAGGACCGCCGCAACTGGGAGAACGAGTACGTCGAGATGTGACTACCCGGCGTCGTCGCCGTCCCCGTCTCTCACTCTCTCGTCGTCTTCTGCGGTGTCGCTCGGTCGCCCTGGCGTCTCTCCGTTCTCCACGTCGGACTCCGGTCCCGTGGCCGTGGGCCCGCCGCCGTCGACCGCCACGGGCGAGTCCGCCGTGTCACCCGGGGCGGCGTGCACCGGGTCGACGGCGTACGGCTCGACGGTGGCGTCGCCAAGGAGGTCAGGAACTACGACCCGGGCGAAGTGAGTCGCCAACACGAGCACCACCGGCCCGAGAAAGATGCCGTACCAGCCAAACAACAGCGGACCAAAGGTGTACGCCAGGGTGATGGCGCCGTTGTGGAGGCTGCCGGCGGCCACGTACGGCCGCAGCACGAAGTCCGGCATCGCCCCGATCACGACAAAGGAGACCACGAAAAACAGCGCCGGGAACCACAGCAGCGCCGGGTCGGTGAGGTAGGCGTCGACTGTTATGCCGAGTCCCACCGGGACGTAGATGGCGAGGATGCCGACGACGGGGATCAGACTCGCCGGCGCCATCAACAGGCCCACAAGGGCGGGAAACGGCACCGACACCCCGGCGGGGGCGACGTAGACGTTCAGCAGGCTGTAAACGATCGCCGCCAGGATCGCCGTCAGAAAGGAGTTGAGCATGTTGCCAAAGAACACGCTCTGGAGGTCGTCGTCGACGTCCCGGGCGAACTCGGTTATCGTCTCGTCGTCGTACACGCTCTGGGCCCACCGGCTGAGGCGACGCCCGTCCTTGAGCAGGTAGTACGCGATGACGACCATCACGAACAGTTGGAAGGCGGCGTTGCCCAGAAAGCCGAGGTAGGTGAGCACCTCACTAAATGAGGTCTCGAGCAGGTTGCGCACGCTCGGGTCCGACAGTATCGCACCCGGGTCACGGAGCAGTTCCTGCGGGTCCCTCACCTGTGGGACCTCGCCGACGAACGACTCGACAGTGTTCTGGACCTCAACGAGGTCGTTCTCGTCGGTGAAGCGGTCGAACTCCTGTAGGCCCACGAGAACGGTGTACGCGAGCAACAGGAGGATCGGCACCGCAAGCGCAAGCAGCGAGAGCGCCGCCGCGACCCCGTCTCTGGGGACGTGGTCCCGCACGCGGTCGTACACCGGTCGGGTCGCGTAATAAAAGAACAGCCCGAACAGGAAGGTGCCCGCGAACGAGGTGAACGTCAGCAGAAACACCAACCCGACCGCCCCGCCGATCGCCAACCACGTGATCTGTGCCCTGCTCAGATTCACACCACCGCTCGTCAGGCCGAAAACATAGTCGTTACCCCGCTCCCGCCCGGTCAGACGCCGCCGTCGGGGACGTAACATACTTGTATATAGTAGTATATAGAGCACGTACGTGATCGAGTCTCTGGGCGACCTCGCGGGGGGTGGCGTGCTGGAGGGCGACGTCGCCAGAGTCGTCTCCGCGACGGCGCTGGGGCTGTTCATCGGGCTGGAGCGGGAGTGGTCCCGGAAGTCCGCCGGGGTGCGGACGTTCGCGCTCATCGCGATGATGGGCGCGGTGTTCACGGTGCTGTCCGGGGCGACCGTCCCCGGCGGAGACCTGCTCGTCGCCGCCGGGGCGGCGCTGGTCGTGCTCCAGGGGGCCGCACTCGCCGCTCGTGGCCTGTTGAACGACGAGAACGGCCTGGCGCTCACCACCTCGACGTCGATGCTCGTGGCCTACGGCGTCGGCGTGCTCGTTGCGAGTGACTACTACCTCGCCGGCGTGACTGTCGCCGTGCTGTCGTCGGTGTTGCTCGTGTTCAAGCGCGAACTGCACTCGATGGCGCTCGGACTCGACCGGGCGGAACTGCGCTCGGTTGCGGAGTTCGCCATTCTCGCCTTTGTCGTGTTGCCGCTGTTGCCCGCGGGGCCAGTGGGGACGCCCCTGGGCATCGAGGTCGACCCGCGGGCGGTGTGGGCGATGGTCGTGTTCGTCGCCGGCATCGGCATCGTCAACTACGTTATCGTCGCCAACTACGGCGGGCGAGGCATTGCAGTCACGGGCTTCGTCGGTGGCCTGGCGTCGTCGACGGCGGTCGTCGGCACGATGGTCGACCACGTTCGCCAGGACCCCGACGCGACGTCGTACGCGCTGGCGGGGGTGTTGCTCGCGAACGCCGCGATGGCACTTCGCAACCTCGCCATCGTCGCCCCGTTCGCGCTCGCCCCGGAGTTCCTACTGCGGGCCGCCGCCCCCCTCGGTGCCGTCGCTGTCGGCGGTATCGTCGTCGCCGCCTTTGTCGCCGACTGGTCCGAGGAGACCGAGTTGGACATAGAGAGTCCGTTCTCGATGCGCAACGCACTCGGGTTCGGCGCCGTCTTTCTGGGCGTGGTCGTCGTCACCGCCGCCGCCAGCGCCCACCTCGGAGGCGCCGGGTTCGTCGTCGCCGCCGCCCTCTCGGGGCTAATCTCCAGTGCGGGCGCCGCGGGGTCGGGCGCGTTGTTGTACCAGCGCGGCGTCGTCAGTTCGGAGGTGGCCGTCGCCGGCATCCTCGCGGCGACCGCGGTGAGCATCGCGGTGAAGTCCGGGTTGACCGTCGCCGGCGGGAACCGGACGTTCACCCGCCGGGTGACCGCCTGGAGTGCCGTGTTGATCGCCGGGGCGAGCGGAGTCGCGCTGGCCGGGTTCGTCAGCGGCGTCTGACGCCCGACAGTTATGACCGCCGGGACCGGACCTGGCACATGGAGCGTACGACTGTCTCATCGGGCACAGAGTGGGAGTCACAGGCCGGGTACGCCCGTGCGGTGCGGGTCGGCCCGCACGTCCACGTCTCCGGAACGACCGCGACCGACGACGACGGCCAGGTCGTCGGCGAGGGCGCCCCGTACGGGCAGACCCGCAGGGCGATCGAGAACGTCGAGACGGCACTGTCGGCGGCGGACGCGACGCTGAGTGACGTCGTGCGGACACGGCTGTACGTCACCGACAGTGACGACTGGGAGGCGGTCGGCCGGGCACACGCCGAGGCGTTCGGCGACACCCCGCCGGCGACGACGCTGGTGGAGGTCGCCGCTCTGGTCGACCCGGCGATGCTCGTGGAGGTCGAGGCGACCGCGCTGGTCGCCGACGGCTGAACCGCCGCCCGGTCGACGCCGGGCGGGACAGAGGGGCCACGTCACGGCGCCCGTTACAGCACCCCGAACGGTTTACAAGCGGGGCGGGCGTCGGCGCGTTCATGGACAGACACACCGCCGAGGTCGAGGTACGAGACGTGCCCGGCGACCGCGCCAACGAGTGGGTCGAGTACCACCAGAGCGTCGCCGCGCCGTCGACGTACGTCTACGAGTTCGTCTGGGACTTTCTCGCCGACGCCGAGGGGCCCTACGTCACCGACGTCGACGGCAACGTCTTTCTGGATTTCACCAGCCACGTCGCCGCCGCGCCGCTCGGCTACAACAACCCGAAGATCGCCGACAAACTCGACGAGTTCGACCTGCCCGACCCCGGGAAGATCGCTGGCCAGGACTTCTACGCCTCCGGCGGGTGGCCCCCCGAGGACGCCGAGTTCCCCGGACCGCCCGAACTGATGCACCGGCTGGTCGACGCCGCCGAACACTACGGCGCCGAGCGGGTCTTTCTCTCGAACTCCGGCGCCGAGGCGGTCGAGAACGCGATGAAGATCTGCTACGACCACGTCGAGGGCGACTACGGCGTTACCTTTCAGGGCGCCTTCCACGGACGCACCCTGGGCACGCTGTCGCTGAACCGCTCGAAGGCGAAGTACCGTGACCGGTTCCCACAGGTCGGCGGTATCCACGACGCCCCCTACTGCCGGAACAGTGAGTGCACCCCCGAGACCTGTTCGTGTGGCTTCTTTCACGGCGACATCGACGGTGGCGTCACCTCACAGCTTCGAAAGGCCCTCTCACCCGACAGTGGCTACGTCAACCCCGACCGCACCGCCTACGTGATCATGGAACCCGTCCAGGGCGAGGGGGGCTACTACGTCCCCAGCGACGCCTTCATGCAGGAGGTCGCCGACCTCTGTGAGACACACGACGTGCCGCTGATCGTCGACGAGATCCAGTCCGGCATGGGCCGCACCGGCGAGATGTGGGCCTCGGACCACTTCGCGATCGACCCCGACGTGCTCACCGTCGCAAAGGGCGCCCGCGTCGGTGCCACGATCTCCTCGTCCGAGATCTTCCCCGACGAAACCGGACGCATCTCCTCGACGTGGGGCGCCGGCGACATCGTCGCCAGCCTGCAGGGCGTGCTCACGATGGAGGCCATAGAGGACCACGACCTACTGGACAACGCGACCCGCATGGGCGAGCACCTGCACGAACTGGTCGCCGACGCCGACCTTCCAGGCGTGATCGACCAGCGCGGCCTCGGGCTGATGTTCGCGATGGAGTTCGACAGAAAAAAGCGCCGGGACGCCGTCGTCGAGCGGGCGTTCCGCAGCGGTCTGCTCACGCTTGGCTGCGGGCAGAAGTCACTGCGTCTGTTGCCGCCACTCGACGTCACGAGCGAGGAGATCGAGACCGGCGTCGACCTGCTCGCGGGGGCCGTCGAGGAGGTCGCGAGTGCCCGCGCTGCCGGGGACTGAGTCGGCTGGACCCGGTCGTCGTCTCGTCCTCGCGGGCGGGGCGGGCCGTCAGAACTGGTAGCGGCGGTCCTGTTCCTCTGCGGGCTGGTAGCCGCCGCCCATCTCCTCGAAGGTCATCCCCGAGAGGTACTCGTCGT
>CAZQHW010000055.1:0-15166 GCA_964593395.1 uncultured Halobacteriales archaeon
TCGAGGAGAAGTACGAGGGCACCGCCGACACGATCCCGTCCGTCGAGAACTGACCGCCGGGCCCGGTCAGGTCGCTCGCCAGGAAGACGGCGACGCCGGCGACGTCACCGGGGGTGCCCTGTCGCCCGAGCGGGATCATCTGTCGCAGCTGCTCCATCTGCTCGTCGGTGCTCTCGAACTCCTCCGGCCCGATCTCGGTGTCGATAGGCCAACTCGGTGAGTATCTGCTTGTGACCACCTCGTGACGCTGCCGTCACCGTCCGGTCCGAGAGCTCTATACCGCGGTCAGACTCAAGTGAGCTCACCGCTGAACGTCGACCCGCTACTGTGACCCGCTCAACTGGACAGTTTGGGCATCTCGACGCGTAACGTGCTCTCCGGAGCGGCCCCGGTCCCGGTCCCGGTTTCGAGCGTCACGGCCCCCCCGATCGACTGCAACAGCAGATAGGCGTTTGCTATCTTCAGGCCGCTGGCGTGTTTCAGCGCCGTCTCACCCCCCTCTTTGATGAGCGTTCGCTCGCCGTCACAGAGCAGCGGGGCGTTCCCCGTCAGTTCCAGCCGGAGATACTGTGAAAAGGACTCGGCGCTGAACTCGACCGTCGCCTCGTCGGTACAGTTCAACAGCTCGCGAAACAGCTGTACCGTCGCCCGTTCCGCCGGGCGTGGGACCGCTCCCGGTTCCGGTTCTGTCGGTGTTTCGACGACCGTCGCCTCGTCTCTTTGCTTGAGTTGCTCGGTGAGCGTCGCGAACAGTCGGTCGACCGCCATCGGGTCGGTCGTTCGCGACCTGTCGGCGAGATTGTTCCGGATGTTCGCCGCCTCCTCGCTCAACTCCAGTAGCCGGTCGCTGGCGTCCGCGATCATTTGAGCGGTCTCTCCCGGGTCGGTCTCGTCGTTGGCGATCTGGTCGCTCCAGCCACGGATAACCGACAACTCGTTCCGGAGGTTGTGCCGGGTAACGCGGTGGAGTACGTCCAGTTGTTGCTCGCGCTGGCGCTGCTCCGACAGGTCGACCGCGACACCGACGAGACCGGTGAGCGTCCCGTTCTCGTACACCGGACACACGTGCAGCGTGACCGGGACCCGTGACCCGTCCTGTGCCCTGAGCGTGGTCTCGTAACGCTGGATCGTCTCCCCGTCGAGAACGCGCCCGAGCAGTGACTCGAACTCCTCGCCGTCGGTGAACAGCGAGTACGACCGACCGACGATCGAGTCGGCCGAGTAGCCGAGTGTCCGCTCGGCGGCCCTGTTCCAGCGCTCCACGACGCCGTCGGTGTCGAGGACTGCGACCGGCACCGGTAACGTGTCGAGTAACGTCTCCAGGCGACTGGTCGTCCGCTCCAACTTCTGTTCGCGGTCCAACTGGTCGGTCACGTCACGGAAGATACCGAGGACACGACCGCCCTCGGGTGCGTCTATCCGTCGAGCGTTTATTTCGACCGGTGTCCGCTGACCGTCGACCGTTTCGATGAACAGCGGTTCACCGGACCGCAACCTGTTCACTCGCTGTCCGTCGATCCCACGCCGGAACGCCTCGATGTACTCGGCGGGGTCGTCCGACGGGTGGAGTGCCGTCTGGTGACGGCCGACGAGGTCCGCCGGGGAACAGTGGAACAACTCGCCCGCTGCGGTGTTGGCCTCGACGATACGGCGAGTGTCAACGTCGGCGATGATGGCGGCGTCCGGAAGGTCGTCCAACTCGATCGACCCCCCCGATCCGTCGTCAGTGCCGAGCGACGACCCGGCGTTAGAGTCGTCCATCTGACTCATCGTTTGATACCCTATATTGTGTTTAGAGGTACTTATACCCCCGTTTTTCCGCAGTATGTGCGTTGAAACCCGACTATCGTGAAGCCCTATTTTCCGTGTAATTATTGTGTATTCCGCGCTCTCGGGCCCGACGCTCAACGCGGGCCCGTCACGGCACTGCGCCGAAGGCAGACGTCTCGCACCACACACTCCGCTCCGCCGCCGTAGCCGCGACGGAGGGTCTCGACTCGCGAGGCGACCCTGACGATCGACACACCACCACGCCCGACAGGACGGAGGTGTGAGTCACAGACACCCGGACGACGGTCCGTGGGGGCAGGGTCGTCGGGCGGGCTGACACCGGCGGCGCCACGGCGGCAGTCCGGACAACGGCAACGGTCGCCCGGAGGCTTCAACCTCGGATCGCCACCAGGGCGCGGTCAAGTCACCGAGTACCGTGGTACACGTGGTCTCAGAAGCCTTATACTATCACCTCCCATATAATGATACGCGATGAACACACAAGTCCGAATCGGTCATTACAGCCCTGACGCACCCGCAGTGAACGTTCTCGTCGACGGCGACTCCATTCTACAGGACGTCTCCTTCGGTGAGATAAGCGACTACCTCTCGATCGAGAGTGGCACCCACGAGATCGACATCGTGCCCGCGACGGGCGGCGAGTCGGTCATCGACGCCACACTCGACCTCGAGGCCGACACCGACTACACCGTCCTGGCCATCGACGAACTCGCCTCCATCCGGCCGCTCGTCCTCGTGGACGAGAACCGCTCCGTGGAGGACCGCACGCAGCTCCGCCTCGTCCACACCAGCGCCGACGCCCCCGCCGTGGACGTTCGCGTCGCTGACGGGCCGACTCTCTGCCGCAACGTCGAGTTCGGTGAGGCCAGCGACTACATCGGCGTCGACGCCGGCACCTACGACATCGACGTGATGCCGGCCGGCTCCGACGACGTCGCCCTGTCGCTGTCCGACGTAGACCTGCCGAGCGGACAGACCGTGACCGTCATTGCGACCGGCCTGGTCGAGGACGGCACGCTGGACGCCCAGTTTGTCACCGACTTCAGCGCACGCGACGCCACCGCCGCCGTCAGTCAGTAACTCCACGACACACCGCCGGTGTCGGCCGGACACCTGACTGAAACATACGTTCTCTTATATTAGCCGTCAACAGTCACCGAGCTTAGTATTCGTCCTGTCGGTCGCCTGTACTATAGCCGCGTCTCCGTCACGGTCCAATCCGGACTCGCGATGCCCCAGTAGAGATCCGTTTCGGGATCGGTGCCACCCCCCGCGTCGACCGTGACGTTCCCGCCAGATTTCAGACCGAGCCGGTCCGGGGCGGCGTGAGTCGGTTCATCCCCTCCGGTGGCGAGCCCGCCGCTCTCGAGGTAGCCCCCGCCACAGTCGGCCGTAGGCCCGACGCCTGCGGTCGCCAGCACGGCATAGTGTCGAGCAGTCGGTCGCGGTGGTCCAAGACGAGATCGCTCACCGTCCAGAGCATCTTGCCACGCTCAGCCACCGTGCGGTCTGCCCACCGTTTCTGAGCCTCGCTGGCACGCTTGACGGCGTCGGTGACGTCATCGGGGTCGGCCATTCTGACCGTGCCGAGGTCCTTTCCGGTGGTCGGGGTCTCGACAGTCCGTTCCTCGCGGTCGGCCCCGATGCCGAGTTCGTCTGTTAGCCCCGTGAGATTCTCCGGTCGAGCCCAGCCGTGGTCGATAGCCGAACCGGGAGTCGTCGGGGATTAATCCTGGCCGTTGTGGGCGGGAGTCAGCGGCGGCGACGGACCAGCAACGCCGCGCCCACGAGCGCGAGGACGGCGACGGCGACTCCGAAGCCGGGTGTCGGGAGGACGCCGTCATCACCGTCGCCCTCGTCGTCGGTAACCGTCGACTCATCGGTCGAAGACGCGGTCGTTTTCTCCGTCGACCGGGTCGTCGTTGAATCGGTCGTTGACGCCGTTGGGTCGGAGGTCGTCGCTGACGTCGAACTGGGCGGCGTGGTCGTGGTGGTAGCCTGCGGGGTCACCCTGACCGTCTCGGTGGTCGTCGTGCGGCTCCCGTCGTCGTCGACGACCGCCAGCGTCACCTGGTACTGCCCGGGACTGGAGTAGGCGAACTGGATGGTCTCGCCGGTCGCGACCGCGCCGTTGCCGAGTTGCCAGTTGTACGCCGTGACGGCCCCGTCTGGGTCGCCTGACCCGGCGGCGTCGAAGGTGACGGTCTCGCCGACCTCGGCGGTCAGGATGTCGACGTCGACGTCGGCTCGTGGTGGGTCGTTGGGCTCGTGGACCCGGATCGTGCGGTTGAGCGTGTCCGCGTTGCCGGCCGCGTCGACGACACGGGCGGTCACGGTGACGTTGCCCGTCGTCGTGTAGGTGTGGTCGACCTGGGTGCCGGTCCGGCCGATGCCGTCGCCCATCTGCCAGTCGACCTGGCTGACGGAGCCCTCGGGGTCGATCGACGCCGAGGCGTCGAAGGTCACGGGGTCGCCGCGCTGGACCGGCCGATCAGACACCGAGAACCGCGCCGTGGGCGGCTGGTCACCCACCTCCACCTCCCGGGTCGTCTTCGAACGCGTTCCGTTTGCGATCACGGTAAGCGTCACCTGTTTTGTCCCGGGGGTGGCGTAGCTGTGCTGGACGACCTCACCCCTGGCCGTCACGTTGGGGCCGAACGACCACCGGTAGCCCTCGATGGGATCCCCTAGCGAGTAGGAGCCGCTGGCGTCGAACGCGCCGCTCGTGCCGGGCTGGAGCTGTAACGGGACGGTGGCGTTCGCGACGACGATCCCGGACAGGTCCGGGATGTCCTCGACGACGCCGGGGTCGACGACGTCGAGTTGCCTGTCGTCGATATCGGGGTAGTCGACGACCAGCCCGTCGTCCTCGTCGATGTTGTCGAAGTTGTCGCCGTCGTCGTCACCGTCACCCCCGTCGCCGCCATTCGTGCCGTTGATCACGACGGTGTAGTTGGGGGTGAGCGTGTAGTTGGGGGTGTACAGGTCCAGCGACGCGTTGATTGTCGCCGGCGAGGAGACGTTCCGGAACGTCTCCTCGAGGTAGAGGGAGTCCTCCGCTTCCAGCCTCACGTCGACCTCGTCGCCGGGGGGGACGCCCTCGGTCAGCGGCGTCTCGCCCTGCCGGATGCCGTCGAAGTAGACCGTCGCGTTCGGCGTCGACTGCACGACGATCGGCTCGTCCGGCCGCTTCAGGTCGACGACGTAGCGATTCCCTCGGCCCTCCTGGAGTTGTATCTCGAACCGGGTCGGCTGGTAGCCCTCCTCGCGGAACTCCAGGGTCGTGGTCTCGCGCTCTTGGCCGGCCGGCACCGCACCCTCTAGCGGCGTCTCGCCAATGTTCTGGCCGTCGAGGTACACCTCGGCGCCCTCGGGGTTCGAGCCGAAGTATGCCGCGACGACCCGGTCGTTCTCGACCTTCTCGAACTCCGTCGCGCCCGGGAACGGGACGACAGCACGGTCAAGCAGCGGCCCCTTGCCACCGCCGCGTTTCTCGTGAATGCTCACCCGGAGGTGGGTGTAGGTGCCACTTGGGACCGACGTGTACTCGTCGTAGACCGGACCGAGGAGGATCTCGCTGTCACGCGCGACCGGTTCGAGGACGTTTCGGGTGGAGTAACAGTCACAGCCCGACCGCCGGAACTCGACGGTCACGACGGGGTCACCGTAGTCGGAGTCGTCGAGGGGGTCGTCGTACCGGAGGTCAGCGTCTAGTTGGAACAGGAGTTCCGCCACTTTGCCGTCGTCGTCGTCGTCGACGGGGTCGGCGAACTCGACGTTCCTGATCTCGGCCGTGTCGACAGGCTTGTTCTCCTGTTCGCCGGAGTAGTAGCGGTCGCTCGAGCTTCCGTCGAGTTTCGTCGGGTCCTCGCGCTGTGTGCCGAACTCGCTCCACAGCGACCCACCGTTGGCGGGAACCCAGAAGGCCGGGTCCGCGGTCGGCGACGACGGCCGCGACAGCGGGTCGATGTCGCTCTCACAGGCCGACCCGCGGTCACTCGTGTCTCGCCACTGGTCGGCGTAGGCGAAGCGGTACTCCTCGCTGACGACCGCCTCGGGCGTGTTCGCATCCGCGCCGCCGCCGCGCCACTTGATACCGCCGGCGGTGACGAAGCTACGCTTGCATGCGTCACGGAACTCGAGCAGGACGGGGTCGACCCCGACCGACCCGCTCCCCTCGAACCCATAAGAGAACCGGGCGTCGTCGTACTGCCCGGGCCGCGAGGACCACTCCTTGAAGAACGGAAGCGCACGCACGTCGTAGCCGTTGCCCGAGTAGCTCCCACCGACGACGGTGTCGTACTGGGTGAAGTGACTCTCGTGTTCGAGGTTCACCGAGATACTCTTGACCCCGACCGTGCCGACGCTGTAGCCCCCGCCACCACTCCGGACCGACGTCTGTCGCCGGTAGTCCGAGTGGTCGAGTTCCCGACCGGTCGAACGCTCGCAGTTCATTCGGTTGCCCGGGAAGAAGTTGCCCGCCCACTTGTCGTCCTCCGAGGTGTCCGTGAACGGGTTCTCGACTTTGTTGTTGAGACAGCGGTCCCAGGCGTAGTCGTTCTCTATCTCGTCGGTCGGCGTCGCCACGAAGTCACCAGCGTCCCCACCGATCACGAGGTAGTGGGCGTCCAGTTCGTAGTCGACGTCCTGGACGAGTTTCCCTCCTCTCGTCTTCTCGACGATCAGGTTTCCCTGCTTCTTGAATCCGGTCCTGAACCGTCCCTCGCACTCAAAGGAGTCACAGTCAAGCAGAACGTCCGCACTGACGGTGAACACGAGCGTGTCGTCCGTGCGCTTGACATCCGAGGTCGTCAGTTCGAAGTCGATGACCTTCGCCGAGGTGCCGATCGACGTAGCGTCGAACCCGTTGAGCACCACCTCGTACTCCTCGTAATCGCCGATGTCGTCGCCGACGTCGAGTTCGACCTCCTCCTCGACGCGGATGGTGTCGGCGTCGCCACCCTTCGGTGTCTTCTCTGTGCCCTCGATGTCAAACGTGACGTCGCCGGTCTCGAACTCGACGTTCGAGGCCGATAGCTCCGTGTAGGCGTCACGGACTGCGGCCTTGTCCTTGCCGCTGCCGGAGGCCCCGGAGTGACCGACCTCGTAGTCACAGATGTCCCGGCCACAGTCGTCGACGTCGACCCAGCTCCCGAACCGGTTGAACCGGTGGTTGTAGCTCCAGGCGTGCCGGAAGCCCCGCCAGAGAGCCGTGGTGTCCCGGTGGTTGGCGGACGCGTTGGCACCGGTGGTCGTGTTCGCCTCGTCACCGTCCGTCGCGGGGTCATCACCGTCTATCACGGGGTCATCACCGACCGACACGTCGTTGTCCGTCACGGGGTCGTCGGTCGGCGACGCCGCCGCCGGAACGGCCGCAGCGACCACGAGACAAATGAGCACCGCGGCCACGGCCACGGCCGCGGTCCGGACGTGGGCCACGGTCACGCACCCCTGGACGGTGTCGGCGACCCGGTTCGGTGCCCTCGGTCCCATTCCGTTCCCTGGGGTGTGCCCCTGGTGAACATTCTTCAAGAGTTTTGCAACATCAACAATAAGTTTTTTGAACGGTTTGTAGAGCAGTTTGGCAAGAAACCGGAACGTGCGTCGGTTGCGTGACGGCGGCCGTGACGGCGCTGTTCTCGGGGGTTCGCTCGGGATCGGGCCGCGAGGGCGTTTGGCCCGAACTGGCCGTCGACACCGGGCCACCCGACGACGTCGTCGGGCTCCACAGCGGCGGCGAATCGGTGGACACCCGCGATGTGTACGGCCCCAACGACCGCGTCGTCCGGAGCGAACACGTCGGGATCGACGCCATCGTCGAGTGGGTCCAGAGGTGGACCGATGCCTGATCCCGACGGCTCGACGGGTGAAGGGCGGCCCCGTCGGTGGCTCCTGCGCTCGCTCGCAGTCGGGAGCGTCGCCGGTCTAGCCGGGTGCAACGGACCGGGTTCGGGGTCGAACGCCGACCCGCCTGCGACGGCAGGCGAACCACCTGCCTCTGCGACCGGCGAGGCCCCGACCACGACCACCTCCACCGACGGCAGGACGACGACTGAGACGGGCACCGGGGAGGGCACGGAGGTGTCGGTCCCGACCGATGTCGACGGCGACCTCCGCGACCGGGTCGCACAGGTGGGCGAGACCGTCCGGCCGACCGTCGTGTTCCTCAACGCGGCGGATCTCCCGGCGGGGGCGACTGGCGTGTTCCTCGAACCGTCGCTGGTCGTGACGGCGGCGTCGACGCTCGAGGTCACCGGCGATGTCGTCGTCCCACCGGTCGAGACGGTCGGTGGGGAGACGTACGACGCCAGTCTCGTCGGCCGGGTGTCGTCGCAGGGCGACCGCGACACGGACATCGCGGCGCTCCGGGTCGACGCCGCGGAACCGACGCTGCCTGGGGGGTCGGCGGCGGCACTCTCGCCCGACGACGTCGTGGTGCAGGTGAGTACCGTCCGTGACGTCGGGCAGTGGGTGACCCAGTTCGGTCGCGTGGAGTCGACGTTGGACGACGGGTCGTTCGTGACGACGCTGCCGTACCAGACGCCAGGTGCGCCGGTCGTCACGCTGGACGGGGACCTCGTCGCCGTCACGACCGGCGGGGAGGGGGTCGAACCGCCTGCCGACGAGAGGCCACCACCGACGGCAGACCGGACGGTGTACACCGACCAGAGTCAGTGGTCCGGTGTCCGTCAGGCACCCATCTCGGAGGTCCAGAGCGCCGTCGACGGGTTGCTGTCGACCCGGTGAAAAAAGACAGTCCCGATCTCCGCCACGGCCCGAAGCCCGTGGAACCGCTCACCACGATCCAGAACTACGGGGATCGCCTCGCTGAAGTCGTCAGACCCGGTGGTACGGCTCTTCCGGATGGTCCACAGCACAGGAGTGCTACCGCGGGGCAGTCACAGGTCTCGCGAGCCAGTGTCAGTCGAGGCGACCCGACTCGCGTCGGTCGGGCACCGTGATGCGGACGGTCGTGCCCGCGTCCGTCTCGAACGACAGGTCCCCGTTGAGGTTGTCCACACACCACCGGAGTTGCCACAGGCCGAGGCCCCTCCCGTGCTGGAGACGCGTCTCAGTCTCGGCTTCGATCGGCGTGAGTTCTTCCTCCGAAATACCGGGCCCGTCGTCGACAATCGTGATAACGCATCCGTCCGGCTCGTCCTCGACGGCGACAGTCACGGCCGACGCCGCGTGTTCGAACGCGTTCTCCAGCGCGCTCTCGACCGCCATCGTGGTCGCCTTTGGGTCGGTCAACAGGCGCGTCTCGCTCGGGAACTCGGTGGTCACCGCCACGTCGCTCCCCGTCGGCCCCATCGTCTCGACAGTCTCACGTACCGTCTGAGTGATGTCGATTTCCGTCAGGGTGTCGTCTCCTGATAGGATCCGGTCGACCTGCCGCGCACGCCGCCCGATCCCCGCCAGTTCGTCGGCCGCGGCGACGATCCGCTCCGCATGGTCGTCGGTGGTCCGGTCTGCTAACTCTTCGGCGTGGCTCTTTATTACGTCGAGTTGGTTGCGGAGGTTGTGCCGTAGAATCCGGTTGAACACCTCTAAGCGCTGTTCGCGGCGCTTGCGTTCGGTGATGTCACGTTGAATCGAGACGGTTCGCTGTTCGCCACCGATGACGGCCGGGGCAACCTTGACCTCGAGCCAGATACGTTCGCCACTGCTGGTCTCACCCTGCCAGTCCACTATCTCGGATCGGCCGCTCCTCGCGACCCGCTGGTGGACCTCACGGCCCCGTTGTTCGGTGTACCCCTCCTCGGTGAGACTGAGCCCAGAGACGCCCTGCTCACGAAGTTCGCTGATGCTCTCGAGGTCGAACATCTCCAAATAGGCGTCGTTGGCATCGAGATACTCTAGCGTGTCCGGGTCGAACACTGCTATCGCGTCCTGAACCCCGTTGAAAATCTGCTCGAACTCCTGTTCGCGGCGCCTGCGCTCAGTGACGTCCCGCTGGATGGTCAACACCCGCTCCTCACCCCGGATGAACGCTGGCGACATCGTTATGTCCAGATACCGCCGGTCACCGCTCGCCGTCTCGGCCTCCCACTCGACCGTCGTCGGCTCACCGGTCTCGCTCACCTCGCGGATGAGTTCCACGCCACGCCCCTCGGTGTACTCCTCCCCGCCCGCACTCATCCCTTCGATCCCCAGTTCCCGGATCGTCTCGAGGTCGTCGTACCCGATCATATCGTGGTACGGCTCGTTGACGTCCGTGATCTCGCCGGTGTCGGGATCGAACACCGCGATTGGGTCTTTGACCCCGTTGAAGATCTGTTCGTACTCCCGTTCGCGGCGCTTGCGTTCGGTGATGTCCTGGACACTCGCGAGGACTCGTTCCGCGTCGCCCAGTTCGATCACCGTCAGATCGACTTCGACTGGAAAGACTTCGCCGTCCCGGTGCTGGTTGCGCCACTCGAAACGCTGTGGTCCCTCTGTGCGCGCCCGCTGGATCATCTCCTTTGCCGCTTCGGGTCCGTAGCCTTCCTCGTCGGTCAGCACCATCCCAATCGACTCACCGAGCAGTTCCGACCGCTCGTAGCCGTTCATCTCACAGAACCGCTCGTTCGCGTCGACGATCACGCCGGTCTCCGGGTCGTGGACGACCAGCCCCTCGGAAATTTTCTCGAACAGCGCCTCGTAGGCCTCCTGATAGGTGGCGTCTCCCTCTGCCGGCCGTTGAGTACTTTCCGAGGAGCCCTCAGCGACGAGTCGCTCGACGGCGAGTTCGTACTGTGCACTCGCTGTGGTCCGTGGAAAGACATCGGTCGCTCCTGCCTCGATAGCGCGGGCGACCGTGTCGTCGTCCCCGGGTGACCCGCCCAGAACGACGACCGGAAGCTCCGCCGTCTCAGTAAGGCGCCTGACGACAGCCGCCGGCTCTGCTGTCTCGCCGTCGACGATAGCTCCGTCAAACTCGCCAGTGTCGCGCTGTGTCGAACTGCCGGTGACTGGTTCGACGCGTTCTGCGCTCGCCGCCACCCCGGCTCTTTCGACCGCGTCGACGACCGCTCGGCCGAACGACTGGTCTCCTGTTAGCACCAGTAGTTCGGGCGCAGTGCCCCCACCGTTCCCGTTCATTCAAACAGATACTGTTTGTCGCGAAGTTAATTAATACCACTGGACAGGACGCTCTTCCCTATCTACCTCACCACCGGAAACGGACACGCCGTACGACCCCCGCCCTGACAGCGACCACTTCTCCCCCGATGACACAGTCGCCGACCCGCCGTGCAACTACCACATCGAGCGACTCTGGGACCGCGCCAACAACCCTTTCGCCGTGTTCGAGCGGCTGGACGACGGGTACCCCGGCACGGTGACAGAGATCAATTCGTGTATGAGCCCGGCGGCCTCTGCTGGCTGCACGGTGTCCTGACCGGACGGGGTTCACCAGACTCACGCCCACACGAGACGCCACCGAGTTGTAACTCTGCTGTACCGTATTAACCCCGGGCAGCTGTCTGGGCAGAGTGGAGTCGCCGCCGTCCCACAGTCTGCGTTTTCAGATGCGGCGACTGTAGGGCTGATCACCGACGAACAAGCAGTCTGGTTCGACCGGTTGTGGGGACAGTACCGGAACGCGAACTACAACCACACGGGCAAGGCTACCGAGCGCCACGCCGAGACGATGCTAGCGCTGGCAAAGACAACCCACGACCGCGTAATTAACCTCACTCAGAGTGCTGAGAACATCTGTACCTGCCACTGACCGGGCCCGACATTAGCGCGGGTCTGGTCGACAGCGTCGATAGCGTCGATGTTAGCTGGCGATTTGACCGACACCCGAACACACATTCTCCAGAAACCCATTTCCGCTCGCCTCACAACGCAGCCACGACAGCAGCCGAGCCGTCCTGTATCGACTTGGCCGAGGTGTCACTCGTAACTCGTGCAGTCCACACGATGTGGCGCACAGCGTAGGAAATGGGGGTCTGGACCGACTGAAATCGCGGGGTTCAGTTGGCTACAGAGTGATGCTTACCAGAGACGGGCATCCAACGTGTGAGTCCCGGCCGGATGCCTAGGTCCTGTGCCGAGCCAGCACGGGTCCCGACCCAGCGGTTCCGCTGAGGAGTGCCCGTCCGTTAGGCTCTCCGGGCGCCGTATCAGCAGAGTCGGACACACCCGCTCAGGACTTCGTCTGAATCCGGCTTGGTCGTATAGTGGAAGCACGGTCAAGCCGCGCGGAAAGTCGCTAGTCGTGATCAGATGTTTCGAAGCGGAATCCAGAGATTGTGAAATGCACAATTTATAGCTCAAATTAGTCAAATAGTAAACTTTTAGTTTCAACAACAGATGAGGATGCTTGCGAATGACAAACAAGGGCAATCGCGCCAAGACCGAAACTGGTGACGGTCGGTCAATGGTCGAACTTTTGCGGTCGGACGAGAGCCGCAGGCAATTCCTCCGTTCATTAGGAGCAGCCGGGATCGCAGGGCTGGCGGGGTGTGCTGGCGGCGGTGGAGGCGGCGCCGACGGTAGCGACGGAGGAGACGGCAGCGACGGAGGAGACGGCGCCGACGGTGGGGATGGCGCCGACGGAGGAGACGGCAGCGACGGTGGCGACCGCTCGGGAAGACTGCAACTGAATGCCGTCCAGCGGTTTGGGACGGTCGACCCCGCAAAGGGCACTGACTACACGCAGACGATGGCGATGGTCAATCTATACGATCCGTTGGTATTCCCCACACCCGAAGGGGAGATCCGTCCCCACCTCGCTGAAGACTGGACTGTCTCGGACGACAGTCAGTCGTTTACTTTCACCATCCGCGAGGATGTCCAGTTCCACAGCGGTAACACGGTGACGGCGGAAGACGTCAAATTCAGTCTTGAGCGGTTGCTGGATATCAATCAGGGATTCGCCTCGCAGTTCAACGACCTCGTCGGCCCCTCGGACGTGACTGTCGAGGGGGACAAGCAAGTGACGTTCGAACTCGATCAGGTGTTTTCGCCGTTCGTTTCGGCGCTCGTGCTGTTGTTCGTCGTCGACAAGCAGGAGATCTTGAACAACGCCGAGGACGGTGAGTTCGGTGACCGCGGCGACTACGGACAGGCGTACCTCGAGAACAACGACGCGGGCTCCGGGCCGTACACACTCGGCTCGTTTGAGCGGGGTAGTTCGATCACCTGGGAGCGGTTCGATGACTACTGGATGGAGTTCCCCGACGGCGCCTTCGACACCGTTACCGCGGAGATTATCACCGAGGACTCAACGGTGCGCTCGTTGATGCGCAGCGGCGACTTGGACATGACCAGCCAGTACCAGTCCAACGAGACCTTCGAGACGCTGGCTGAGGAATCGGGCATCCGGGTTGAGGAGGTCGCCACGGCGACCATGTTCTATTTCAAGATGAACACGCAAAAGGCACCGGTCAACGACCCTGCCGTCCGGAAGGCGATGGCCCACGGGTTCAATTACGAAACCGCCCGTACCGAGATCGCACCCGGTTCTAAGCGTGCGGTCGGCCCGATCCCCGAGCTGTTCGCGGTGCATAACAGCGATATCGAGCAGCCGACGTACGACCCCGAGCGCGCCCAGCAGATCCTCGCCGACGCCGGGTACTCCGAAGGGGACATCCAGGTGACCAACACCTACGTGCAGGACTTCGGTCTCGAGGAGAAAATGGGACTACTGTTCCAGCAGAATATGGACGAGATCGGAATCGACGTGGAATTACAGCCCCAGACGTGGGGGACGATCACCGACCGCGCCACCGACGTTGAGTCTACCCCACACCTGACGCAGGTGTTCTACGGGCCGATCAAGCCACATCCGGACTCGTTCTTCTTTAACCAGTACCACTCCGAAGCCTCCGACAGCTGGATCAACATGGAGCACCTCGCGGACGACCAAGTCGACACGATGATCGACAATGCCCGTGCGACGGTCGACCCGGACCAGCGGGCCGGCATCTATCAGGATCTCCAAGGCCGGATCGCCGACCTCGCGCCGGACCTGTTCGTGTTCAACCAGGTTAAACGGCTCGGCTTCCAGGAGGACGTCCGTGGGTACACGTTCCGGCCGGCACAGAGCTACGACTTCTGGTGGCACGACTACTACGAGGCGTAGTTTCTCGTGTCCTGGCATCTATTTTACACGACGAGAGCATCAGCATGACTCGTAGACTGGTTTGTCTCACCGTGGCCGCAACATGAAGTACTGGCACAGCATCGTTCGGCGGCTCGTCGGCATGGCGCTGAGTCTGATCGGGCTGTCGATCATCATTTTCTCCATCTCGAGGGTCCTCCCGGGCAATCCCGCTCGGATGGCGCTGGGTCCGCGTGCGACAGACGAGCAGGTGCAGGAACTCACCCGCGAACTCGGGCTCAACAAACCGCTCCCGGAGCAGTACCTCGACTACGTTCAGGGGCTGTTCGTTGGCGATCTCGGCCAGAGCCTTGTGACCCGACGGTCCGTGATGACCGACATCGTCGAGAACCTCCCGGCGACGCTTGAGCTGATCACGGTATCGGTCGTGTTCACTATTCTGCTGGGGATTCCGTTGGGGATCGTCGCCGCGCAGAACAAGGAGGGACCGGTCGACCACGCGAGTCGGCTCTTCGCGTTTGTCGCCGTCAGTATCCCCGGGTTCTTTATCGGGATCCTCTTTCAGGTGGTGTTCGGCTACCTGCTCGACTGGCTGCCGATCACCGGTCGTATCAGCCAGACCTATGCGGACCAAGGCATCGAACAGACCGGATTTTTACTGCTGGACACGCTGATGGCCGGCAATCTCGCCGCACACATCGACGCTTGGCAGCACATTGTGATGCCCGCGCTGGCGCTTTCGATGGCGGGAACTGGACAGATCATGCGGATCACCCGCTCAAGTATGATCGACATCCAGCGTGAAGACTTTGTCGAGGCTGAGCGGAGCTACGGTCTGCCCGACTGGTTGGTCACCTACAAGTACATCTTCCGGAACGCCTCGATCCCGACGTTGACTATCCTGGGACTGATTTATGCCTCGCTGCTCGGCAACGCCTTTCTTATCGAACTCGTATTTTCCTGGGGTGGACTCGCCTCGTATGGGATCAACGCCGTGCTACAGAATGACTTCAACGCCGTCGTCGGTGTGACGATGACGATTGGCGTGGCGTTCGTGATAATAAACTTCGTGGTGGACCTGGTGCTCGACCGGGTTGACCCGCGGCGGCGACTCGGAACGGAGGGTGAGTCATAATGGGCACCTCGACCGATTCCGAGACACCGGGCAGTCAGCCTGAGCAGGTCATCTCGCCCGGGCGACGCGAGCAACTGCGCGTGTCGCTGCGGCGCTTTCTCAACAGCCCGATGACTGTCGCCGGACTGTTGATCGTCGTCATCGTCGTCCTGTTGGCGGTGTTCGCGCCGGTCATCGCCCCCTAC
>CAZQHW010000056.1:0-15096 GCA_964593395.1 uncultured Halobacteriales archaeon
GGCGGACGTGCTCGCCTCGCCCACGATGCCCGTCCTGCCGTTCGAACTGGGCGAAGGGCTGGACGACCCCGTGCGGATGTACCTCGCCGACGCCAACACCACGCCGGTCAACCTCGCTGACCTGCCCGCCATCTCGGTGCCGGCGGGCCGATCCGACGGCCTGCCCGTCGGAGTCCAGTTCGTCGCTCCCGCCTTCGAGGAGGAACGGGCCATCCGCGTCGGCAGCGCGCTGGCCTGAGCGCTCACCAGTCGTCGGGCGGCGCCGGGTCAGTGAACGTCCCGAGCCCGGTCACTCCTCGAAGGCGAGGTTCATCAGGAACTGCGAGAACTCGTCGCTGCGGTGGTCGGCCTCCTCCTCGCCGATAAACGGCGACAGTTGGTCGCCGGCCATCAACAGCGAGAAGTCCAGATCGCGAGTCCGCGGACTCAGGTAGTACGTGTTGTGGCCGTTGTACACCGTCTCCTCGCGCTGTATCAGTTCGTGCTCGGTCAGCGCGTCGACGATCCGGCTGCCCTTCCGGGAGGAGACGCCGAGTTCCTTCCAGAAGTCGCTCTGGTGGATACCCCCGGACTCGCGGACCAACTCGAGTCCAGCGCGCTCGTCCTCCGAGAGCTGCTCTATCGCCTCGGTGCCGGTCGCGCTCACCGAGACCACCCCGCGTCGTGGGCGTCTGTTCCGTGCATCCGTGCCACATCTACGCCGTCCACCCCATTTTAATCCCGCGGGGTAGCGACGTCGTTCCGACGGAGCCAAGCCACTCGCGATGCTACACGACCCCCATGGACGACACCGCCAGCGACAACGGGCACGACGACGCACGCGGCCACGGAGCGAACGCGACCCCGGACGAGCGGACGACGGCGCCGATGAGCGAGTTCGGCGCCCGCGAGGCCGGGATCGGCGCTCTGGTCGCGCTCGTCGGACTCGCGGTGGCGTTCCTGCTGCCCCTACTCGCCGCCTAAGCGAGACCGAGCAGTTCTAGCCCGCCGAAACGAAAGAGAAACAGGTAGATCTGGACGACGCCGGCGGCGGCGATGACGACGCCCGCGAGCCGGGTGAGCAGGTCCGACCGGCTAGAGAGGCCCCGCAACAGCGTCTCCCGGCCCAGCGCCGCCAGGGCGGTCACGAGAAACATCAGTAACACCATCCCGAGCGCGTAGGCGATGAACATGGCGGCCGCGAGACCGGGCGACGCCGCCGAGACGGCGAACGTCGCCACCCCGACGAACACCGGCGCCGCACACCCCGCCGCGGCGGCGGCGTACACCACGCCGAACGCAAAGTACCCGCCGACGGACCGCCGACGCTCCGGCAGTGCGACGTGCAACTGGCCCATCTCCACGCGGCCCAGCGCCATCGCCACCCCCAGCGCGATCAGCGCGGCGCCAACGATCAACTCAAGGACGCTTATCTGTTGCAGCGGGAGCGCACTCGCCCCGGCGGCGGCGATGACCCCCGCCAGCAGCGCGTACACGACGAAGAAGCCGGCACTAGTCACCCCGGCGACGACCGCCGCCCGGCGGAGCCGCGAGAGCGCCGTGACCGGAAACGGACCGTCCGTCCGCGTCGGAGAGGCGTCGTCCTCGCTGCCGAGAAAGTAGGCGACGTAGCCCGGCAACAGCGGGTAGGCACACGGCGCGAAGAACGTCGCGACGCCCGCCGAGAACGCCAGCGCGACCCGGGTGTTCACCGGCAGGTCCGTGACAGAGGGCACCTGTAGCGGTCCGAGGGTCACGAGGAGGTCGGCGAGGGCGGACGGCGCGACGGCGACACTGGGAAGGGGCATGTCACTCCGGCGTCGCGCCGGCAGCCTCGAGTTCCGCACGGACGGTGTCGGTCGCGGCCAGTCCGGAGTGGCGCCACCGCTCGGTGCCGTCGGCGTCGAGGACGATCAGCGTCGGCACACGGTCGGCCTGGTAGGCTCCCGACAGTTCCAGTTGCGGGTCCAGGGCGACCGGCCACGTGCCCTTGTACTCCTGCCAGAACGAGCGGACGGCCCTCTCGTCGCTCTCGTTCGTTACCGACAGCATGTGGACGTCGGGAAACGCCCGCTCGACCTCGCGGAGGTTCGCCATCTGTGGCTTGCAGGGGGCACACCACGTGGCGAAGAAGTCTAAAAGCGTCACCCGCGAGGGGGCGACCGGCACAGGTTCGCCGGGGGACCCGCCGACCGCGAGCGTGTCGATAGTGCGTCCGTCGGCGTCCGCGTCGCCACCGCCACCGGAGTCGATCACTCCGAGACACCCCGCGCTGGCACCGACGGTCGCGGCGCCGAGTCCGGCGAGGAACCGTCGTCGAGTGTGCATGCGTCTCAGTAAAATGGCCCCAAATAAACCGGTACCGTGTTCGTGGGCCCCTGCTGCACAACCCCGGCGTGATTATAACCGGGGCGAGACGATGCCCGAGGTATGAACCGCCGACGGCTGCTCGCGCTGGGAACCGCGGCTGCACTCGGACTGGCGGGTTGTACCGGGGGAGAAACCGACGGGGACGGGGCGGACCCAGCCGCAGACGGTGGCGACGGCGGCGACAGCGGCAGTGACGGCGACGCGAACGACGGTGACGACAGTGACGTGACGGGGGTCGAGGACGGCGAGACGGTCAGGGGACCACGGGGCGACGTGGAGTTGCCGGTCGACCAGGCGGAGATAGACACCGTGATTCCCGAGGACCGCATCGCGGCGATCACCGATCCCGCGTTCGCCGCCGACTGGAGCGCCGTCGACGACGAGCTCGATGACGAGAGTAGGGTGATCGGCGTCGTCCGCGACGGCGAGGCACGGGCCTATCCGCTCGCGATACTGAACTACCACGAGATCGTCAACGACGAGTTCGGCGGGCCCCTGCTCGTGACGTACTGCCCGCTGTGTGGCAGCGGCGTCACCGCCGAGCGCCGGGTCGACGGCCAGGTGACCACCTTCGGCGTCTCGGGGAAACTGTGGCGCTCGGACCTCGTCATGTACGACGCGCTGACGGAGTCGCTGTGGAGCCAGATCCTCGGGACGGCGATCCGCGGCGAGCGGACCGGCGAGCAGTTGACACTCGCCCCCTCGACGATCACGACCTGGGGGCAGTGGCAGGCGGACCACCCCGACACGCGAGTGCTGTTGCCGCCGCCGGAGTCCGGCCTCATCCGGGACAACGCCCGTCCCCAGCCCTACGACGTGGACCCGTACGCCCGGTACAAGAACAGCAACCGGATCGGCGTCAGCATCGGCGACGACTTCGACGACGACCGCCTGGAGCCGAAGACCTGGGTGATCGGCGTCGCCACCGACGACGCGGCGAAGGCGTACCCCTTCGACCGCGTCTCCGAGGCGGGCGTGGTCAACGACACCGTCGGCGACCTCCCGGTCGTGGTGGCCGCAAGCGGTGGGGAGACCCTGTCGGCGTTCGACCGTCGCGTCGACGGCGAGGTACTCGAGTTCGAGTCGGCCGGCGAGAACCGGATGCGTGCCGGCGGGTCGACCTGGACCCGCACCACCGGGATCGCACGGGACGGCCCCCACGAGGGGGCCCGTCTCGCGGACGCCGCCCGCGTCAGCACCGAGTTCTACTTCGCCTGGCTCAACTTCCACCCCGACACCGCCGTCTTCGGAGCGGAGTGACCGTGCCCGACAGCGACCGCGACCCCCACGGCGGCCACTCGGGGACGCCGGCGTCGACGCGGTGACACACCGGCCGTTCGAGACCGACCAGACGTGTGACGGTGAGTACGGCCTGCTGACCGCCGACACGACCGTCGTCGTCGAGTGCGACGAACGGGTACGAACCGGGTGCCGGTGACTACTGTCTGGAGAGCGTGACACGACGACTGCCCGGAAACGCGAGCGTCGCTTCACTCACCGGCCTGCGAGAGTGGCGCGCTCAGAAGACGTACTCGTCCTCGTGGCCCATCATCCCGTCCTCCTCGAAGCCGGGGTCGCCGTCGTCGCTGATCCCCCCGCCGGTCTTGAACGCCTTGATGCCCGTCGAGAGCAACTCCTCGACGGCCTCCTTCCGGTCGACGAACTCGCCCTGCTCTATCATCTGGGTGATCCGTGTCTCCAGATGCTCCGGCACCGTGATCTCGACCCGTGCCATTGTTACTCGGGATTCACGAGTCGGGGGCTTAAGCCTGGCGGGGAGTCGTCCGACCACCGGGAAGGACAGCCTTACGAGTGGGCCGACCGTACCGCTCGGCGATGGGATCAGTCGGCGGCGACGGGTCGGCAGCGTCCGAGCGTGACCCCGAGACCGACCCCGGATCGGGGGAGTCCGGCGCCGGGTCGGTCCGACCCGTGCCACGGGGGGTGCGGGCGGCGACCCGCGAGGTGCGAGACGTCTCCTACCGGGCGTTTCTCTCCGCGTTCGACCGGCCGCACACGTACTGGTCGACACCCGACGGCCTGGAGGTCGCCGGCGTCGGCTCCGTCGCCCGGCTCACCGCCGGCGGCGACGACCGCTTCGACCGCCTGCGGACACGGGCCGCCCGACTGTTCGACACCGTCACGTTCGACGGTCCCCCGGTCGCTCGCCCTCGCGTACTGGGGGGAGTGGCCTTCCACCCCGACCACCGCGCCGAGTCGCCGTGGGAGGCGTTCCCCGCGGCGGCGTTCGTCTTGCCACGACTACTGCTGGTGCGCGGCGACGAGCGCACGCTGTTGACCGCCGTCGTCGCCGACGACGCCGCGGTCAGCGACGAGACGCACGCAGGTGACGACCCCGAGGCGACGCTCAACCGGTCGGTCCAGCGTGTGGAGGGGTTGCCCGCGATGCAGTCCGTCGGGACGCCGCCCGGCGTCCGCTCGCGGCGGACGGTCACGAGTCGTGAGGGGTGGGTCGCCGGTGTCGAGCGTCTGCTCGAGCGGATCGACGGGAGTGACCTGGAAAAGGCGGTGCTCGCGACCGCCCTGGAGGTCGACCTCGCCGACGAGGTGGTCCCGCGGGACGTGCTAGAGCGCCTGCGGCGCACCCACCCCGACTGCTTTCGGTTTCTCGTCGACGACGGTCACGCCTTCTTCGGGGCGCCGCCGGAGCGACTCGTCGCCCGCTCGGGACGCGAGGTCAGGACGGAGGCACTGGCCGGCACGGTGCCCCGCGGCGGGACGCCAGCCGAGGACGACGACCTGGCCGCTCAACTGCTGGACGACGAGAAGACCTCCCGTGAGCAGCGGTTGGTGACCGAGGCGATCCGCGAGCGACTGGCGCCGATGGGCGAGGTGCGAACGGGCGAGCGCGGCGTCCGGCGCCTCGCCGGCGTCCAGCATCTGGAGACGCCCGTCGAGGCGACGCTCTCGGAGGACCGCCACGTGCTCGACTTGGTCGAGGCGCTACACCCCACGCCGGCGGTCGGGGGACTGCCCGTCGAGCGCGCCGTGCGGGCGGTCCGGGAGATAGAGCCGTTCGAGCGCGGGTGGTACGCCGCTCCCGTCGGGTGGTTCGACGCCGCCGGCGACGGCGAGTTCGCGGTCGCAATCCGCTCCGGCGTCGGCGGCGACCGCCGGGTAACGCTGTTCGCGGGCAACGGCATCGTCGCCGACTCCGACCCCGAGGACGAGTGGAACGAGGTCAACCTCAAGTGGCCCGTTCTCGACGAACTGCGGCGATGAGCGACGACACCGACCCCGACGGCGACGGGGGCGGGGACGACAGCCACCCCGGGACAACGAAGACGGGCGGCCCCGACCCCGCCGACAGTCCCAATCTCGCGACGCTGTGGGGGCGGTCGTTCGTCGACGAACTCGCCCGCCTCGACGTTCCCGTGGTCTACGCCCCCGGGAGCCGGTCGACGCCGCTGGTGGTCGCCGCCTGCAAGCATCCCGGAGTGCGGACGCTGCGACACCTCGACGAGCGGTCGGCAGGGTTTCTCGCGCTGGGGTGGGGCCGCCGGAGTGGGCGTCCCGCCGTCGTCGTCACGACGTCGGGAACGGCGACGGCGAACCTCCACCCCGCGACGATGGAGGCAGACCGCGGGCGGGTGCCGCTCGTCCTCGCGACCGCCGACCGCCCCGCGGACCTGCGGGACTCCGGCGCCAACCAGACCGCCGACCAGGAGAAACTGTACGGCGACGCCGTCCGCTGGTACCGGGACCTGCCGGAGCCTGCACCCCGTGAGCGGGCGCTTCGCCGACTGCGGACCGACGCAGCACGCGCCGTCGGGACCGCGACCGGCGAGGGCGGCGCCGCAGGCCCCGTCCACCTCAACGTCCCGTTCCGGAAGCCACTGGACCCGTTGCCACCCGAGTCATCACCGGCGGGAACCGCCGCCGACGCGGTGCCGGACAGCCTCGCAGAGCGGGCGCCCGAGGCGGTCGAGGGTCGCGCCGACGCGCCGTACGTCCGGTGGTGGTCCGGGCACCGGGAGCCGGACCCGGGCGCCGTCGAGACCCTCGCGAGCGCGACGAGGGACACGGAACGGGGACTGATCGTCGTCGGTCCCGCCGACGCACCGCCACTCGACGGCGAGGGGCTGGCGGCGCTGTCGGCGGCGACCGGCTTCCCCCTGCTCGCGGACCCGCTGTCGAATCTGCGGTACGGCGCGGCGGTCGAGCGAGCGCCGGTGTGTGGCGGGTACGACACCTACGTCGGGCCGCGGGTCACCGGGAACTGGCCCGACCCCGAACTCGTGGTCGGTGTCGGTGCCTCGCCGACCTCGAAGCCGCTGCGGAACTACCTCGCCCGGACCGGCGCCCGCCGCGTGCAGGTCGACCCCGCCGGCGGCTGGCGCGAGGCCACCTTCACGAGCACCGACCAGGTCGTCGCCGACCCCGACGCCCTTGCGCGGGCGGTGGTGGACCACCTGTCTGCGCCGAGATCGAACATGGAGGCCGACCACGTCCGCACCGGGTGGACCGAGCGGTGGCGCGACGCCGAGACGGTCCACCGCGAGGCGCTGTCGGCCGCCGACGAGGGCAACCTGGCCGTCGATATCGACGGCGAGACGGTCACGCCGGGGGCGGACGTCGAGGGGGTCGCGCTGGCGAGGGCGGTCGGGGCGGCGCCGGCGGGGGCGACGGTGTTCGTCTCGAACAGCACGCCGGTCCGCGACGTGGACCGGTTCGTCCCGCCAAACGAGCGCCCGCTGGCCACGCTCGGCAACCGCGGAGTGTCGGGGATCGACGGGATCACCAGCACCGCGGCGGGGGCGACGCTGGCCGGGGACGGCCCCGGACTGCTCGTCACCGGCGACCTGGCGTGGCTGCACGACACGAACGGTCTGCTCGCGTTGCGTGACTATCAGGTGGACCTCACCGCCGTGGTGCTCAACAACGACGGCGGCGGCATCTTCCACGCGCTGCCGATCGAGGACGTCGAGCCGCCGTTCACCGAGGCCTTTCGCACGCCACACGGGCTCACGTTCGAGGGGACCGCGGAGACGTTCTCGCTGTCGTACCGCGAGGTGGCCCCCGCGGACCTCGAGGCGGCCTGCGAGCGGGCGGTGGGCAACGGCGAACCCACCGTTCTGGAGGTGCCGTTCGACGCCGAGACCAGTCACCGGGCTCGCGAGGCGGTCGTCGAGCGGGTCGTCGAGGACCTGTCCTGACCGCCACAGTCGGCGCCGGTCAGGAGGGGCGGGTGAAGTAGGCGACGACGGCGGCGTAGCCAAAGGGCACCCAGCAAAACAGGAGAGCGAGTGTCTCGACCCACGGACCCCACTCGACGAACGTCAGTGCGAGAAAGGGCCCGAGAACGGACCACGCGCCAAAGGAGATGAGCGACAGTTTCGGCACCGTCAGCGAGAAGCCGACCATGAGCAGCGCAAACAGCGCGCCGACCACGTTGACCACGGGGTGGAAGGTTGGTGAGAGGGTGAGATACGCCGTCATCGGGTACAGAAAGAAGAGTGCGATGGCGAAGATGATGAACTGCTGGTTTATTTGGAAGGTGACGGCGTCCGGGCCGGCCTCCTCCTCGTCCCAGTCGTGGACGGCGTACGTGGCGTCGTCCTCGCCGATGCCGCCCTCGGCGTAGGAGTCGTCGCCCCAGCGGTTGTACGAGTCCGTGTCCTCGCTCCATCCCGCGCTTGACTGCCGGGAGGCGGCCCGCCCAAAGCCCATGCTCGACTCGGCGTCGCCGACGCCGCCGGCGGTCGAGGTGCCCGCCCCGGAGGTGCGGGATGTGGCGGCGTCCACGCCGCCGTCGGAGGCGGTGCCCTGGGCGTCGACGCCGCCGAAGCCGACGTCGTGGCTCTGCTCGCGGCGGTCGCCGGTCGTCCAGGGGGACTGCTCGTTGCTGGCGGCGTTGCCGCCCTCGACCCGGCGCATGTAGGCGTCGTGGCCGAGGCGGTCGTACCGACCACGCTCCTCCTCGTCGCCGAGCACCTCCTCGGCCTGGACGACCCGCTTGAACACGTCGGCGGCGTCGTCCTTTTCGGAGACGTCTGGGTGGTACTCCTTTACCTTCTGCCGGTACGCGTCGGTGATCGCCTCCTGCGTGGCGTCCTCACCCACCTCGAGTACGTCGTAGAACGTCTCCGTCATTGCGGGTTCCGACTCTCTCTGATCACAGCGTCCGACGGTAAAAAAGCCTTCTCGGGGCTTGGCTGACACGGGCATCGGCCCACGAGAGCCGAGACCGAGAGGGAGAGGGGCCGGACGGCGTCGGCGAGGGCGACCACAGCGGCTTTGCGGCGGGCGCTCCACCCCCGAGTCATGCCAGACGACACCGCCGTCTCGGCGCTGTTCGACCCGGACCGGTGGACGGCGACCGACCTGGACGACGACATGCGGGATGTCACCTACCACCGGGGTACCGACACCGGGGCGGTGCGGATCGCCTTCGACCGACCCGCGGTGCGCAACGCCTTTCGACCGGGAACCGTCGACGAACTCGCGGTCGCGCTGGACGACGCAAAGCGACGCACCGACGTCGGGTGCGTGTTGCTGACCGGCAACGGCCCCTCGCCGAAAGACGGGGGCTGGGCGTTCTGTTCGGGCGGCGACCAGCGCGTCCGCGGTGGCACCGGCTACGAGTACCGCGACGAGGGAGAGGGAGCCGGGACGGCCGGTGAAGACGGGAGCGACACCGGTGGCAACGACGTGGGGCGTCTGCACATTCTGGAGGTCCAGCGGGCGATCCGGCACATCCCCAAGCCCGTCGTCGCGGTCGTTCCGGGATGGGCGGTCGGCGGCGGGCACAGTTTGCACGTCGTCTGTGACCTGACGATCGCGAGCGCGGAGCACGCGAAGTTCCTGCAGACCGACCCCGACGTCGCGAGTTTCGACGGCGGGTTCGGGTCGGCGTACCTCGCCCGGCAGGTCGGTCAGAAGCGCGCTCGCGAGGTGTTCTTTCTCGGGGACACCTACGACGCCGAGGCGGCGGTGGAGATGGGCATGGCAAACGCCGCCGTCGACCACGAGCACCTGGAGGAGCGCGCCCTGGAGTGGGCCGCCGAGATCAACGCGAAGAGTCCCACCGCGATCCGGATGCTGAAGTACGCGTTCAACCTCGCGGACGACGGTCTAGTCGGCCAGCAGGTGTTCGCCGGCGAGGCCACCCGCCTGGCGTACACCACCGACGAGGCACAGGAGGGGCGAGACGCCTTTGTCGAGAACCGCGACCCGGAGTTCTCGGAGTTCCCCTGGCACTACTGACCCACGGCGTGAGCAGGTGGCCCACACGGTGGGCATAGACCCTGGACGGGAGTATTTTTAGCCGATGGTGGAAAGCGAAAGCGACGACGACGGTGCCGGCGGTGGTAGACTACCCACACCGGACGGTGGAAAGGGCGGTGACGGGTCCGTCGACCCGCTCGCGACGCCGCGCCGACGGGAGACCCTGCGAGTGCTTGCCGGGCGACGACTACTGTCCGGCCTCGACGTCGACGAGTCCGACGACGCCGGGGCCGACGGCGACGGGGGTGACGGGACCGAGGGAGACGACGCCGGGACCGCGGCGGGTGAAGCGCCGGCGACCGAGACGAGCGCACTCGAACCGGGTGCGGTCGTCGTCGGCGTGGACACGCTGGTGGACGAGGTGGTCGCCCGGGAGCGAGCGGTGCCCGGCCGAGGGTCGGGCGACGCCGACCACCACCGCCAAGTGTCCGAGGCGTTGCGGTCCGACCACCTGCCCGCGCTCGACACCGCCGACGTGGTGGCCTACGAGGCCGACGCCGGAACGGTGACCTACGACGGTGACCTCGGCGTCGAGGCGCGTCTGCATCTCCGGTAGTCGACAGACACAAGTCCGGTCGTGGCCGTTTTTACACGTGCAACTCCCCGTTCCCCGCTCGCTCGGCGGTCGCTTCTACGTCGAAGGGGTGTCCGTCGGTCGCGACCCGGACGACGAGCGCGTCGGCGACTGCGCCGGGTGTGACGGCCACGTCTACCACGACCGGTGGCACCTGACGGCGACGGTACTCGACGGCGACGGGCGCCGCGCTCGCTACCACTACTGCGACGACGACTGTCTCACGGCGTGGCTCGCGGTCGCCGCGGACTGAGCGATCCGGGCCGCTTACGACCCCCGGGACCGAACCACGGTCGATGACGGCCGCGGAGGCGGGGACGGAGGGTGAGACCGGCCCGGACGTGTCTCGGGCGCGGGCCTGGTTGATCGCCACCCGGCCACAGACCCTGCCGGCGGCGGCGGCCCCCGTCGCCGTCGGCACCGGACTCGCGGTTCGAGACGGCGTGTTCGCCGCGCTGCCGGCGCTGGCCGCGCTCCTCGGTGCACTGCTCATCCAGGTCGGTACCAACCTCGCGAACGACTACTTCGACGCGGTGAAAGGCGCCGACACGGACGACCGCGAGGGGTTCACCCGCGTCACCCAGGCGGGACTCATCCCACCCGGGCAGGTGCGGGCGGCGACCGCGGCGACGTTCGGCGCCGCCGTTCTCGTCGGCGGTTACCTGGTGTACGTCGGCGGCGTGCCGATTCTCGTGATCGGGGTGGCCTCGATCGCGAGCGGGATTGCCTACACCGGCGGGCCGTACCCGCTTGGGTACCACGGACTGGGCGACCTGTTCGTGTTCGTGTTCTTCGGCCTCGTGGCGGTGACGGGCACCTACTACGTGCAGGCAGTGACTGCCCTCGCGGCGCCCCTGACGACGGTGCCGCCGGGGAGTGTCACCGCGACCGCCGTCGTCGTCGCGTTGCCGATGGCGACGCTGTCGACCGCGATCCTCGTCGTGAACAACGTCCGCGACCTGGAGACCGACCGCGAAGCCGGCAAGCGAACGCTCGCGGTGCGCTTTGGCTACGGGGTCAGTCGTGTGGAGTACCTGGGGTGCCTGCTGGTCGCCTACGCCGTGCCCGTCGTGCTGTGGTTGACCGGCTTCGCACCGACCGTGCTCGCACCGCTCGTGACGCTGCCGTACGCCGCCGTCGTCACCCGCACCGTGCTCACCGAGCGGGACGGCGAGGCGCTCAACCCCGCTCTGGAGCAGACGGGCCGCCTGCTCGCCGGCTTCGCCGCGCTGTTCGCGCTGGGGATGGTGGTCTGAGTGCGGGTGACAGACGTCTCCGTCCGCGAGTTCGCGCTGGACCTCGCGGCGCCGCTTGGCACGGCGGACGGCGAGATCGACCGTCGCGAGGGGCTGCTGGTGCGGGTGACCGCCGAGGGCGACGCTGGCGAGACCACCGCTGGCGTCGGCGAAGCCACGCCCCTGCCGGGGTGGACCGAGTCCATCGCCGACTGTCGCGCGGCGCTGACCGACGCCGCCGACCGTCTCCCTGGTTCGAGACTCGCCAGGGGTGGTGCGGGGGCGACGCCAGGTGTCGACGCTCTCGACGGCGTGGGCCGCGACGACACGCCGGCGGCCCGGCACGGACTCGCCCTCGCGCTGGCTGACTGCCGGGCCCGGCACGAGGGACAGCCACTGTGGAGCCACCTCGGAGAGACTGCTGTGAGGGATCGCCCGGCGGTGCGAGTGAACGCCACCGTCGGCGACGGGTCGGTCGAGAAGACGAGAGAGCGCACCCGTGAGGCCGTGAGGGCGGGGTTCGACTGCCTGAAGATGAAAGTCGGCGCCCGCGACGTGGAGACGGACCTGGAGCGACTGGCGGCAGTCCGCGACGTCACCGACGGGGCGACGCTGCGGGCTGATGCGAACGCCGCCTGGGACCGACCGACGGCGGAGCGGTTTCTCGACGGTGTCGCCGGTCGCGGCGTCGACCTCGCGTACGTCGAACAGCCACTCCCGGCGGCGGACCTGGCGGGCCACGCGGCGTTGCGCGAGCGAGAGCAGAGGCGAGACGACGACGGTCCGGGACCGTCGGGCACCGGGGTCGCGCTGGACGAGTCCCTCACGGAGAACGACGCGGCGGCGGTGCTGGACGCGGGAGCGGCCGACGCGGTGGTGCTGAAGCCGATGGCGCTGGGCGGACCGGACCGCGCGGTGGCCGTCGCCCGTCACGCCCTCAAGACGGGCACGACGCCGGTCGTCACGACGACCGTCGACGCCGTCGTGGCGCGGACGGCGGCGGTCCACGTCGCCGCGGCGGTCGACAGCGAGATGCGACCCACGCGGGACGGAACGGCACCCACGGCCCACGGACTCGCCACCGCCGACCGACTCGCCGCGGACCTCGCGGTCGACCCCGCGCCGGTCGAGTCGGGGCGGATCCGCGTCCCGACCGGTCCGGGTACCGGCGTCGGTCCGGAGGTGTTCGAGTCGTGACGAGCGACGGGGCGGCGGGCGAGGACGGCGGCGAGCGCCGGACGGCTGACGCCTGGCGGTTCACCGACTGGGTGGGTCGCCAGGCGCGGCGAACCCCGGGGCGAACGGCGGTGATCGACGCCGACGGTGGCGAGCGCCTGACCTACGCGGAACTGGACCGTGCGGTCGACCGCACCGCGGGGCGTCTCGGTGCGCTCGGACTCGAACCGGGCGACCATCTCGGCGCGCTGGTCGGCACCCGGGTCGCCGCCGTCCGACTCGTCCACGCCGCGGCACGGCGCGGGGTCACGCTCGTCCCGGTCGACCCGCGAGGTGGCGCCGACGCGGTGTGGGACCGCCTCGACCGGGCGGACGCCACGGCGGTCGTCTGCGAGCGCCCAACCGAGGCGGTCGCCGTGGAGGCGCTGTCCGAGGGGGTGGCCAGTAGCGGGCGGGACGACGAGGGCGATCTCCGACTGCCGCTCGCGTCGGTCGACGAGGCGGCGAGCGAGACGGTGACGCCGCTTGAGAGCGTCGACCCTGCCGCGGTGGCGGCCGCGTCGTGGGGGATGGACGACCGGTTGCTCGTGCTGTTCACCTCGGGGACGACCGGCGCGTCAAAGCCAGTGTCGCTGACGGCGGGCAACGTCCTGGCGAGCGCGCTGGGGTCCGCGCTGCGTCTCGGCCACGTCCCGGGGGACCGATGGCTGTGTGCGCTCCCGGCCTACCACATGGGCGGGATCGCGCCGTTCTACCGCACCGCGGTGTACGGGACGACGGCGGTGGTGGTCGAGCGCGAGCGACTGACCGGCGAGAACCGGGCCGGCGGGGACGCCGGCGAGCGAGACCCGACGGGTCGGGCGGGGTTCGACGCCGAGGGCACGCTGCGAGCGCTGGACGAGCACGAGGCGACTGGCGTCTCGCTGGTCCCAACGCAGTTGCGGCGGCTGCTCGACGCCGCAGCGGGCGCGGAGGGGCCGGACGCACTGCCCGACTCGCTACGGTTCGTCCTGCTCGGGGGCGGGCCGGCGCCGGAGACGCTGATCGAGCGCTGCGACCGGCGTGACGTGCCGGTGTGTCCGACCTACGGCCTGACGGAGACCGCCTCGCAGGTGACCACCGCCCGGCCGGCGACGGCGACCGAGAACGTCGGCACCGTCGGGCCGCCGCTCGCGCTCACCGACGTCGTCGTGGCCCGGCACGACGAGAGAACGAGCGCCTCGCCGCGGGACGACGAGGACCGCGCACCTCCAGGGTACCGGGCGTGTGCCGACGGACGGGAGGGCGAGGTGCTCGTCCGGGGACCGACGGTGACGCCGGGGTACTACGGGGCGCCCGAGCGAACCGCGGAGGCGTTCGCCGGCGACTGGCTCCGGACGGGGGACCGCGGCCACCTGACGAACGGCCGACTGTCCGTCCACGGGCGTCGCGACGACCGGATCGTCACCGGCGGGGAGAACGTCGCCTCCGCGGCGGTCGAGCGCGCGCTCCGGCCCGTCGAGGGGGTCAGGGCGGTGGCAGTCGTCGGCGTGCCAGACCCGGAGTGGGGCGAGCGGGTCGCCGCGCTGGTGGTCCGCGAGGACGACACGGCGGGCGAGAACGGGGACGAGACCGGCGACGGAGAGACGACCGCGGGCCCGACCCGCGAGGGACTGCTGGCGGCGTGTCGGGAGCGACTGCCCGGCCCCGCCGTGCCGCGGACGCTGCGGTTCGTCGACGCGCTGCCCCGGACCGCCTCGGGCACGGTCGACCGGGCGGCGGCCCGCGACCTCGTTGACGAGACGGACGACACGGACTGAGACGGAGCGCGGGTTTTTGCCCGTCGACTGCCTACCGTCGGGTATGTGCACGCTGACGATCGCCTGGGGAGTGTTCGCCGACGAGCCGCTGGTGGTCGTCGCGAACAGAGACGAGCGACTCGACCGTCCGTCGACGGCGCCGGAGCGCCGGGCGGGGGAACTGACAGTCGTCGCTCCGCGAGACGGGGAGGCCGGCGGCACGTGGACCGGCTACAACGAGCGCGGCCTGTTCGCGGGGGTCACGAACCGGTGGACTGACGACCCGCAGGAAGGCGAGCGGTCCCGTGGGCTGCTGGTGCGTGACGCGCTGGACCAGCCAACCGCCAAGCGAGCGGCGCGACTCGTCGAGCGCGAGGTCGCCGAACGGTCGTACGCCCCGTTCAACCTGCTCGTCGCCGACGGCTTCGCCGGCGACCCGCCCGAGGGGTTCGAGGGAGACGGGGACGGAACCGCGGGCGCGGGACCGACGAGCGCAAGCGACCCCGCGGCGGCGATCTACCTGGAGTACGACGGCGCGCTGCGGACCCGCACGCTCGAACCGGGGGTACACGTCGTGGTGAACGTCGGGAGCGACGGCGAGTACGTCGTCCCCGCCCAGCGGGAGGACGCCGCCCGCGAGCAGACCGCGAACGCCGACCGCCTGCGGGCCCATCTCCAGCCCGAACCCGGCGAGTCGCCCGCGGCGTGGCGCGAGCGGGCCCAAGAGGCGGTCGCG
>CAZQHW010000057.1:0-15070 GCA_964593395.1 uncultured Halobacteriales archaeon
CTCGGTCGAGAGCGGACTCGTGGACGAGCCCGGAGACGGCGTCGGAGACGTCGACAAAGACGCCGTAGTCGACGACGCCGTTGACCTGGGCGCGGTAGAACCGGCCGGCCTCGAGGTCCTCGACCGTCGCGTCAGACGGGAGGTCCTCGACGGGCGGCGGTCCCCGGCCGCTCGTATCACTCATGTCAGGACACACTCGACGGTCGGGTTTAACCGCTTTCCTTCGGCGGACCGGCCGGGCTCCGCCGGTCCCGGCCGCGTCGTGCGCTGGTGGGTGTCCGGGGGCGAGACGAGCGGGGACTCACGGCGGTCTCCGGGGCAGCGTCGGGTGGTCCGGAACGTTTACCCACGGCAGGGCCGGAGCGTGGATATGGGTCTGCTGGGCGGGCTGTTCCGGCGGCCAGAGGTGCTCGGCATCGCCAGGGACGCCCTGGAGTTCGCGCTGGAAGCCTCGGAGGACGCCCACCCCAACGAGTACATGGGCTTTCTTCGGGGGACCCCGACCGACCGCCTCGACGCCGACCTCTCGCGGTCGGGCTACGTCGTGACGGACGTGCTCGTCATCCCCGGCACGACGTCGGGGCCGACCAGCGCCACCGTCCGCAGCAACATGGTACCGAACGACCGCCGCACGCTGGGGTCGATACACTCACACCCCAACGGCGTGCTCCAGCCTAGCGACGAGGACCTGGCCACCTTCGGCAAGGGCACCGTCCACATCATCGTCGGCGCCCCGTACCGCCGGAGCGACTGGCGTGCTTTCGACAGCCAGGGTGAGCGTCGCCCACTCGACGTGCTCGACGTGCCGCTGCCGGACCCCGAGGAGTTCTTCGATTTCACGCAGGAGGACATCGACGAGGACCTGCGACGATGAGCGACGACAGCACTGACCACGCGGACCAGGAGTACGACGTCGCCGTCTCACCGGGAGCAACGTCGGTGATCGCCCAGGGCACCTTCGACCTGTTGCACCCTGGGCACGTCCACTACCTGCAGGAGGCGGCGGCGATGGGCGACCACCTCACCGTCATCGTCGCCCGGACGACGAACGTCACACACAAGCCCTCGCCGGTTGTGCCCGCCGAGCAGCGCCGGACGATGGTCGCGGCCCTGGAACCCGTCGACGACGCCGTGCTCGGCCACCCCGAAGACATCTTCGTCCCCGTCGAGGCGATCGCCCCCGACGTGCTCGCGCTGGGGTACGACCAGCACCACGACGCCGACGCCATCGCCGCCGAACTCGACGCCCGCGACATCGACTGCGAGGTGCGCCGCGCCTCCGGTCGCTCCGCCAGCGAGGACGAACTCACCTCGACGAGTGCGATCGTCGACCGCGTGCTCACCGAGCGCGGCGACGCCGGCGGAGACTGACCGACCGCCACGCCCCTGACGGCCCAACGGTCGCCGTGTTTCCCGCTCGACGTTCGTCCCCCCAACGCTGAGGGGGTTCTACCGCCGGTCACGCCGGCGGACGGGAAGCTAAAAGAACCCCCAGCGTTTCCCCGATGATACAGGATGCACGGACGCACGCTCGCGACGACGGAGGAGATGCTCGCCGTCGTCAGCCCCGACAGCGACGACGTCGACGACGAACTGGCGGCGTGGGCCGCCGACCGCGACCTTGGCTACGAGTCGGTCCAGGTGGGTGAGGACATCGGGTCCGTCCACGACCCGGAGGCGACCACGCTTGGCGTGGCCGTCGGCGGCGACGGCACCTTTCTCGAGGCGGTCAAGCAGTTCGCCCCCCGTGACGTTCCGGTGCTCGGTATCAACACCGGGACGCTGGCCTTTCTCACCCGCGTCTCGCCGGCGGACATGGACGAGGCACTCACCGAGGTGATCCGCGGTCGCTCGCAGGTCGCCCAGCGCCAGCAGTTCCACGCAAGCGTCGACGACAAACTCGACGCCGTCGGTATCAACGACGTTATCGTCCAGGCCCAGCCCCCCGACGACCCGACCGACCGGAAGATCTGCCGCCTGCACGCCTACGTCGACGGCGAGTACGTCGGCCAGTACGACGGCAACGGACTCATCGTCTCCACGCCCACCGGGTCGACCGGCATCTCTCTGTCGGCGAACGGCCCGCTCCACTACCCGGAGGACAACTTCACCCTGCAGATCGTCCCGCTCGACACCCACCGGATGGGCGCCCGGCCGGTCGTCGTCGGCGCCGACAGCGAGATCACCATCGTCCCCGAGAGCGAGGTGGAGTTGCTCGTCGACGGGGGCCGGGGCCACGCCACGCTGACCGACGACGACGAGGTGCGGGTGACCGGCGACGAGTTCGCACAACTCGTCCGCACCACCTACGACGACGAGTTCTTCTCCTCGATCGCGGAGAAACTCGGCTGGGGCATCCGCGAGGACAGCACTGACGTGGGCCCCGTCGAGCGACTGGGTACGGAGACCGAGGCGCCGGACTTTCTCGAGCGCGCCCGCCAGATCGCGATGGAGGCCGCCGAGAGCGCCGGTGAACCGCTGCGTGGCCTGCACGGCCGGGTGGAGTCGGTCGAGTTCAAGTCCGACAAGTCCGACATCGTCACCGAGGCCGACTACCGCGCCGAACGGATCATCACCACTGTCATCGAGAACGAGTTCCCCGAGCACAACATCCGCTCGGAGGAGGACGTCCAGCGTGACCACGACTCCGAGTACACCTGGCTGATCGACCCGCTGGACGGCACCGGGAACTTCGCCCACGGCAACCCCAACTACTCCGTCTCGATCGGCCTCCTCAACGGCGAGGAGCCCGTCATGGGCGTCGTCTACGCCCCTGAGACCGACGAGATGTGGTCGGCCATCGAGGGTCGGACCGCATACGAGAACGGGAAAGTCATCTCGACGACCGACCGCGCCAGCCTCGACGAGAGTATGCTGTTGTCGGGGTACGACCCCGACGGCACCTTTCTCACGCAGTTCTACCAGGAGACCCGCGGCGTCCGCCGACTCGGCTCCGTGGCGCTGAATCTCAGTTACATCGCCGCCGGCTCCGCCGACGCCGTCTGGGAGTACGACACCTACCCCTGGGACGTCGCCGCCGGACTCGTGATCGCTCGCACGGCCGGCGCCCGGATCACCGACGCCAGTGGCGCCGACTACGACCTCAGGCTCGACGAGGACGAGCGACGCGCCGAACTGCTTGGCACGAACGGCCCGCTGCACGACGACGTGCTCGCCCACCTCAAGGGCGCCGAGGCCGACCTCATCACCCCCGGCGACGCCGAGCCCAGCGACGACTGAAAACTCGCTACTCTTTTTCGCGGAGTCGCCCGGCGATCTCTCGCCCGACGGTCCAGGGGTCCGCCTCCTCGACGCACACGGTGTCCCCCTTCGCGATCCGTCCCGGGTCGACCACGGCCGCACAGACCCCACCGTGGCCCGACAGCGCCCGCGCAACCCCGTTCTCGTCGGCCAGGTCCTCGACGTGCGCACACGGCGGCCGGGGTCGAGTGCCCCGCAGGGTCGCCTCGCCAGCCCGGAACGTCGCTCCCAAAAGCGCCGCCAGGTCCACCCCGGCGACGACGAGGTTACGCCGGTGACGACCGTCCCGCAGGTCGATGTCGTACTCGGCGCGGATCGTCTCGATCGCCGCGGCGTCGATGAGCGTCACCTCGCAGGCGTCGTGTGGCGAGTAGTGGCCGGTGCCGCGCTGGTAGCGGTCGCCCGCCAGGCCGCCCTCGACCGCCTCGACCGACCCGTGGCGCTCCATCGGTGCCGACCCCTCCGGCGCGAGAAAGACCGCCTCGACCGTGCCGGCCTCGTCGCCGTCGGCCGACCGTCCCAGTCCCGGTCGCTCGCCGCTCGCCGGGTCGACCGTCGGGTCGTCCGCGTCGCTCTCCGACGGTTCGAGAGCGTCCCCGAGGGCGTCCCCGGTGGCGTCCGGGTGGTGGCCGTGGGTCGCCCGGTCACCGGCCTCCTCTGTGCGAGCGTCGTCGTCGGTCCGGTCGCCGTCGCCGTCGCTCCCTTTCCGGTCGTCGCTCACGGCTCCGGCTCCCCGGCGACGACGCGGTAGGAGGCGAGCGTCTCCCGCATCGTCGTGCCGCCCTCGCCGCCTTTCGGTTGCGTGCCGTAGTCCTGCCAGGTCGCCCCCTCCGAGTCCGGGGAGGCGGTGTAACTGTACATCCGGAACCCGGTGTCGGTCTCCAGCACCACCTCGATCACGTCCCCGGGGTCGGCGTCGACCCCGCGGCGGACGGCGTCGTCGTGGTCCATTACGTGGACCGCTCGCACCCCGTCCTCACACAACTCGACCGCCTCCGTCTCGGTCAGCGGGCGGTCCGGCCAGTCGGGCGCAGGCGATGGCTCGTCCATGTCCCGTCACCGGGCCACAGCGTCTTCAGTGTGGTCCACGGCCGACGGTCCGGACCGCGTCGACGGAGTCGGGACTCCAGAGCCCGGGTCGCTGGTGACGCCATGTCGCGTGGAACCGCGGGGCTCTTGTCCGGCCAGTGGCAACGGCGAGTATGCGACGACGGGCGGTTCTGGGGACGGTCGCGGGCGGGCTGACGACGGGTGTCACCGGCTGTCTCGGCGGCGGCGGTGGCGAGGAGTTCGACGTAGGGATGTCGGTGAACGCCTTTCAGCCGGAAACGGTGACAGTCACCGTCGGCTCGGCGGTGGTCTGGCGGAACACCTCCGGACGCCGGCACACCGTCACCGCCTACGAGGACCCGCTGCCGGAGGGCGCGACGTACTTCGCCACCGGCGGCTACGACTCCGAGGCCGCCGCCCGAGAGGCGTGGGACGCCGACCTCGCGGGCGGTGTCGACCCCGGCGCCACGTACACCCACACCTTCGAGACGGTGGGGACGTTCCCGTACGTCTGCATCCCCCACGAGCGCGACGGGATGGTCGGCACCGTCGAGGTCGGCGAGGAGTAGTCTGATGTCGGTCCTGCGGCACAAAAGAGCCGGACCGGTCGCGGGCGTGAGTCAGTCGGCGTCGACGTTAACGGCGGTCTCCTCCTCGGCGGCGATCTCCTCGGGCCGGGCCTCCAGGGTCAACTTCGCGATCTCGACGCGGCGCAGCGGGTAGATCGTCTTCGCGTCGCTGTAGATCGCCGAGGAGAGCCGGCCGTTGATGACGCCGTCGACCAGGTCCTCGAAGGTGCGTTCCTGGCCGGCCTCCTGGATGCGGTCGATCATCACGCGGCGGATGGCTCGCTCCTGGCTGTCGTCGGCCTTTTTCGTCGTGTAGGCGACGGGCTGTAACTGGACGCGGTAGTCGTCCGCGGTGAGCACCGTCACGTAGCCGTCGATCTTCGAGGCGCCGCGGCGAACGAGACTCCGCATGTAGTCGCGGGTGAGTTCGTGCTTGATGAACTCGGTGTAGGCGGCGTCGCTGCCCACGTCGGTGATGTTGAACGTGAGCTTCGTGTTGTTCTCGCCGGCGTCGTCCGTGAGTTCGCCGAGCGTGGTCTCGACGGTGCGGCCGAGCACCTGTTCGGGCTCCTCGGCCAGCGTCTCGCCGAGTTCCGCGCGGTCGAACTGCTCCGGCGCGTGTACCGTGTACCAGCGTTTCTCCTGCTTCTGTCGTGAGACGGATCGTTCACTCATTGTCTGTCGTCTGCGTGTCCTCGTTGGTAGGGCTGTCGGTGTGCGTGTCTGGCTGGCTGTACTCCCGCGTCGTCGCGTCACCGGCCGCGTCGAGCGCCGCCCGCACCGTGCGGTCGGCGGCGTCGAGGTTCCGGAGGTAGTCCTGTACGGTCGCCCGCAGTCCGGCGACGTCGTCGCGACGCACCGTCGTCTCCACGCGGCCCCCGTTGAGCCGCGTGTCGATCTCGGGGGTGTTGTCCGGGGCGAGCGCCGCGGCCACCACGTCTGCTCGCCGGTGCGAGGTGCGCAGCCGTGCGGTCGCCGCGCCGTCCGCCACCGTCACGACAGCGCCTCCCGGAGTCCAGCGACGAACGAGGCCGACTCCGTGTCCCCGGCGAGGCGAGCGAACGCCCGGTGGGGCGTACCGTCGAGGGCGGCGTCGCCGACTGCGGCCCGGACCGCCCGCTTGGCGCCGGGCGAGGGACTGTCAGAGTCAGGCCGGACGGCGACGGCCGCCCGCTCGTCGGTCGCGACCGCGACGATGGGTTCCGGCGAGCGGTAGGCGGCGACCAGTCGCGCGACGGTGCCGACCGGCGCCGGACCGTCGACCCGCACCGCGAGCAGGCCGTCGTACCGCCCGGTCGAACCCTCGCGGACCGCCTCGTGGGCGCGGCGACCGTGCTCGCGCCAGGCCGAGAGCGCCGGGTCGCTGGCGTCGTGTCCTAGCGCGAGCGCCACCGCGGTGCCGGGTGACTCCCGGGCGGCGGCGTCGAGCACGTCGGCGTAGCCTCCCAGCGTCGTCATCGGGCCGGCGAGTCGTGGCCGGAGTGCCCGCTCGACGGCCGCCGCCGCGGTGGCACTGGCGTCCGCACTCAACGTCGCCAGCGTCGTCGCTGAGGCGAGCGAGCGGGCCGCCTCCACGTCCCCGAGCGTGGTCGTCACGTCGCCGAGGGCCTCCCGGACGCGGTCGGGCGACCCGGAGAACGGCCCGTGGACGAGCGTCGAGTGCGCCAGGCCGTCGACGGGGTCCGTGACCGGCACCGCGACGCCGGGCTGGCGCTCTGCGCCGACGGCCTGTAGCAGTGACGCCGGCGCCGTCTCGGGGTGCCGGCCCGCGGCCACGACGCCGGCGAGCGCGAGCGATGCCGCCGCGCGGTCGACGCCCAACTCGCTGGCGATCCGCCAGGCGGCGACCGACAGCGGTTCGCGGGCGTCGTCCGTCGGTGGTTTGACCACGCCGTCGGGCGCGGACGCCGCACCGAGCAGGACGGTCTCTGCGTCGTCGCCACCCCGTGTGCGGGCCGCACGACCCGCCGCCGTCCGGGCGGTCGACACCTGAAACGGGACTCGACGCTCCGACAGGGCGCGGGCGAGGGTGCCGGCCGCGGCGACGCCGTCGCCGTCAGCGCGGGCGACGATCCGGACGAACTGAGCGCTGGCCAGGCGCGAGACAGCGCCCTCGGCGTCCTCGATCGTCCCGTCCCCGTCGCGGTCGACGGTGGCCATCAGTCGAGCAGTTCGCGGGCGGTGTCGTACGAGTAGGTGAAGTCCTCGTCGATTTCGTCGCCCTGGTAGTAGTTGACCAGACGACGGACCTTCGACTCGACGTTCTGCAGGGCGCGCTTGTTCTGGACGTCCTGCGGGTGCTCGTCGACGTGCTCGCGCAGTGCGACGGCCTTCTCCATCAGGTTGTGCAGGTCCTCCGGCAGTTCGGGGGCGGCGTCGTGTTCGTCGAGGATCTCGGTCACCTTCTTTCCGGTGACGAGTTTCACGTCCGGCACCGGTGTGCCGGTGACGCCCTCGTCACGCAGTTTCAGGCCGATCTCCGAGGGGCTGTGCCCCTCCTCGGCGAGGTCGACGACCCGCTGTTCGACGGCGTCGGGGTCGACGTCACTCCACTCGGGCGGTTCCTCCGCGTCCGGTCGGTCCGACCCGGACGAGCCGCGTCGGCGCGTGTGCATTCGTGCCATGGTTTGAGGACAGGAACCGCACAACCGCCGGTGTTGCACTACCGCAATCCCAAGCCACGGCGACGTGGCGAGTCAGATTTGCGGTCGTGCCGTTCCCGATGTATCGGACGCCAATGGCGAACTAAAACGTTTCCACTCCCACTGGCGACCCGTCGAAAGTGCTTTGTTACCGTGTCGCCTAACTGTACAGTCACGATGAACGACCCGAGGGAGTCAACGACCGAGGGACCCTGCGAGTGCGAACTGTGTGGGGAGACGTTCGACAGCGAGCGTGCCCTGCAACGGCACGTCCGCACCATCGGCATCGTCGACTGAGCGCGACCGTTCCGAGGAGTTTAAGCGGGGGGCGCGGATACCGATGAGTGAGGGCTCGTAGATCAGCGGTAGATCACTCCCTTGGCATGGGAGAGGCCCCGGGTTCAAATCCCGGCGAGTCCATGAGCGCTGTGCATTCCGCGGATTGAGCAGACAACGCCGTTCCTCTTTTACCCGACTATACCGGGAAACAGCGAGTTCGAGCCTGACAGCGGCAGACCTCTCCGGGGTGATTTCCACCCGTCCACGATGCCCGTACCGAGTCGTCCACCGGGACCTCCGCGATACCCCCGTCGTCGGAAGACGATACCCGTACGACGGCCTGCCCACGTGAGACATACACAGGACCCGCATCTTGTACCATGTCGGCGCTCACACACCCACCACTGGCGCTGGCACACAGTGCGGAGCCGACCTCACATCATCATGAGCACGACTCGTCAAGCTGTCAATCGTAATGTTCCGGTTCATACTTCCACGCGTCCGAACCCACTCGTTGTAAAAACAGTCACCCCGTCCCGGCAGCCTCTACGCGAAGTTAGAGTGCCACGTCCGGGCGCTGGTCGTGTTCTGTGCCGTCATCCGAATACGCGCCAGTTATCCGTGGCAGCAATAGTGCGAGATTATAAAACAAGTCCATGTCCACAGGTAGGCGACTCAGGCGTCGCCTATTACCGCGACATCCGCTTCATGCCATTCGCGCAAGACATCGGTGAACACATTCGGCTTGATAATCGTGAAGTCGTGGCCGGCTCCCTCAACGGCCTCGACGCGGACCTCGTTCACTTGGCCGGCGACGCGCCCGACTTCGCTTTTCAATACGGATGCGGTCCCCTCGCCGTAGGCGACGAGAACGGGACAGTCAAGTGCATCAAGATCGACACCATCGTATTTGTCCCCGGCGTCGTACAGTTTGCTGAATTCGGCGACGGTGACGTACTCTCGGGCATCCCACATATACCCATCACGGCTCATTCCGAGTCCGTCGATCTGCTCGTCGGGACCGCTCTCGGCGTCGACAAAGTACTGAGCGACGCGGTTCAATCCCTGCTCGAACCGCTTCTGGCCGACCGTCTCCGCGACCCGCCGCAACACCGGCCACAGGCCGATAAACACCCGTTCGAACCGTGTCTCACCGAATTCGATGCGGGCGTCGGCGAGGACCACGCCTGCGACGTCGTCGGGGTACTGGGTGGCGTACTCGCCGACAATGAGCCCGCCGTAGGAGTGCCCACAGAGGATTGGCTCTCTGACATCGAGTTCCTGCAGGAGCGCCCGGAGGTCGTCGGCAAACATCTGGATGGAGTACTCCTCACGGGCGGTCGGCCCGGTCTGTCCGTGGCCCCGATAATCGTACGCGACCATGTCGAACTCGTCGTCGAGCGCCTCCATCTGTGGGCTCCACATCCGGTGGTCCAACCCGGCGCCGTGGACGAACACGAGCGGCGGACCATCACCTCGCTGTTCGTAGTACGTCTCGACACCGTTTGTCTCGACCGTCGGCATATCTGTTATTTGTGTTTGAGGAATAGCCCGACATTAATCTGGCGTCCAATCGGGGGACAGCGGGGGCGAGAAGTATCGACCGACGTGACCGGCGACCGGACCGACGTAGGCGATAGCGTACTTTTGTGGCATGACGACCGACCGACGAGACAGAGCAAGGCGAAGAGCCTGCGGAATTATCTCAAAAACGTTTGAATAAGGTCACGAGAGTGAAGATATACTGAACCGGCTGGCTGCGAGTTTTCGAGCGACAATTATTGTTCTTTTACTCATCGTGTTCTACTCCCAATTCTACTCGGATTGATAATTTTCTTGAGAGCGTGAATTGACGCAGGAACTACAAATCTGTAACCGAGAGAGTCTCTGCAGAGGACTCACTCAGACTTTCCCGGTCTCCTGCCCCCCATTAATGCGGAGTGCAACTACTAATGAATCTTTTGCTCACCCGATACTCGCTGACTGAAGAACTCCGTGAGCGCCGCTGTGAATGCGTCTGGGTTCTGCTCGTGCGAGTTGTGACTGGCGTTGGGGATGTGATGAACGGTGACGTCAGCGAGTCGTCGCCGGTAGACCGGCAGGTGGTCCTCGATGAACGGTTCGTTCTCGCCGTAGATAACCAGCGTCGGGACGCTGATATTCTCCATCAGTATCGGTGTCTGCCGATACGTGGTCGCGGCGCTGTACACCTTCGCGTACTCTTTCGAATCTGGTTCCGGCTCGATAGTCCTCTCCCCGTCAGAATCGGTGTCCTCGCGTTGCTGCTGGCTCTGGTCTCTGTCTTCTCCGAGTCGCTCCGAAAGCCACTGCTCGGCTGCCTTGATACGGTCATAGCCCACGTACCGAAGTCCGGCCGTCAGTACCCGCGTCATGACACCCCATGCGACCCGCTCTTTGACCGATTGCGGCTCCGGCGTGACTGTCCCGGCGACCGCCAGCGCCGAGAGGTCGTCCGGGTATCTCGCGGCGTACGTGAGCGCGGTCAGTCCACCCAACGAGAGCCCACAGACCCGCGGTGCGTCAACATCGAGCGTCTCGACGAGTGCGTGGAGGTCATCAGCGAACAGGCCGATACTGTAGCGGTCAAGGTCAGACCCTTCCGTGCGACCGTGCCCCCGAACGTCGTACCGGATAACCTCGTAATCGTCGGCGAGCGCCTCGGCGTGTTGCTCCCAGTTCCGGTGGTTACCAGTCGCCCCGTGGAGGAGGATGACCGACGGACCTTCTCCCTCGCGCTCGTAATATGTCTCGACACCGTTCGTCTCGACCGTCGGCATATATGTTATAAGTATTGAGAGATACTTCAATATTAATCTGGCGTCCAATCGGCGGTAGGGTCAAAGGAGTATCGACCGACGATGGCCAGCAGATGCAGAGAGCGAGTCAGTCTGGTGCCCGTCGAGCCATCTGCTCGACGATGGTGGCGAACTCTGCGGAACACTTGACAGAGGCGAGGTGTCCTCCCTCGGGAACTGTTTCGATGTTCACGCCCTCGTGGGTCATCACATCGCTGTCGAACTCGTTTTCAGAGGGTCCACGGACGAGAGTGACCGGGACATCGATGTCTTCCAGAAGCGTCGATAGTGTCGTCGTCTCCCAGCGGGAATCGTCATCAGTTAGCAGTTCTCTCAGCCGCCAGTATCCCTCTTCGTCGACATTCGTCTCCGATACCGGGAGTAGACGGTGGAGGCGGTCGTATCCGAGCAGTTTGGTCAGTCCGTATTGGAGACGCTCGACGACCGGGGCGAGATACTGCATCGGGCCAGCCAGTGGGGCGACCCCGGCAGCCACGACGCCAGTAACCGCGTTCGGATGGTCGCGTGCGTACAGCAACGCAGTCTGAGCGCCAAGCGAACAGCCGGCCAGAACGGGGCGTCCGTCGAGTGTCTCGACGAGTGCGGCGAGGTCGTCGGCGAAGAGGTCGTAACTGTACGTCTCGACGCTGGTCGGGCCGGTTTCTCCGTGTCCGCGGAGAGCAACTATGATGGCGGTGTTTGAATCGAGATAGTCGACGTGAGGCTCCCACACGGTCCGTGACGTCATTACTGGATGAAGCAAGACAACCGGGGGACCGTCACCCTCCCGTTCGACCGCATACGCCAGTTCTCCGCCTCGTACGTCGACCGTTCTCATTTCGTTCATCATATTGAGTGGAGTTGAGGGATGAAGTCGGAGGCCTCAACACGGTCAGGAGTTTTCCGAGATGAACTGGGCCATTTGCTCTGCTGCATCAGCCTTATTTTCGGGTCGGGAGAAAACGTGGCCCTCGTTTTCATACGTGACATAGTCGTACGGAGTCCCAATCTCGTTGAGGACATCGATGAGACTCTCAACCAGTTCAGGGGGCACGTTCCGGTCTTCCATCCCTTGCACGAGCATGAGTGGAGCGGTGATATTCTCGGCATGCGTGATTGGAGACCGTTCTTCGTACAGGTCCGGTCTCTGCTCTGGGGTCCCGCCGAACTTGTTGACGAGCCAACTACTGTCAAACATCGTGTCGAACAGTTCACGCCAGTCCGGCGGGCCGGCCTGCGAGATACCGAACGCGAACGCGTCCGTGGTGGCTAGACTCATCAGCGTCAGGAACCCACCATAGGAATGCCCGTACACCCCGACATTGTCGTACCCCCTCTCGTCGAGGAATGAAGCGGCGTGCGAGAGGTCCTCGACGTCCGCGCCGCCGACGTCCTCGTCGGTAGCGTGGATGAACGAATGCCCGTAGCCGCCGCTCCCGCGGAAGTCCGGCATCAGGACAGCCGTACCAGTAGACGCGAGGTACTGTTCGCGCCACGAGTACTCCTGCGTGTTCCGGAGAACTGGACCGCCGTGTGCGAACACGACGGCATCGGTTGCGTCGTCTGGCTCGTACAGGAGTCCGTGAATCGTCACGCCATCCGAACTCTCGTAGGTAACGTGGTCCGGCTCCACGAGGTCCTCAGCCTCAACGCCAACGGACTTGTACACGGTCTCGTCCACGACGGCTTCCCCGGGTGTGTCGTACTCCCTGTGAACGTATGCGAGTCCTTCGGGGGTCCACGACGCCCGTTCGTTGACGCCATCGCGGACTTGCTCAACCGAGTCACCACGGCTACGGTAGAGTAGAGCCGTGCAGGGTTGTTGTTCGACGTACGCGTACTCTCCGTCCGGTCCCCATCCGACGGCCATCACGTCGTACTCGGAGTCGGTGAGCCACTCGATGCTCTCATCGGAGGGCGAAAGCACGCCGACGTCTGCCGTCCCGTTCTGGTTTGAGCCGAACAGGATACCGTCCTCACCCCAGTACGTCCGCATCGCCATCTGGGAGTTCGGGAAGTAGAGAAAATCATCCCCGTCGGTGTCCAGTACAGTGTCGGGCTCCTCTTCGCCGCGGCGGATTGTGTGGAGTGCCGTATCGTTGAACAGGCCGGTCTGGAGAACGATTCGCTCTCCGTCTGGAGAGTAGTCGAAATGAAAAATTGGACCCGGACCGCCGGCGATTTCCTCGACCTCGCCCGTGTCGAGGTTCAGTTCGTGTATCGTCATTCCGTTCTCGGATTCCGGTGAGACGAACCCGAGAATACTCCGGTCAACTGGATGGTGGACCGGGTTCAGTCGGAGGGCGTCTTCTTTGTTTTCGAGGACAACTGTTTCCTCGCCCGTGTCCGGGTCAAGTTCGATGAAGTCGTACCGGTACGTTCCGTGCTGGTCGGCCAGCACAAGCACCGTGTCACGGCCACTGAGCCAGTATACGAACCGGTAATCGAGTGCACCATCGGTGACCTGTTCGCCGTCAACGTACACGTTGTATCCGTCGTCCCCGTTGATTGTCCAGATTACGCTACCGTCTGGAGTTGTCGTACAACTACTGACTTCGTGCTGGTCGATATATGATGAATCCCGCATCCGTCATCAGTAGAGACGAGATTGGCGTAAAAAATATGACGGGTATCTAGAGTAATTGACCGAAGACCTTCTTAATCAATTTGATGGTAATTAGCGATTTAGTTGGGAGACTTTGAGTCAGCACTCGGTGGGCGCTTTACCTAATTTTGTGTTTCTACGTCGCAGACACTGCTACGCAGAACATCTCAGTTCTTCCGCAGTGCCGGCACCGTTCCTCCTGCCGCAGAATGGGACGACTGACCGGGGGCGGCGTTCCCCGTAAGATCGTCTCCGCATCACGCTTTTGTGATGTCGGCCAAAACAAACGTTCGCAGTGTCAGAGACACCCACGATCAGGTCCTTCTCGGAGGTCGTCAACGAGGTGCCGGCGTACGACTCGTTTTTCGACGTCAACGAGCACCGGGCGCGAGACGAGACACTCGCCGCCGAACACGGCGGGGTGACCTTCGAGACCTTCGGAGAGAGTGCCGCAGGCGATGAAATATGGGGACTCACGCTCGGAGAGGGGAGCGAGACCGCGCTGATGTTCGCCGCTCCGCACCCGAACGAACCGATCGGGTGCATGACACTTGACTTTCTCGCCCACGAACTTGCTGAGAACGACACGCTTCGTGAGTCACTCGACTACGGGTTCGTGCTGGTCAAGGCGGCCGACCCGGACGGACTCCGCTTGAACGAGGGATGGTTCGACGGACCGTTCACGCTGTCGAACTACGCGCAGAACTACTATCGACCGGCCAGTGACGAACAGGTCGAGTGGTCGTTCCCGTTTGAGTACGGCGATTACGAGTTCGATGATCCGGTGCCAGAGACCGAGGCTTTGATGCGGGTGATTGATACCCACGAACCCGGATTCATCTACAGCCTCCACAACGCAGGGTTCGGAGGCTGTTACTATTACCTGAGCGAGCCACTCGAGTCGCTTCACGACGTTCTCCACCAGATCCCGGCAGACAGCGACATCCCGCTTCATCTCGGCGAACCCGAGATACCGACGGTCGAGGCGTTCGCCGACGCCATCTACCAGTTGCCGGCGGCGTCGACGATGTTCGAGACGTTCGAACAACACGGCGACCGTGACCCGGCAGAGATGCTCGCCGGCGCGACGAGCTTCGATTACGCACGGAGCGTCAGTGACGACGTCGTCGAACTCGTCGTGGAACTCCCGTACTTCAGCGAGCCGCGTATCACCGACCAGACCGAACTCGACCGGTCTCGCGAGACCGTCGTCGTCGAGGGATACGACGAGGCGATCGAGTTGGCCGAAAAAGTCGGTGAACAGTACGACGCCGTGGAAGACCTCCTGCCAGATTGCCGTCTCGAACGGTCGATCGAATCGTACACCGACCAGATGATCGGCGGGCTTGTGGCACAACAGGAGTGGGCTCGGTCAGCCGAGGAGACCGACCGACCGGCGACCGTCGCTCAGCGGATGGACGCGCGGTACATCATGCAGTTCTACGTCTCGTCGGCCATCGGGTCATTTCTCCGACTGCTTGACCAGGCGGCTATGCGGGCGAACGGCACGGGGTACGACCGTCTCGTGACGGCGAGGCGTACCCTCGAACGGCAGTTCCACGACACGATGGGAACGCTCGTGGAGGAACTCGACTACGAGCCGATTCCCATCCGGCGACTGGTCACGGTCCAGGCCCGTGCCGGGTTGACCTGTCTCGACCACCTGCAACAGACCGGCCACTTCGACGACTCCCCGTAGGCCCCTCGCGGTGCCCGCGCCCCGACGTGAGAGTCAGTCCTCGGCCCAGTCCGGGTCCGTCCGCGGCGGACTGAACACGTCGACGCCCTTTACTGGCACGTCGCCGCGGTTCTCGGCACCGTGGACCTCGTCGCCGGCGAGGTCGAAGG